>NZ_AJTN02000257.1 GCF_000305495.1 Peribacillus psychrosaccharolyticus ATCC 23296 | reverse complement strand
ACGGCCCATTATTATCAACTGTTGCATCTGCTAAGGCGATCTTTTCAGCAAGCGGCATTTGAGAATTAATTCTTGCCATTGCATCGTCTTCAGACAATTGATTCCGTTTCATTAATCGATCAACTTGAATGTCGGCGTCGACATAGATAAGTAATGTTTTATCAACCATATAAGTTAGCTTGCTTTCAAATAGTAGCGGAATGTCCATAAAGACTGTACACTGTCCATTTTGGAAGGCTGCTTCTTTTTGTGCTAACATCCACTTTCTCACAGCAGGGTGAACAATTCCATTTAAAAGCAGGCGTTTTTCATCATCATGAAAGATAATCGCCCCTAATTTCGTTCGATTGATTCTTTGGTCTGGAAGCAGCAATTCTTCGCCAAACACTGAAATGATCTCGGTATAAGCTTCTTGGCCAGGTTCAACAACCGCTCTTGAAGCGAGGTCAGCATCAATCACAGTAAACCCCATCTCTTTGATGTATTGACTAATGCTGCTTTTGCCGCTAGCGATACCGCCTGTAATTCCGATAACCTGTTCCATATTTGGCTCCTATCTTTTTATAATTTTAAGATTCCAATCATAATTAATAATACTCCCGGTAAGAAAGCAATGTGCTGCATTACTTTATTCGCAGCCAGGAGTCTTCCGCTTAGCAATCCGCCCCAAATAAAAACAAAACTCATAATGGCAATACTAAGGGTTAGGATGAAAGGTGAAATGCCGATCATTGCGGCTCCAATTCCTGCTCCGAAAGCATCCAAAGACAAAGCGAACCCCAGGACAATCGCTTCAATGCCATTTATCGTTCCCGATTTATCAAAATCTGCCTTCATTGGTTTTTGTAAAATATTGATGACAACACCCAAAGATTTTATTTCAAAGTTAAAAATCGTCGTTTCTGTAGCAATGTGTTCAGGCATCTTGTCAGGTTTAAAATACTGAAGCAGCATTCCTACCCCCAGCATAATTAAAATAATTCCGCCTGTCATCGCAGCTGCCGTTCCAGAAACGACTTGACCAATAAAATCACCAATAATAATGCCAAACCCCAGACTTAAAGCTGAGCAACAAGAAATGACCGCAATGGATTTATAAGGAATTCGCATTTTTTTCATACCAAAGGTCAATCCTACCCCAAATCCATCAATACTTACGGCAAAAGCTAGAATGAAAAGTGAAAGCCACATCGAGAATCTCCCCTCCATCAAATAACTACGTTAGTATATGGGAGGAGCCTATCCGATGTGTGTTTATCGTTTCTTCTTCAGTTTATGGCAGTAACGGCTGACAGACGGGACAAATATGAGTGCCTCTGCCCCCGACTACTAATTTTTCCAGCGGTGTTCCACAACGCTTACACGGCTCACCCTTGCGTCCATAAACAAATAATTCTAGTTGAAACATCCCAATTTGTCCTTGTGAGTTCACATAAGAACGAATGGTGCTTCCGCCTTTTTCTACAGCCTCAGCCAAGGTCAACTTTACTTCTCCATGTATTCTCGTAATTTCATCCAGTGTAAGGGATGAAGCCATTCTTTCAGGATGAATGCCTGCACGGAATAAAGATTCATCTACATAGATATTTCCAATCCCAACCACTACGGTTTGATCAAGAAGTACCGACTTAATCTTCCGATTTGTTTTGGCTAACTTCATCGATAAATCAGCTATTGTAAATTCATCAGAGAGCGGCTCTGGCCCTAGATGAAGGAGCGGCATCTTAGATACCTCTTCACCTTTTTTAAATAAATGCATCGTTCCAAACTTACGTACATCACGGTAACGAAGTTGATAGCCGTCTGTGAAGGTAAAGACTACATGAGTATGCTTATCGCGCGGTTCACTTTCAGGATAAACGGCATATTTCCCTTCCATTCGTAAATGGGAGACAAGAGAATAATCATCAAGCTGAAAAATCAAAAACTTACCACGTCGTCCTATTTCATGAATCGTTTGCCCGATTAGTGCGTCACTGAATTGTTCAACCGGTTCGGGGGCTTTAATGATTTTCGGCCAATATATTTCCACATCTTTAATCGTTTTTCCAATGACTAGCTGTTCAAGTGTTCGTCTAACGGTTTCTACCTCAGGTAATTCTGGCATCAGCAATCTCCTTCAAAAGTGAATCTAGGTCTCCATTATTTAGCATCAAACCATGTTGGTCCATATGCATAGTCAACCTTTAGCGGTACATTTAACTCGATGGCTCGTTCCATTTCTTCCGGGACAATTTTCATTAAGATTTCTAATTCTTCTGGAGGTGCTTCAAAAATCAATTCATCGTGTACTTGAAGCAGCATCCGGGTTTTTAGGTTTTCTTCTTCGATTCGCTCACTCATATTAATCATGGCAAGCTTTATAATATCAGCCGCACTCCCCTGAATGGGTGTATTCATAGCGGTACGCTCAGCAAAGCTTCTTTGGTTGAAATTCCGGCTCGTAATTTCCGGAATATAACGCCGGCGCTGCAGCAACGTGGACACATACCCTTTTTGCTTCGCTTCATGAATACTCTCATGCATATATTCCTGGACACCCGGGAAACTTTTTAAATAATTATCAATAAATTGAGCAGCTTCCTTTCGACTGATTCCAAGACTCTGTGATAAACCATAATCACTAATTCCGTAAACAATCCCGAAATTAACAGCCTTCGCATGACGCCGCATATTCGATGTCACTTCTTCCTTTTGTACATGAAAGACATCCATCGCTGTTTTGGTATGGATATCCATATCAGCCCGAAACGCTTCAACCAGCCCCTCATCATTCGCAATATGAGCCAGAACCCGTAATTCGATTTGCGAGTAATCTGCTGCAAAAATAATCCAATCTTTTTCTGAAGGAATAAAAGCTTGTCTAATCTTTCTGCCTTCTTCTAGACGAATCGGGATGTTTTGCAAATTAGGATCAGTGGAACTTAAGCGTCCTGTTTGTGTCAGCGCCTGATTAAAGCGAGTATGAACTTTGTCACTATCGGCGTTAACTACCTTTAATAATCCCTCAATATAAGTAGATTGCAGTTTGCCCAGCTGACGGTAATGAAGAATTTCCCGCACAATTTCATGCTGACTTTCTAATCGTTCAAGCACATCTGCCGAAGTAGAGTAACCCGTTTTTGTTTTTTTGTAAACAGGAAGCTGAAGCTTCTCAAATAAAATCACACCCAACTGTTTCGGTGAGTTAATATTGAAACACTCACCGGCTGCTTCAAAGATATTGGCTTCTATTTCATTCAATCTCATCGCCAGTTCTTTTCCAGATTGCTTGAGGCGCTCAACATCTACCTTAATTCCTTGAGTTTCCATTTTCGCTAGTATAATGGACAACGGGATTTCAAGATCCATTAACAGACCGTACTGTTCGTTTTGTTCAAGTGTATCGATCATAATCGGCTTTAATTCTAAGAGAGCTTTCGCTTTTCGAGCAAGGTGCTCACTTAATTCCATTTCACCAGGAATCAACCGCTTAGCCCCTTTTCCATAAAACGATTCATCAGGCATTAGTGGTGAATAATTTTGTTTTTTGGCAATAGCCGCCAAATCTTCAGCAGCATCAGCGGGATCGAGAATATACGAAGCCAGAAAAATATCAAAATCAATGCCTTTTAAGTCAATACCGCGCTTACTCAAAGCAACAATCGTCTTTTTCGCATCATACACAGCTTTCTTTTTCGTTTCGTCACTGGCCCATTCTTTAAAAATAGCTGATGCTTCCGCCTGTTCTGCCTTTAAATAAAACTGACCATGCTTATTAGAAATCGTCATTCCAATAATGCCAGCTTGATGATAGTTATCCTCTAGGATTTCTAAAAAGAACCCATTTTCTTCTGCAAACATCGCCTCACTGATTTCGGAGACTACTTCTACCTGGATCTCTTCCTGAACGATCTCCTCAGAAATGTCTGCCAGGTCACCCAGCTTATCAAGTAAGGAATTAAAACCGAGGTCTTTGTACATTTCAACCACTTTTGTCAGGTCCATCCCTTTGTACTCTGTTTCTTCAAGTGTCACTTCGATTGGTGCTTCTCTTGTAATAGTCGCAAGCTGCTTACTTAGGACAGCCAAGTCCTGATGCTCTTCAATCTTTTCTTTCAGCTTCTTCCCACTAACTTCATCAAGTGATTGCAGTAGGATTTCCACTGTATTAAATTGCTGTAATAGCTTTAACGCCGTCTTCTCGCCTACACCCGGAATGCCTGGGATATTATCTGAAGCATCTCCCATCAGTCCTTTCATATCAATAATCTGCTGCGGAGCAAGACCGTACTTTTCGCGAATATGTTCTGGTGTATACAGCTCAATATCCGTAATTCCTTTTTTAGTAATCCCAACTGTTGTTGCAGTCGAGGCTAATTGCGTCAAATCCTTATCCCCAGAAATGACTTTGATCTCAAAGTTATCTTGCTCAGCCTGTAAGGACAGTGTCCCGATAATATCATCTGCTTCATAATTTGGAAGCTCGTAACGGGTGATTCCAAAAGCATCAAGTAATTCCCTTATAAATGGAAACTGTTCTGATAACTCCGGAGGCGTCTTCTGACGGCCGCCTTTATACTCCTTAAACGTTGCATGTCGAAACGTCGTTTTCCCTGCATCAAAGGCAACTAGAATATGACTTGGTTTCTCTTCCTCCAAGATTTTATTCAGCATCATGGTAAATCCATACACTGCATTCGTATGAATCCCTTTATCATTATTTAACAGCGGTAAAGCAAAAAAAGCTCGATACGCTATACTATTACCATCTATTAATACTAATTTTTTTTCCAAATTAACTTCCTCCTGACAAACTAATACGCTCTTTTTATGCTTCCTATTTTTTACTAAACAATAGTAAATCATCCTCTAGCGTACCCTTTAAAAATCCGGATTCTATCTACTTTTATTCTACCAGAAGGGCAAAGAAAAGCGAAGGCAGCTGTGCTGGTCATGAATAGATACGACCTGTTTTTCCTTTGACGATACAAACAAGGATAAACTTAATCCTCAGCAAAAAAAGACGTCTATCCACCTGATAGGTAGATAGACGTCTTTTTACTTTGTATTTCCTGAGAGTAATTTAGCATATGGTGAATCTGAAGGGAGAACGATGACTGTTTTATCATTGACCGTTTTTGTATATGACTCTAGGGTTCGGTACAGTGAGTAAAATTCAGTATCCTTAGAGAAAGAAGCATTATAGATTTTTGCTGCTTCTCCTTCACCTTCCGCTCGAATGATTTCTGCCTTTGCCTCAGTCTTTGCGAGAAGTTCTTTTACTTTCCGATCCGTCTCAGCCGTAATTTCATTTTTACTTGCGTCACCTTTAGAAAGGTATTCCTGTGCTTTTGATTCACGCTCAGATATCATCCGTTTATAAACAGATTCTTCATTTTCTGCTGAAGATCAGTCCGTTTTATTCGCACATCGGTTACAGAAATCCCATAATTATCATTGGTTAATAATTCATTTACCTTTTGGGTGATCCGGTCATTAATACTGCCTCTTGATGATTTTTCATTGATTATTTGGTCATAATCAAGCTGGCCAAGCTCAGTCCGGACAACTGAATAAATAAATTCTTCCATTCTCGTTTCTGCACTTTCTAATGATCTTGCATTCGTAATCATCTTAATCGGATCATCTATTCGCCAAATTGCATAGTTATCAATAATCATTCGTTTTTTATCTTTAGTGTTGATTTCCGCTTCCGATACATCATAACCCATTTGGTACTTTGGCAGCGTTGTTATACTTTGGACGAACGGAACCTTAACCTTCAGTCCTGGTGATTTATCGATTCGAACGATTTCACCGAACTGACGGACAACTTTAAATTCTCCCTCTTTAACAATATAAACATTCGTGAACAGAAACAGTAAAAGAGCAAGGAGAACAATAAAGAAGATCCCGACCTTAACATACTTTCTCCAAGAAAAGTTATTTTTAAGTTCGTTAATATTCACGACTTTATTTGCCATCCTTAGTCTCTCCTTCCTCTTTCGGTGTCACTTTTTCGGTTTCGTTTCCTGTTTCCTTTTCTTTTTCCAATGGACGGATTGGGAAATATTTAAGTGTATTTCCATCGTCATTCATAATATACATTTCTGCATTTGGAAGTACCCGCTCAAGCGTTTCTATAATCAGCCGATCTTTTGTTACTTCAGGATTTTTCTTATATTCATTATATAATTTGTCAAAGACGGCCACATCACCGTGTGCTCCTTCAGTACGGGCTATTTTCTCCCCATTGGCCTTTGATAAAATGGCTGCTGCTTCACCATTTGCTTCATTCATTCGCTTATTTTCATATTTCCTCGCTTCATTGACTTTTGTATTCGCTGTTTCTCTTGCATCTGTAACTTCTGTAAATGCTTTACGCACCTCGGAATTTGGAAGCTCAACATCCTGCAGCTTAACTGCTAAAATAGAAATCCCAATGTCATAGTTATCAATAAGTTTTGAAAGTAAATCCCGAACGTCTCCTTCAATTACTGCTTTTCCAGAGGTTAAGGCATCATCAATTGCTGAACTGCCAATTATACTCCGTAAAGCGGCTGACGTTGTATCATACAATATTTCCTTTGGATTATCAGCATTGTAAAGATATTTTGGCGGATTGGTAATTTTCCATTGAACGACCATGTCAGCTAAGACAATATTTTCATCCCCGGTAATCATTTTCGTTTCTCTTGGATAATCCTGCACTTCTCCGTTGCTTTCTGAAAAGCCAAACTGAAGACTAAAGGTTTCCTTAGAAAGCTTCTCCACCGTTTGAATTGGCCAAGGTAATTTAAAATGCAGACCTGGCTCAATGACCGTTTCTTCAACCTTACCGAATGTATGAATCACAGCTTGGTCTGATTCATCAACTGTATACCAGGTTGTGATTGCTGTTATTAACAGAATGATAATTAAGAATGCTAGACCTGTTAATATATAGATTCTTTTTAAGCTGATCATTTCCCCACCCCTTTTTTGTTCTCCTTTTATTTACGTAACACAAGAAGAAATGTTTCAAAAAATTCATAATAAGGATATTTTTAACAAGTATTGGGATGCAAAAAAAAGGAATGGCGCAGACTAGGTACGTCCACGCCATTCCTTTCCTTGGATGAAGGGGGTTTTCAATAGTAATTGTAAACTATTGATATTAAGAACATTTGAATTCATTGTTAATTTATTGTAAATGATCTTTTCCCTCATCCGTTTACTTGTTAATTTGTTTTTTTAATACTACTGTAAACACGGTCCCTTTTCCTGGTTCACTGGCTACTGTAATTTCACCATGAAGGACTTCTAGAATGTGTTTTACGATGGCTAGCCCTAGACCTGTCCCGCCAGAATCACGACTCCGTGCTTTGTCTACTCGATAAAACCGTTCAAATATTCGAGGCAGTTCTTCCGTTTCAATTCCAATCCCAGTGTCTCGAATCGTCACGATTACGTCGTCTATTTGTTCCTCTACTTCTACTTCAACCCTTCCGCCATTGGGTGTGTAAGTCAAAGCATTGGTCATTAAATTTAGAAAAACCTGTGTAATCCGGTAGGAATCTCCTTCTATCCAGACAGGGTTTTCAGGTGTGTTCAAGGTAAGCTCAATATCTTTTTCGACTGCTTTTCCATTAAGAATGGTTCGTGTTTCCTCAAGAATAGGAGTCAATTCTAAAGGCTTAATATTAAGTTCAAATTCCTGTTGTTCAATCCGAGACAAGTCTAAAAGCTCTTGAATCAGTGCTTGAAGCCGGTCACTTTCTTTTAGAATAATCATTAGGAAGCTCTTTAATGCTTCTTCATCCTTTAACGCTCCGTCTAAAAGTGTCTCAGAAAATCCTTTAATAGAAGTGATGGGTGTTTTAAGCTCATGAGAAACATTAGCAACAAAATCTTTTCTCATTTGTTCTAATTTCTTAAGCTCAGATATATCATGAAAAACGACCAATATCCCTTTCCATTCATCATTATTTCCGATAATTGGCGCCCCATAAACTTCAAAATGCCTTCTCTCAAAAGCAAGTGGAATCAACAGTTGCCGCTTCATACTTTTTTCTGTCATAAATATCTCTTCAATAATGCTTATAATTTCTTTATGCTCAATGACCTCGTAATAAACATGATATAAGAAGGTTAATGGATCAACCTTAAATATATGTTTATAGGCACGATTTGTGAGAGTGATGTACCCTTTATTATCAATCAACAATACACCACTGCCTATATTCTCAATCAGTGTCTCCAGACGATCCTGATGCATCTCGCGAGAAATTTCCATTTCCTGCAGGTTTCTCGCAAGGATATTCAGTGAAGTATTTAATTTTCCGGTTTCATCTGCCTGCGCCGAGGAAGCCCTTGCCCGGTAATTCCCCTTCGCCAGCTCGATCGCCGTTTTGGTAGCTGTTTCAATTGGACGCGTATAACGGGTAGCAATACGACTTCCCAGCATAATAATAATGAGTAAAGAAGCTCCGAGGCTGACAGCAAGTATGATCCACGCTTGTTTATTCGCTTGTTTAATGCTTTCTTCTTCATTACTGAAGATAGCGAATCCTTCTAATTTACCGCCAATTTCTATCTTTCCCCAGTAATAACGGAGTTCATTTTCACCGACAATTTTCTTATAGCCGTACCGTTTAGTACTGTCTTTTTCTTCGACTATATTCTTTAACAGGACTTTATGCGTGCCGACATTGTCGAAACGATTAACATTGGAATCAAAGAGAACCTGACCATCGCTTGAGATAATTGTGCAGTTATGATCTTCCATCGAATTAATAAGTTCTATGTTCTCATTATTTAAAAAAGGCGTAATCCCGCCAATTTCTTCAATATAATTAGTGATAAATAAGGTTTCATTTTCAATACGCTCGTTAAACGCATTCGCATAATAGGTTTTAAACAGCAATCCTAACAATAAGCCCACGGCCAGAAAAACGACCATGATTAATAGAATCAATGCCAGGAGAAGCTTCGTTCTAAACTTTGTCATTCCGCTTTCGGTTCCTCAAGTTTATAACCCAATCCCCTAATGGTTTTTATGTAGAGAGGTTTTCGTGTATCATGTTCAATTTTTTCACGCAAATGACTGATATGAACATCAACAATACGTGTATCACCTGCAAAGTCATAATTCCAAACAGCACTTAACAGTTGATCACGTGTTAGTACCTTCCCCTTGTATCTCGCTAGATACAGCAGCAATTCAAATTCTTTTGGCGTCAGCTCCAGCAAAGTCGATTCAAAATACGCTTCATAACGCTCTGGGAAAATTTCAAGACCGCTAAGCTTGATTAATTCCTCATCTGTTTCTTTGTTTTCTTTAACAGGAGCTTGAATTTCCATTCTTCGTAAAATTGCTTTCACTCGAGCGACTACTTCACGTGGACTGAAAGGTTTTGTCATATAATCATCTGCACCTAATTCTAGGCCCAGTACTTTATCGAATTCATCATCTTTTGCTGTCAGCATGAGAATAGGGACCATGACTTTTTGCTGACGAAGCCGTTTGCATACTTCAATCCCGTCAAGTTTAGGCAGCATTAAATCTAATACCATTAAGTCCGGATTTTCAAGACTTGCCAGTCTCAACCCTTCTTCGCCATCAGATGCTGTCAGTACAGAAAAGCCTGCTTGCTCCAAGTTATATTGAAGCAAAGTTACAATTGATTGTTCATCATCCACTACGAGAATTTTTTTAACCATGATTTCCTCCTGAATATGTATTACCCCTAACTCATTAGAGTCTGTTCATCCATCCCCATTATAAATGAATGCGAGAGAAAACGCATAGTTCTAGTGACAAATAAACCTCGCACATGTATGCGAGGTTCTCAAAAAGGATCGGTATTTACCTGCGTAGACCGCTGTTCAAAAGAAGGTGGAATGATTAGTAATTTCCCCATTAAAACAGACTCATCTTGTTCATTTTTTGCTGTTACGCTGATTTCAACTTTGTTTTGGTCTAAGCTGATAGAAGTTACTTCAAAAAAGAACGTAATCGTTTGTTCATGATAAACGGGTCTAGGATAAGACATCTCTTGCGACAAAATATAGCTCCCTGGACCTGGAATATATTTAGAGACAGCAGAAGTGACAATACCTGCTAACATAATGGCAGGAACCAGCGGTTTTTTAAATGGTGTTTGTGAAGCATAATCATGTTGAATATATAATGGATTCGCATCATTAGTCAGCCCTAAATAAAGAAGCAGCTCCTTGTCTTCCATCTTCTCCGTCAGCGTCAATTTTTCACCTAAGCTGATTTCTTCAATTTTTCGTCCAGGTTTTTTCTTCTTTAAAAGCATTAGCAGTCCTCCTGATTTATACTAAAAAGCCACCAAAGAGTAGGCATAATGGAGGTGAAAGACCACCTCCATGCTTCTAATCTTTCGATAGCTTTTGTCTAACCATTTCGCATTAATTTAAAACGTCCATTACTTGACGTACAGAGTCCACAGATTTAGAAAGAGCTGCTTTTTCATCTTCAGTCAAGTTTAATTCGATAATCTGTTCAATCCCATTAGCCCCTATAATCGTTGGTACACCTAAATATATACCTTCAAACCCGTATTCACCCTCTAGGTAAGCGATGGTCGGAAGGACACGACGTTGATCCTTAAGAATTGCTTCTGCCATTTCGACAATTGAAGCTGCTGGTGCATAATACGCACTGCCATTTCCAAGCAAATTCACAATTTCTCCTCCACCTGTACGTGTACGAGCGACTATGGCTTCTAAACGATCTTGCGGGATTAATGTTTCTAAAGGAATACCTCCAGCGTATGAATACCGGACAAGCGGAACCATATCATCTCCATGTCCGCCCAGTACAAAACCTGTGATATCTTTAACAGAAAGATTTAATTCTTTGGCAACAAATGTACGGAAACGTGCTGAATCCAGCACACCTGATTGACCGATGACACGGTGTTTAGGGAATCCTGATTCTTTGAATACCGTGTATGTCATTGCATCAACAGGGTTAGTCAGTACGATAATGGTTGTGTTAGGGGAATACTTCACAATTTCTTGTGTCACTGATTTCATCACTTTTTGATTAATTTGCACCAAATCGTCACGACTCATTCCAGGTTTGCGTGCAACACCTGCAGTGATGATAACTAAATCAGATTGTGCTGTTTCTGCGTAGTCGGAAGTACCACTAATATTTGCATCAAATCCTTGTACTGGACCTGCTTCAGCCATATCTAGTGCTTTTCCTTTTGTAGGGTTTTCTGCTTGAGGAATATCAACTATTACTACATCACCAAGTTCTTTTTGCGCTAATAAGAAGGCAGTAGTAGCTCCAGTAAAACCAGCACCAACCACTGTGATTTTTTTACGAGACATGATTTATAATCCTCCCGAGTTACGTAGTATGTTGTCTTTTTTAAAAAGCTCCGTAAAGGGAGTTAGTCCGTACCAATCCCTTCACGAAGCCGATTATAAACTTATAGGTTTTTAATTAATTCATCGGCAAACTCTGAACATTTAACTTCAGTAGCGCCTTCCATTAGACGAGCAAAGTCATATGTTACTACTTTAGACTCAATCGTTTTTTCAACAGAAGCTGTAATTGATGCAGCAGCTTCAGTCCAGCCTAAGTGTTCAAGCATTAATACGCCTGAAAGTAAGACAGATGAAGGATTAACTTTATCTAAACCAGCATATTTAGGTGCTGTACCATGTGTTGCTTCAAAGATAGCATGTCCAGTCACGTAGTTGATGTTTGCTCCTGGAGCAATACCAATTCCACCAACTTGAGCAGCAAGAGCATCCGAAATATAATCACCATTCAAGTTCATTGTAGCTACTACATCAAACTCTTTTGGACGAGTTAAGATCTGTTGCAAGAAGATATCAGCAATTGAATCTTTAACGATAATTTTTCCTTCAGCTTCAGCAGCAGCTTGTGCTTTATTAGCAGCATCTGTTCCTTCAGCATCTTTGATTTTATCGTATTGATTCCATGTGAATACTTTATCGCCGAATTCTTGTTCAGCCACTTCATATCCCCAGTTTTTAAATGCGCCTTCAGTGAATTTCATGATATTACCTTTATGCACAAGTGTTAAAGAAGAACGGTTTTCTTTAATTGCGTAGTTAATTGCAGCACGTACTAAACGTTTTGTCCCTTCTTCAGAAATAGGCTTAATTCCAATACCTGAAGTTTCAGGGAAACGAATATTTTTAACTGCAAATTCATTTTGCAAGAAATCAATTAATTTCTTTACTTCGTCAGAACCTTTTGCATATTCGATTCCAGCGTAAATATCTTCAGTATTTTCACGGAAAATAACCATATCAGTATCTTCTGGACGTTTAACCGGTGATGGTACACCTTCAAAGTAACGAACAGGACGTAGACAAACGTACAAATCAAGTTCTTGGCGTAATGCCACGTTAAGGGAACGAATTCCGCCGCCGATTGGTGTAGTTAGTGGTCCTTTAATCGCAATTAGGTATTCGCGAATTACGTCAAGTGTTTCAGCTGGAAGCCACTCACCTGTTTTATCGAAAGCTTTCTGTCCAGCATAGACTTCTTTCCATTCGATTTTCTTTTCACCTTTATACGCTTTTTCTACCGCTGCGTCTAAAACACGAGAAGCTGCTGCCCAAATATCAGGTCCAATTCCGTCTCCCTCGATATATGGAACGATTGGATTGTTTGGTACCTGTAAAGTACCGTTAACTACTGCAATTTTTTCACCTTGTGTCATGTTTATACCCCCGATTCAATATCAAAGGTTAGCTTACTCTTCATCGAAGAGTTACTAACCTTGTTTACTCACAATACTAAATTTACTACAAAATTCAAAACTAGTTAAATATTATTTATCTTTTTTCGATAGATACATATTTTTGCATGCCTGGTCCAGTATACTCTGCACGCGGGCGGATCAGTCGATTATTAGCGTATTGTTCAAGAATATGAGCAATCCATCCAGACGTACGGCTGACTGCAAAAATAGGTGTGAATAAATCATGATCGATACCTAGACTATGGTACACGGATGCCGAATAGAAATCCACATTTGGCGGAAGATTTTTTTGTCCTGTTACCAAATCTTGAATTTTCACGGACATTTCGTAGTATTCAGGCTGACCAGTTAATTCCGTCAGTTTCTGAGACATATCACGAAGATGCTTTGCCCGTGGATCTCCTTTACGATATACTCGGTGGCCGAAGCCCATGATTTTTTCTTTGTTTTGTAATTTTTCATTGATGTACGATTCTACCTTATCCACAGAACCGATTTCAGTAAGCATTTTCATCACTTGTTCATTTGCTCCACCGTGTAACGGTCCTTTTAATGCACCAATGGCAGATGTCACACCAGAATAGATGTCTGCTAATGTAGCAACACACACCCGAGCTGTAAAGGTTGATGCATTTAATTCATGATCTGCATGCAGAACAAGGGCTTTATTAAATGCTTCTTCTTCTATTGCTTCTGGTTCGTTGCCAGTCAACATATATAAGAAGTTTGCTGCAAAGCTTAAATCGGTACGCGGTGCAACTGGTTCCTGACCTTTACGTACACGAGCAAATGCTGTAACAAGAGTCGGCATTTGTGCTTGAATTCGGATGGCTTTACGGTAGTTCGCTTCATCATTCATCGTATCTGCTTCATCATCATAAAGGGCTAGTAATGAAACCGCTGTCCGAAGAGCGGCCATTGGATGAACTTTGCCAATAGGATATGTTTTAAAGTGGTTTAATACTTCTTCAGGAATGGCCGCATTTTCTGCCAGTTGTTTTGTCAGTTCTTCCAGCTGACTTTGTGTAGGGAGACTACCGTGCCAAAGCAGATAAATAACTTCCTCAAATGTGGCATTTTCCGCTAAATCGTCAATGTCATACCCTGCGTATGTTAATGTATCATCGATTATTGAACTAATCGCTGAAGTAGTTGCCACGATACCTTCTAGACCCTTTGTTGCTGTCATACAAAATCTCTCCTTTTCTAAAAAAAAATTCCCCTTTGTCCAATGCTCATTATA
The DNA here is from genome assembly GCF_000305495.1 of Peribacillus psychrosaccharolyticus ATCC 23296. Taxonomy (GTDB): domain Bacteria; phylum Bacillota; class Bacilli; order Bacillales; family DSM-1321; genus Peribacillus; species Peribacillus psychrosaccharolyticus. The sequence continues at coordinate 46,443 of NZ_AJTN02000257.1, read as the reverse complement.
ATATAGCGCTTCCAAAGAAATTTAAATAAGTATCATGCAATATGTAATTCCTAGGGTTGTAGTTCCCCCTGAAAAAATGAGAGTACTTCAATCGGCACCAGCATTTTTTACCCTAAAAACTACTCCTTAAAACTTCCTATCGAGCGCTTGCTCAGGTAACGGCATACCAATCCTATTAATAGATACTGTTCCATATCTTTGTAGAAAAGTCAGCGATAGTTACAGACCCTATTATAAACAATTATCAGTTTTTTGGAAACGGAAAGCACTTAAAATTTGAAAATATTATTATTTTATTAGAAAAACTCATAAATAGCTTATTGGATAATTATTCAAATTATTTTCGTATTAGGAAACCTGAGTCAGGTTTCCTGTTCTGTTATCTGCTATTTAATTAGATTAAAAAGCTGCATAAATAAGTAAGCAATCCCTGCACCAATTAAAGGTCCAACGGCTACTCCTTTAAATAGGGCAACAGCCAAAATGGTACCAAAGACAAGTGCCACGGTGATATGAGGATCATCAGCAAGCAGGGTGAGACCATTCTTCGCTATCAGCGCCACTGCAATTCCTGATAGTAACGCAATCCATGCATAGGGTGACTTTATGGCTTCTGCCAACTGTTTGTACCCGATTGCACCACTCGCAATTGGGACTAGCACGGCAATGGTGATCACGGTCACACCAAGATTAATTCCCTTTGATGAGAGGAAAGGAAATACTTTCGTATCAAGCCCTGTCAGCTTAATTAATAATAAAATTCCTGCGGCAGCCATCAATGATGAGTTTTTAGCAATGAGGCCGATAATGAGAAGCATAAGTAAAAATAGATAAGGACCATACATTTAACATTCCTCCATAAATCGAACTCTTGTTATTTTAACATAGCAAAAGGGACAAGTATTTGTAAAAAAACTGTCCCTATTTATCTGCTTTGAAGAAAATAGTCAGATAATTGACCTATCTTTTATCTTGAAGCCTAGTTACAATAAACTATATAGTTAATGAGCGATTAAAAGGGGGGAAAAAGCATGAATCCCGTTAACATTTATCGGTTCGTCCGTTTTTTCGTTGCCATTGGAATTGTCGTATTAGGCGGGGTCGCATTGTTTTATCTCTCAACCTATACATACCCCTTTATCATCGCTATATTCATCGCCTTTTTTATGAATCCACTGGTCGATTTTTTTGAAAAAAAGGCCCGAATGCCCAGAGGACTTGCTGTCCTCGTCTCTCTACTCCTTATTCTTTCTATCTTTGCCGGTTTAATTACTCTTCTTGTGGTTGAAATTGTCTCTGGAGCGGATTATTTAGGAGAAGTTGTCCCTAAACACCTTGTCACAGTGGTTGATTATATTGAAGACCTTATCGTTAAACAAATTTTGCCGCTCTATAATCAAACAGCCGCTTTGTTTAAAAATCTAGACACTGGGCAGCAAGACACGATTCTTGATAATATCCAAAATATTGGACAGACCATTGCTACGACAGCCGGTAATTTTATTCAGTCATTTTTTCAGAATATTCCCGGTATTATAGGTTGGATTCCCAATACGGCAACTGTTCTTGTCTTTTCGGCACTTGCCACTTTTTTTATCAGCAAGGATTGGTACCGCCTATCAAATTTAAGTAACAAACTCCTTCCTGATAAGGTCTATGTAAGTACTGTCAGGATCATTAAAGATCTGAAACGTGCATTATTTGGCTTTATAAAAGCTCAATTTACTTTGGTATCTATCACGACTGTTACCGTATTAATCGGACTGCTCTTCCTTAAAGTACGCTATTCAATTACCATTGCACTTATTTGTGGACTGGTTGATATTGTTCCCTACCTTGGGACAGGCACTATTTTTATTCCTTGGATTATCTATGAATTTATTTCGGGAAATACGAGTTTAGGAATAGGCCTTTCCGTCTTATATACTATTGTCATTGTCCAACGACAGCTGATCGAACCTAAAGTATTATCATCAAGTATCGGACTCGATCCCCTTGCTACTTTAGTAGCACTATTCGTCGGCTATAAGATGATTGGAATTCTCGGACTTATTGCCGGTCCGGTCACACTTGTTATTATCAACACCCTTCAACGAGCAAATATTTTCAAAGATATTTGGTCATTTATTATAGGGAAAGAAGGTCGCAGGGATAATCTATAGGACAAAATAAAAACTGCCCGGACAGGTGTCCGGGCAGTTTTTACACTTTTTAGTGTTTAGACGTTTCAAATTGTTCTGCTTCCGTGGATCCTTTTAAGGCGGTTGTTGATGAATTCCCCCCAGCAACTACCTGTGCGACTTCATCAAAGTAACCTGTACCTACTTCACGTTGATGTCTTGTTGCTGTGTAACCATATTGTTCACTCGCAAATTCTGCCTGTTGAAGTTCAGAATAAGCAGCCATGCCGCGATCTTTGTACTGACGTGCAAGCTCGAACATTCCGTGATTCAAAGCATGGAATCCAGCAAGCGTTACAAATTGGAATTTATAGCCCATCTTCCCTAGTTCTACTTGGAAGTTAGCAATCGCTTCATCATCTAATTTAGATTTCCAATTAAAGGATGGTGAACAGTTATAAGCAAGCAGTTTACCAGGGTGCTCAGCATGGATGGCTTTAGCAAATTGGCGGGCTTCTGCAATGTTTGGCTCAGAGGTTTCACACCAAATCAGATCCGCATATGGTGCATAAGCAAGTCCTCGTGCAATGGCTTGATCAATCCCTGCTTTAGTCCGATAAAACCCTTCAGGAGTCCGCTCTGAACTTTCAATAAACGGTGCATCAATAGGATCAATATCACTAGTAATCAGATCCGCTGCATTAGCATCCGTACGGGCCACAAGAACCGTTGGTACACCCATAACATCTGCTGCAAAACGAGCAGCAATTAGGTTACGTACTGCCGTTTGAGTAGGCAGCAAGACTTTCCCTCCAAGGTGGCCGCATTTCTTTTCTGAAGATAACTGATCTTCAAAGTGAACGCCTGCAGCTCCCGCTTCAATCATACTTTTCATTAGTTCAAATACATTTAATTGTCCGCCAAATCCAGCTTCTGCATCAGCAACAATTGGTGCGAACCAATCGATTTCATCGTTCCCTTCCATATAATCAATTTGGTCTGCACGTTGGAGGGCTTGATTGATACGTTTAACTACCTGTGGAACACTATTAGCAGGATATAAACTTTGATCCGGGTACATGTTGCCTGAAAGATTTGCATCCGCCGCTACTTGCCAGCCGCTCAAATAAATCGCTTTCAAACCAGCCTTTACCTGTTGCATTGCTTGGTTACCTGTTAAAGCGCCAAGTGCATTAATAAAGTCCTCTGTATGAAGCAAATTCCACAACTTTTCTGAACCTTTGCGTGCAAGGGTTTGTTCAATATCAATCGAACCTCTTAAGCGAATTACGTCTTCAGCAGTGTACGGGCGTGTAATCCCATTCCATCTTTCATCACTTTTCCAATTTTGTTCCAATTGAGCAGCTCTTTGCTTTTTCATATTTAATTCCTCCTATTGGTTTTAGTCAACTTATTTTACGTATGCGTAATTTCCGCTGTTCTATTATCAAACACTAAGGCACGGCGCTTTTCACATGTCTCTCTAACTACTGAATGAATATTCATAAAAGAAGTAAGTCCACCTTCGAATCTAGAAATCTTACTAAGCTGTACACCTAAACAGTGCTCTTTAAGCTCATAAAGAATCTCATCCGTCTCCATAGCCGCATTGCTATTAATTACGGCAATCACTTTAATGGTTCCAAGCGGTAGTCTCTGATCATTCTGAGCGTAAACAAATACGTCATTCCAGAGCCTTGCTTCTAACGCATTTTCGATTGTCGGAAGATAAAAATAATGATTATGGCGTAAAAAGTGATTTGTAAAATCATAGAAGCTAGCGAGATGTCCATCCACGTGCTCTTCTAGGTGCAAACCGCGCAGCAATTTTTTCTGTACAGCCATCTCCTTTATATCCTTTGGAATTCGGCTGACTGTCCAATCTCCTTCCCGGATACGCTTGGTCTCATTTAGGAAGCTTGGTCCATGATTTATTTGCTCATTGAATGTATGACGCCGTTTAAGGAGCTCAATTCGCTTTTCCCCGAAATGATAATCAATCCGATTCAAGAATGCCAGCGCATCAGGTAAAAGAATATGTTCATACTCAAGTTTTTCTCCTGATTGTCCCCATCCTATTTTCATGTAGAAGCTTCACATCCTCTCAAGCTAATCCTTTTTGTTATAATACAGTTATTTATTTTCTTAAAAGTATTATATAACACAGATATTATTTTTGTCACCAGTTTTTATTTAAATAATCTAAAAATTTATTTTATTCTGTTAAAAAGTCCTAAGAACACAGCTTCAATAGTTGAAATAATTTGCCTAAGTGGAACTTTGTCGGTTCCTTCAAAAAGTCTAAATGCACAGAAAATCGGTCGGTTTGCACACAAACTCTTCCATTCCGCGCAACACACAAAAACACCCCACTAGCACAGCTTCAGAGCGGTTGGGCTTGTGAAAATAAGACTAACTGGCTCTTAGGCTGCTTGGAATGAATAGATTGATCCACATAATGACCCATTTTCATCAACCCGAGTCATCTGAACATTGGATTTATCTTGAAGCTAAAAATGCGCACAAAAAATCCGGATGCAGTCATGCAGCCGGATGCTATCTATTGGATGATGGTGATAATCCCTTTATTCTTATTTTTATTTATTTTCTTTGTAATCCAGCGCATTAGCAGCGGCTTACATAGTTTCCGTGTGGGCGGCAATATCAACAGTAAGCCTGCAAGATCAGTAATAAATCCTGGAAGGACTAATAAAATCCCGCCAATCATAATACATAATCCATTTATCATTTCATTGCCAGGCAGTTGACCTACATTCATTTGAGCTTGTGCTCTTCGTAGAGTTTCCAGCCCTTGCTTTTTCGCTAAATATGCACCTGCGATTCCCATTAATATGAGGGCAAATAATGTTGGCCAGAATCCTATTACCTTTCCGGATAACAGCAGTATGATAATCTCAATCACTGGAAAAGCAACGATTGATAATAAAAGATACTTTAGCTTCATTCTTTAGAACAACCCCTTATTTGGCTTGTATATTCATTATACTTCATCACCAATGAATTATTCTAAGAATAGTAACTATGAAAAAAAACAATAAAAAAAGCAGCGGGGTACTATGCCCCAGCTGCAGATTCAATTTAAAACTTATAGTACGTTTGAATGGCCATTATAGATAATGCCTCTTGAAGCATCTACTGTAATGCTTTGACCATTTTTAAAGATTGTTGTTGCATTATCTGCTCCAACAATTACTGGAACACCTAGATTGACACCTACAACTGCAGCATGGCTGGTTAAGCCGCCTTCTTCAGTGATAAGAGCCGAACACTTTTCGATAGCCGGCATCATATCTTTATCGGTAGCAATCGTTACAAGAACATCGCCTTCTTCACAGTTAGCATTTGCTTCAGCAGCTGATCTAGCCACTACAACTTTACCTTTTGCTGATTTACGTCCGATACCTTGAGCCTTTACTAGGACATCGCCTAACACATGAATTTTCATAAGATTTGTTGTACCCGTTTCACCAACAGGAACTCCTGCAGTAATAACAACTAAATCACCATGAGTAACTAAACCAGAGTTTAAGCTTACATCAATTGATAGATCAAACATTTCATCAGTAGTAGCTGTTCTTTCGCCAACTTGTGGATAAACTCCCCAAACTAACTCTAATTTACGTGAAACATGCTCGTTAGATGTAACAGCGATAATTGGAGCTTTTGGACGGTATTTAGAAATCATTCGAGCTGTATGTCCACTTTCAGTTGATGTGATGATTGCTGCTGCTTCAAGATTCAATGCAGTATGAGCCACAGATGAACCAATTGCATCCGTTACATTATGACGATTATCTTTGCTTCTCTTCGATAAAATCCCACGATAATCTAATGCTGATTCTGCTCTTGATGCAATGTTGTGCATAGTTTGAACTGCTTCAACTGGATATGTTCCTGCAGCTGTTTCACCTGAAAGCATGATCGCATCTGTACCATCAAAGATAGCATTTGCTACATCACTAGCTTCTGCACGAGTAGGACGCGGGTTACGCTGCATGCTGTCCAGCATTTGAGTTGCTGTAATAACCGGTTTTCCAACTGCATTACATTTTTTGATTAATTCTTTTTGCACAAGTGGTACTTCTTCAGCTGGAATTTCTACACCTAGGTCTCCACGAGCAACCATTAATCCGTCTGATACTTCAAGAATTTCATCAATGCGTTCTACGCCTTCTTCATTCTCAATTTTCGGGATAATATGGATATGTGATGCATCATGATTCGCTAACAATTCACGAATTTCCAACACATCAGAAGCCCGGCGTACGAATGATGCCGCGATAAAGTCAATTCCTTGTCCAATACCGAAGATAATATCGTTTTGATCTTTCTCTGTAATACCTGGTAATTTAACTGAAACGCCAGGAACGTTAACACCTTTTTTGTTCTTCAATACACCAGTATTTAAAATTCTAGTATGAAGTTCTCTGTTATCACGATCGATTTTCGTTACTTCAAGACCGATTAAACCATCATCAAGAAGAATTTTAGACCCAACCTCAACATCATCAACTAATCCTTCATAGGATACTGAAAACTTCTCTTTTGTACCTAGAACTTCAGTCATTGAGATGATAATATCGTCTCCAGCTACAAGCTCCATCGTTCCGTTTTCCATTTGATGGGTACGGATTTCTGGTCCTTTAGTATCAAGTAAAATGGCAACTTGTTTACCCGTTTTTTCAGCTGCTTTACGAATGTTTACAATTCGAGCTGCATGTTCTTCATGGTCACCATGAGAAAAGTTAAGTCGTGTTACGTTCATACCTGCTTCAATCAGTTCTACTAATTTTTCTACACTTTCACTTGCTGGTCCAATAGTACAGACGATTTTCGTTTTACGCATATTTTTTTTTCCTCCAGTTAGGTTACATTCAGACTGCTTTTATATTGACAGTTCTGCTGATAAATCGAACATTTTTTTATCTATAGTGTGTTTTTGTTCTAATACTTCAACAATATCATAATCAACCAATTGATTCTTTTCAATTCCAACAGCACGTCCGCCTTTACCTTCCAATAGCAATTCAACTGCTCTAGCACCAAGTCTGCTAGCTAGAACACGGTCACTTGCTGATGGTGAGCCTCCACGCTGAACATGACCAAGAACGGTTACACGCGTTTCAAATTCGGTTAACTCCTCTATTTGACGAGCAACATCAACAGCACTGCCAACGCCTTCTGCGACAACAATAATACTGTGTTTCTTACCGCGATCATGACCACGTTTTAACTTCGTAACTAAATCATCAGCATCATACTTAAATTCAGGAGTTAAGATCGTTTCAGCTCCACCTGCAAGACCCGCCCATAAAGCAATATCCCCCGCGTCACGACCCATAACTTCAATTACGTACGTACGCTCATGTGATGTCGCCGTATCACGAATTTTATCAATGGCATCAATAACCGTATTTAAGGCTGTGTCAAAACCGATGGTAAAATCAGTACCAGGAATATCATTGTCAATCGTACCTGGAACACCGACACATGGGTAGCCGCGCTTAGTTAATGCTTCTGCTCCACGGTATGAACCATCACCACCAATAATGACTAGCCCTTCAATTCCGAATTTATTTAATTGTTCTATCCCTTTTAGTTGACCTTCTTCTGTTTTAAATTCAAGACAGCGGGCAGAGTGAAGTATAGTACCTCCGCGATGAATGATATCCCCAACAGAACCAATTTCAAGAGGACGTATTTCCCCTTCCATAAGTCCTTGGTATCCATGATAAATTCCGAAAACCTCAACTTCATGATAAATTGCTTTTCTGACCACAGCACGTACGGCTGCATTCATTCCCGGAGCATCTCCTCCGCTTGTTAATACACCAATTTTTTTCATAACAGCTCACCTCTTCGTGGCATGGGAATTCCGCAAATATTCATAACCTTCATGAATTTCCAATTGCCGAATGTAGATACTTCTTATATATACTATTGCCCTTTAAGACTACATTATTTATCACGAAAATTGAAGCAAAATCCCTTACAAGAAAAAGCATAAACGCCGCATTTCAAGTTAAAAATCAGGATATATTTTTCAAACCCGAATATTTTTTATAGAAAATTTGTAATTTCGTCTGATGTAACCGTTTTACTTAAGTATTTTGTCTAGAAAATTATTATTTTATCCTAAAAACACCCAAAACTATAAATTGTGTACTCAAATTGAATTTATTTTTTGGAATCGATTTCAGACAAGAAAAACGTACCGCCAACCGGCAGTACGTGTAATATTAGGTAAATAGTCCATTTTCTACTCGTTCTTCATTCATTGAGTATGAGCCAATTTTCTTATACTTAGCATACCGTTGATTAACAAGTTCTACAGGCGTCAGCTGCTCAAGCTCTGCTAAAGATCGTTTAATGACAGATCGAATAGATTCGGCTTGCAAGGAAAGATTTCGATGGGCACCGCCCATGGCTTCAGGAACAATTTCATCAATTACCCCAAGGCTATGAAGATCTGGTGCTGTAATTTTCATTGTTTCTGCTGCTCGCTGCGCTTGTGAGGCATCCTTCCAAAGTAAGGCAGCTGCTCCTTCCGGAGAAATAACAGAGTACGTCGAATTCTCAAGCATATGTATTCTGTCTCCAACGCCCAAAGCTAATGCACCGCCTGAACCACCTTCACCAATGACAATACAAATAACGGGTACCTTTAACCCTGCCATTTCAAACAAGTTTCTGGCGATTGCTTCACTTTGGCCTCTTTCTTCTGCCGCCTTGCCCGGAAATGCGCCTTTTGTATCTATAAAACAAATGATAGGACGATGAAACTTTTCAGCCTGCTTCATTAAGCGCAAAGCTTTACGATACCCCTCTGGATGAGGCATTCCGAAATTCCGCCGAATATTATCCTTTGTATCTTTTCCTCGTTGATGACCGATTACGGTAATAGGTTTGCCGTCAAATTGAGCAATCCCACCGACAATTGCTTCGTCATCTCCGTAATTTCTATCTCCATGTAATTCAAGAAAATCAGTAAATAGAATCGGAATATAATCAAGTGTTGACGGCCGCCCAGGATGTCTTGCCACTTGGACACGATCCCAAGGCTGTATATTTTCATAGGTTTCTGTTTTTAACAACTCTAAACGGCTTTCCAGCTGTTCAATTTCCTCTGTTAAGTCCATATCAGCATGTTTAGTCAAATGTTTCAGCTCATCAATTTTTTTTCTGAGCTCTTTAACCGGTTTCTCAAATTCTAATTCCCCGATCATATTCGTTCACCACCAGGTACATGAATTTTTAAGATATTGGTCAATGTATCCTTTAATTCTTGACGTGGTACAACCGCATCAAGTTGGCCGTGTTTCATCAAGAACTCGGCTGTTTGGAAGTCTTCGGGAAGTTCTTCTCTAATGGTCTGTTCAATAATTCGTCTCCCTGCAAACCCAATTAGAGCCCCAGGTTCAGCTAAATTAATATCACCAAGCGAAGCAAAACTCGCCGAGACGCCTCCAGTGGTGGGATGAGTCATAATTGAGACAATTAGACCGCCTTCATCACTAAACATTTTTAAGGCTGCACTCGTTTTGGCCATTTGCATCAAACTTAACACACCTTCTTGCATTCTAGCTCCTCCTGATGCTGTAAAGATGAAGAAAGGAATTTTCTTTTCACATGCTTTTTCAATCGCACGGGTAATTTTTTCCCCGACAACAGAACCCATACTTCCCATTCGAAACTTTGAATCCATAACGGCAACAGATAGTTCATACCCAGAAATTCTTCCAATACCTGTTACTACGGCTTCGTTCATCATTGTTTTCACTTTATCTTTTTCAAGCTTTTCCATATAATCTGGAAAATCTAATGGATTAACCGAAATCATTCCACGATCCATTTCAACAAATCCGGCATCAAATAAACTATTAATTCGTTCATAGGCCGTCATCGGATGATGATAGCTGCAGTGAAGGCAGACTTTCACATTTTTGGTTAGTTCTTTCGTATACATGATTTTCTTACAGCTAGGACATTTAGTCATGATTCCTTCTGGCACATCCTGCTTATCCCGCTCAGTAGGAATCGTCGCATATTTCTTCTTCTTTGGTTTTGCAAATAAATCTTTAAGCAAGATGAATCCTCCCTTTACCACTCATGCTTTTTTACCGTTTTACAGTAAAAAGCGGGTAAAAATAGTAGTTAACTATGTCAGTTTAATGCTGACACCTTGTCTAATTCTTTCTCGATATATTTGTTCCGTCTGCGCTTTTTGACGTTGTCTCAGAGCAAGTGCGAGGTCGATGTAGGCCTGTAAGTCTGCTTGAATGAATTCAACTTGTGCAGCCTGTGCATAGGTATTAACAATACTCCACATTCTTTCCAAAAGCTTATTCGGATTAACTTCAAGAAGTTTTCCAAAATAGGATTGGTCATCAAAATTGCCCTGTTCAGCCCATTTAGCAAAACTGTCAAGACTTTCACTTGATGCCTGGAGTAAAATAATTTGTATGCAATCTAATTCAAGAAGCTGCTTCGTTTCTGCTAAATCTTTCTTAACCTTCGTATTTTGTAGAAAAAAAGTTCCGAGGAGTTCTACTAGTTTATGCTCCTGAAAATCTTTAATAAATGTGCCCTCTCCTCTTCTTGTCTCAATTAGTCCAAGAAGTTCTAAAGCACGCAATGCTTCACGTACAGAAGAACGCCCAACACTCAAGCGTTCTGAAAGTTCACGTTCTGAAGGGATTTTATCTCCAGGGTTTAATCCATCTTTTTCAATCATATTTCTTAGCTTTTCTACCACTTCCAAGTAAATTTTCGATGTCGAACCATTCACTTCGGTCATTCCTCACTTTTTCCTATTAATGCAAGTTTCCTTGTTTTTTCCTTTATGACTTCTGGATCCACCTGTAATCTAGCGACGCCAGTTTCCATTGCAGCCTTTGCCACAGCTGCAGCGACCTCTGGTGCCACTCTTGGATCAAATGGAGCTGGAATTACATAGTCCGCATGAAGTTCGTCTGGGTTTATTAAGCCCGCAATTGCCTCGACAGCAGCAATTTTCATTTCTTCGTTAATATGGGTTGCCCGTACATCTAACGCCCCTCTAAAGATTCCTGGAAAAGCTAGGACATTATTTACCTGATTAGGGAAATCAGATCGGCCGGTACCGACTACTTTGGCTCCTGCAGCCTTTGCTGTATCGGGCATAATCTCAGGATCAGGATTCGCCATCGCGAAAATGATTGGGTCTACATTCATGGATGCGACCATACGCTCACTCAGCGCACCAGCGACTGAGACTCCAATGAATACATCCGCACTTTGAATCACTTCTTCCAGACTGCCTTCAACTCGATTACGGTTCGTTACCTTTGCAATCTGGTCCTTTACTCCGTTCATGCCATAGGTACGTCCTTCAAAAATGGCTCCTTTAGAATCACACATAATAATATCCCGGACACCATAATGGTAAAGCAGCTTTATAATCGCTATTCCGGCTGCACCCGCACCGCTTGCTACAACTTTAATCTCAGTCATGTTTTTACCCACAATGCGAAGTGCGTTAACAAGGCCGGCTACCGTTACAATTGCTGTTCCATGTTGATCGTCGTGAAAAACGGGTATATTGGTTTCTTTTTTTAATCGTTCTTCAATTTCAAAACAATTCGGCGCCGCAATATCCTCTAGATTGATTCCGCCAAACGTCGGTTCAAGCAGTTTAACCGTTTCAATGATTTTTTCAACATCCGTAGTTTTAAGGCAAATTGGAAAAGCATCCACACCTGCAAAACTTTTAAATAATACGGCCTTCCCTTCCATTACCGGTAGTGAAGCCTCTGGACCAATGTTCCCAAGACCGAGAACAGCCGTCCCATCTGTTACGACAGCTACAGTATTGCCTTTCATCGTATAATCGTAAACTGTTTCCGGCTTATCATATATTTCTTTACACGGTTCAGCCACACCAGGTGAGTATGCCAGGCTTAAGTCCTGCGCATTTTGCACAGCTACCTTAGAAACAGTTTCCAGCTTTCCTTTATGTATACGATGCATATGCAATGCTTCTTCTCTTAATGTCAATGTCTTCACTCCTTAGACTAGCCGGTAGTTGGAAAAGTCGGCCTTTTTATATACAATCATAGTGGTCAGACCACGTTTTATCCTATTTGTTAATATAACATATCCATCCAGCTTGTAAATACTTTATTCTTTTTTGAGGACGATGTTCCCACTCCCTACAATTTCTTCAAGCTGTTGTAAAAGCGCTTGCGAAGGTGCTACCCAATCCCAAAGTGGAAGCTGGATATAGCGCTCTTCACTAGCATAATAAAGCATGACTTTTGTCATACCTTTATACTTTACCAACAGGCTTTTTATTTGCTGCAGCGATTTATTTGTTTGTTTAGCTGCCTCAATTTTAATAAACAAACGGCCGCTATCCTTCACCATTTCCATACAGCTTTCCAAGGAGTATACGTCTTTAATGATCACTTGTCGTTTTCCATCCCGCTCTTCTAAATTCCCTTGAATCATTAAAATATTTCCAGCCTTTAATTCAACGGCAGCTTGCTTATACTGCTCAGGAAAAGCAACTGCCTCCATGTCTCCTCCTTCATCACTAATAGTGAAAAAGGCCATCACCTCACCCTTTTTTGTTCGAATGCTTTTTACCGTTGATACATAAACGCCCAACAAGATTTTCTTTTCACTTCGCTCAAGTGCAATATCAATTGTTACTGCCCCAAAGTGCTGAAAGATCTTTCTGTATCCAGCTGCCGGGTGAGCAGATAAATAAAATCCAAGGACATTTTTTTCAAAAAAGAGCTTATCTTCTGATCGGATTGGATCGACTTCGTTGTATTTCGGCTTTAATGAAAAATCGCTGTGTTCAAACAGATCAAATTGATTATCACCAGGATTCACCAATTCTGCATGACTGATCGCAACATCCAAGCTGGCAAGCAGTGTCGCACGGTCCACATTAAATTCATCAAATGCCCCTGAATGGACAAGGGCTTCTAAAATTTTTCGATTAACAATTTTCGCAGAAACCCGGATACAAAAATCAAATAAGTCGTCAAATCGTTTAACCCTTCTGGCAGCAAAAATTTCTTTAAGTACGGTGCCGCCGATTCCTTTAATCGCAGCAAGACTGAAGCGTATTCCTGCCTTTTCAACCTGAAAAGGAAATTGGCTCATATTAATGGATGGAGGTAAAATCTCAATTCCCTGCTTCTTTGATTCTTGCACGTACTGTGCTATTTTCACGTCATTGCCGATAGCAGAGGTAAGCAGACATGCATAAAAATGTTGTGGATATCGAGCCTTTAAATACGTGAGCTGATAAGCAATAAAGCTATATGCAACGGCATGGCTCCTATTAAACCCATAATTAGCAAACCGGACAACCATATCGTATATAGCATTTGCCGTTTGTTCCGTGTACCCTTGAGAAACAGCTCCGCTTGTAAAGTGCTTACGTTCTTGATCAAGAATATCCTTCTTTTTCTTAGAAACCGCTCTTCTAAGCAGATCTGCTTCTCCAAGAGAGAAGCCGGCAAGCTTAGAAGCAATCTGCATAATTTGCTCTTGATAGACAATGACACCATAGGTATCTTTTAGAATCTCTTCAAGATCCGGATGTGGATAATCAATGGGTGTCAAACCATGTTTACGTTCAATAAACAGCGGTATATTATCCATTGGACCCGGTCGATAGAGGGCATTTACTGCCACGATGTCCTCAAAACGCGTCGGCCTTAACTTCATTAATACATTCGTAATCCCTGATGATTCAAACTGAAAAATCCCAGTTGTTTCTCCTTTAGCCAGCAGATTAAAGGATGCCTCATCGTCTAAGGGAATAGTTGATAAATCCAGTTTCCTTCCCGTTTCCTTTTGTACCGAAACGACAATATTTTCAATTAACGTTAAATTCCGCAGACCCAGGAAATCCATTTTTAATAATCCCAGTTCCTCAAGCAGATCCATAGGGAATTGAGTAAGATGAACTCCTTCGTGACCACCTTGAATAGCTATTAACTCTGTCAGTGGCTGATCGCTGATGATAATGCCGGCAGCATGTGTTGAGGTATGGCGCGGCAGCCCTTCTAACTTTAGGGCTGTTTCAAAAAGGGATTGATTCAACCCGCTTTCATCCACAAAAGAACGCAGCTGTTTCGATTCCTTAAACGCGTCCTTTAGGGTAATTCCTAATCTCCCTGGGATCATTTTTGACAATTTGTCCAGCTCTTTAGGATTTAATCCAAAGGCTCTTCCTGTATCACGCAGAGCTGCTTTGGCAGCCATAGTACCAAAGGTAAGGATTTGCGCCACATGAAGTTCACCGTATTTACGCGCCACATATTCAATCACTTCGTCTCTACGGTTATCTGGAAAATCAATATCAATATCGGGCATTGTCACACGTTCAGGGTTTAAAAACCGCTCAAACAATAAATGGTGGGCTATTGGATCAACATCCGTAATGGATAAAACATAAGCAACCATTGATCCTGCAGCTGATCCCCGTCCTGGACCAGTACGTATCCCATTATCTCGGGCATATTTCATGAAATCCCAAACAATTAAGAAGTAATCACTAAATCCCATCTTGTTAATAATGGTTAATTCGTATTTTAGACGGTCTTTATAGTCTTCAGAGGCATCTGTTTTTTTCGTTAATGTCTCCCAGCAGAGACGCTCGAGCATCTTGGAAGCACTATCGCCTTCTTCAACCGGATATTTGGGCAGAAGCGGCCGATTAAAGGCTATCTCCACTTCACACCGAGCCGCAATCCTCATGGTATTTTCTAACGCATCTGGACAATCCTCGAACATTCGAACCATTTCTTCTTCACTTTTTAAATAATGTTCAGGAGCGTCCATCCTCTCACGTTCTTCATCCGCAAGCTTATTCCCATTCTTTACGGCTAGTATGACTTCATGTGAGAGTGCATCGTCTTTTTCCAAGTAGAAGACTGGATTAGTGGCAGTGAGTTCTATCGCATTCTCTTTCGCAAAATCTTGGACTTCGGTAAACCATTCTTCATTTCCACCCTGACGTTGAAGTGACAAGAAAAAGGAATGATCTCCAAAAATCTCTGTGTAGGCAGCAAGCGTTTTTTGCGCTTCCAGCGTATTTCCTTCTTTTATCAGGGTTTCAATCTTTCCTTCGCTGCCCGGTGAGACAGCGATTAGTCCCGCTGAATAATGTTTAAGCCACTTAAGCGGCAGACCGAGTGGAGATTTGGTTTTGATGGCACTGCTTATCTTCAAAAGATTTTGATAGCCATCATTATTCTCTGCTAGTAAAAGGAGTGAATATGCTTGATTTTCTTCATCTAAAATATCAGCGAGTAAACCGATAATCGGCTTAATTCCTTGCTTACGGCATTCCTTATAAAAATAGAGTGATCCATACATGACATTCCGATCAGTTAATGCCAGAGATGAATATCCTTGCAGTTTTGCTTTCGTAATTAATTCATTTATTTTAACTGTACTCGACAGTAAACTGTACGCACTTTGTATGTGGAGATGAATAAACATCTTTTTTCACCCCTTAGTGAACCTTTTTTGTTTTAATTATAGTGTTTATAGAGAAAAAAAGAAAATATGTTCTCATTTTCGGTTTCCTGCTTTGTACGATTAATTTTGCTTTTAATCATATCTATTTCATTCAGGTCATATAATTTTTTAATCTATCTAACAACTAAAGGATGATGTTGATGAAGGAAGCCTTTTTCCCTGCATTTATTAACAGTTATTTCATTTCATTTGGAGTGCTTTTAGGAGGTTCCTTAATTGGTGGACTCGCTGCCTTTTTCACTGGACAAGCTCCATTAACGGTTGTCTCACGATTATCAGATTCTCTCCGCATCTGGGCAATTGTAGCCGCAATCGGCGGAACCTTTGATACCGTTTATATTTTTGAGCGGGGCCTTTTCCATGGAGAAACGAAGGACATTTTAAAACAATTCTTACTGATTCTTTCTGCACTAGGAGGTGCACAGAGTGGAGCACTAATTATTTATTGGTTTACCCAGGAGCATATTTCATCATGAGAATTCCACCTTATTATCGACTGCCTACCTGGCAGCGATTCTTTGCCGGAGTCGTCATCGGAGCCATCGGCAGCTGGTTTATTTTCTTCTACATGTATGGTGTCCTTCAGGAAAAACAAATCAGCATTATTGAAATTCAACGAAAAGAAATCCATGAATTAAAAATCAAAGTAGGGATTTGGGAACAAGATTTTAACAAATTAAATGAAGAAACGGAAAAGCATCTTTCAGTTAAGGAGATTCGAGTTAATATCGTCAATGATCGGTTTTATGATTTAGACAAACTCAGTGTCGCTGAAGCGGAAGAAGTCATTCGGACGGATCTCACTACGTTAATAACCAAAAATGTTGAAGATGTTTATAAAACAAAAGCGCTCTTAAAGAAGTCGATTGAAAATAAAATCCTCGAAATCAATAAAAAGCGCTATCGGATTGAAATTACCGAAATCTTTTTTTATAAAAATATGGAGATTGAAGTCAAACTACATCGATTATAGAAGTGTGGTCATCCGCCGCTTCTCTAATCGATGAATCTTTCCCGATAATTCGCACATGCCTCTTCTAAATCCTCAAGGACACGATCTGCTGCTGCCCATGAATAAATAGAAGCACCTGCAGCCATAGGATGACCGCCTCCGCTGTACTTTTTAGCAATCCCATTAATGACGGGACCTTTTGAGCGGAGTCTGACTCTAATTTCCTTTTCTTCCTCTATAAAGAAAACCCATGCCTTTATTCCTTTAACCGAACCTAGTGTACTGACAAGCAGCGATGCCTCAGCCGGAGTAACACCAAATTGCTCCATGATATCCCGTGTAAGAATCATTTTACCTGTACCGTTCTCGAGAATACTAAAATGCTGCAGTACATAACCATTCAATCGGATAATGTTTTCTTCTACATCATACATTTGACTGAAAAGCTGTGGACGTGAAAAGGCATAAGAAACCAGTTCACCCGCATAGACTAACGTTTTCTCTGTCGTACTCGGATACAAAAACCTCCCTGTATCACCGACGATTCCCGCGAATAACAAGCGTGCTGCTTCATCATTTAAAACAAGCCCGGAGTTCTTTCCATACTCATACAGCTCATAGATCATTTCACTGGTCGAGCTTGCATTCGTATCCACCCAAAGAAGGTCACCATATCGATCTTCATTTGGATGATGATCAATTTTTATGAGTTTATCAGCCAGGGTATATCGAGTGTCATCAATTCGCTCGGCATTTGCCGTATCACATATAATGACGAGTGCGCCTTGATAGGTCTCATCCGATATCGTATCCAAACGTCTTAAGTAATTCAGCGATTTTTCTTCTTCCCCAACAGTATAAATCGTTTTCTCTGGGAAAGAGACTTTCAGCATTTCAGCCAGTCCACCTTGTGACCCATAGGCATCAGGGTCTGGACGGACGTGACGATGAATAATAATCGTTTGATAGTTTTTTATTTCTTGAATAATTAGTGCTTTCATAGGTTTCTCCTTTTAGAGCGAACAGTTTTCTTAACAAGGTGTTACTACCATCTATTCTAGGTAGATCTTAAATATCCTGCCATACAGTTTAATTGCCTTCATTAAAGTAGCTTTCCAAGTCATATCCCGTTACAATAAGGAAAGATTACAAAATGTTTGGAGGATTTGTTACTAATGCCAATTCTTGTTGTCATCATTGTTATATCGTTCGCATTTTATCTTTTCTATAAAATTAAATCATTTAGAACCCATAGACCTATGGAAAAGAAATGGCTTTCCGGTAAGTCATCCATAGCGCTTGGCTTATTCGTTTTCGTATTTGGTGTAAACCAATTGTTTTTATACCCTACTACCACCACTTATATTGTAGCGGCTTTATTTATTCTGATTGGCGGTTTCAGTATATTTGGCGGATATAAGATGTATAAGCATTATCTTCCGTTTGCCATTAAAGAAGCACAAGAATCTAAGCAAGTTTAACTATACAATAAAAAGGATGAGACAGCCTTACCGGCCGGCTCATTCTTTTTTTGTCTTATGAACGATCCAAAAGCTGACAGGTCAAAAGGGCTTTACCTACTAACTTCCCTTCATTGTACACTTCGACGTCCACTTTCCCAAACTTTCTACCAACTTCGAGTACTCTTGGATGTATCTCCAATAAGCTTTCAATTTGTACTGGCTTAATGAAATAGATGGTCATATTCTCTACAACCAAATCCCCTCGTTTATAGCTTCTCAGCACTCTATTGGCTGAATCAGTAACAAGTGTGGTAAATACTCCATTTGAGATGGTCCCTAAATAATTCGTCATTTGCGGGGTAACTTGGTATTGATAGATATCTTCCCCTTTAGGGCGGTTATCTGTCATCACGAGCTGACTCGTGATCGTATCATCAATTGTCTCACCAACCTGAGGCTGCCTTTGACTCATTTGCAGTGCCTTCAAGACATCCTGCCTGCTGATGATTCCTTGCAAGATATGGGCATCATTGACGACTGGCAGCAATTCTATCCCTTCCCAAACCATCATATGTGCAGAAGAGGCTACACTCGTCTTCAAGCCAACCGTCATCGGGCTTTTAGTCATAACCTTATCCAGAAGCACGGTGTCCTCTTGTCCCATAATATCCTTAGACGTTACCATCCCCATAACCTTCATCTGCTCATCAACAACTGGAAAACGGCTATGTCCCGTCTCCCGGTTATATTTAAGCCAGTCCGAAATACGGTCGCCCGTTTTCAGGAAGGTCGTTTCATGCACAGGTGTTAATATGTCTTCCACAAATAAAATTTCTTTTTTGATTAACTGATCGTAAATCGCCCGGTTAATCATTGTTGCAACTGTGAATGTGTCATAACTCGTAGAAATGACCGGCATTTGTACTTCATCAGCCAGTTTTTTGACACTTTCTTCTGTGTCAAAACCACCGGTAATTAAAACGGCAGCTCCTGCCTGAAGGGCAAGTTCGTGAGCATTCGTCCGATTACCAACGATTAATAAATTTCCCGGTCCCGTATAGCGCATCATCGCTTCAAGCTTCATCGCGCCTATAACAAATTTATTTAAGGTTTTATGCAACCCTTCACGGCCGCCCATCACTTGGCCGTCTACAATATTAACCACCTCTGCAAAGGTTAGTTTTTCAATATTTTCTCTTTTTTTCGTTCAATTCTAATGGTTCCTACCCGCTCAATAGAACTAACATATCCTTGATTTTCCGCTTCTTTAATTGCTCGGTAAGCTGTTCCTTCACTTACACTCAAGACCTTAGCAATTTGACGAACTGATATTTTTTCTCCAACTGGGAGCCCATCAATATGTTTAAGTATTTGTTCATGCTTAGTAGCCAAGTTCTTCACCCTTTTCATGGTAATTCTATTTCTTTATTATAGAGTGAAGTAACCCGCTATTCAACGAACGATCGTTTTTAATATATTCTTTCCCGCAGCCGCTGTTCTTTTCCTTTCGGTAACGGCTTCCTTTTTTTCGGAGTATACAGGATGCTTGAAAGATTGCCCGCAATAGCAAACAAAAGCATGCAAAGCCAGGAAACTGCAAATACTCCTTCTGGTCCTTCTGCCCGAATGGACAGCTGTGGCAACGCATAATACAACATACAGAAACATAACAACAAACAAAGCAATAACCGCTGTTTCATGGTAATCCCCTTTCTTTGGGCATCACGCCGCGCTACATTGTATGCGTCGACCAAAGAAAAAAGAAGAAGAAATGGTCTTATATTCATGAAACGACCATTACTTCTTCCATATTTGAAATTTTTATAGCTCAATTGACTCTCCAGCTTCTAGAACTTTTCCGTTTTTATTGGTCAGTAAGTCAATGAAGGTTTGTGGATCCTGTTTAATGACTGGGAAAGTATTAAAATGAATCGGTACTACCTGTTTAGCTTGTAAAAACTCCGCTGCAAGCGCTGCATCTTCCGGACCCATTGTGAAGTTATCTCCTATTGGTAAGAAAGCTAGATCAATTGGATGTCTTTCACCGATTAACTTCATATCCGAAAAGACTGCGGTATCCCCCGCATGATAAACGGTTTTTCCTTCTGCCATAAACAATATTCCTGCTGGCATCCCAAGATAAATGATTTCACCATTTTCCTGCATGAGTCCTGTTCCATGAAAAGCCGGTGTGAACTTCACTTTTCCAAAGTCAAACTGATAGGCACCGCCAATGCTCATTCCATGTGTTCGTTCAACACCTTGTGCAGATAAGTAATGTTCTAATTCTGCTACAGCAATAACTAATGCATTATGTCTTTTTGCAAGTTCTACCGTATCTCCAAGGTGATCACCGTGACCATGAGTAAGAATAATAATATCAGGTTTCACGTCATCTACCACTAAATCTGTTAAACTGTTTCCATTAATGAATGGATCAATTAAGATTGTCGTGCCGTTGGTTTCAATTTTGACTACGGAATGGCCATGATACGAAATATTCATATATATAATCCCACCCTTTCTTTTTTCTGTTGAAATAGTGATTTTCCACAACTCTATCATTTTACCCCCATTTTTAAAAGTCTAACTATTTACAATTATTTTTCTTATTGATATGGTCATTGTATACAACACAATTTGGGGGCTATTAACCATGAATCAACGAATCAACGAACTAACCGACTGGCTGCAGGAAAAAAATCTCGATGCACTCTTTATAACTGCGCCAGATAATATTTTTTATTGCAGCGGATTTCTAAGTGATCCCCATGAACGAGTACTTGCTCTTGTTCTTTTTCCTGAAGCAGAACCATTTCTTGTTTGCCCGCAAATGGAAATAGAAGACGCCAAGCACGCTGGATGGTCAGGAGATATCCTTGGCTATAATGATATTGAAGATCCTTGGGAGAAAATTAGTACCTGCATCCAAAAACGTTCTGTTCAAATTAGAAAATTGGCGATTGAGAAAGAGCATCTAACCGTTGAACGACTTGAAACCATTCAAGGCCGCTTTTCGCATCCAGCACTCTTTCCTGCGGAGGAAAAACTTCGTTTATTACGCATGGTTAAAACAGAAGATGAATTACTAAAAATCAGGGAAGCATGCCGTCTTGCTGATTATGCTGTAGAAGTAGGCGTAAATGAAATTGCTGATGGGAAAACAGAGATGGAAATACTCGCTGCAATTGAATTTGAAATGAAAAAATCAGGTGTCAGCCAGATGTCCTTTTCAACCATGGTCCTTACCGGCATCAATGCTGCTTCCCCACACGGCACTCCAGGAAACACAAAAATTAAACGAGGAGATCTCGTCCTCTTCGATCTTGGCGTTGTGTATGAAGGATACTGTTCTGACATCTCTAGGACAGTCGCTTATGGAGATATTTCAGACAAGCAGCGAGATATCTATGAAAGTGTTTTAAAGGCTCAGGAGGCTGCTGTACTCGTCAGCAAACCGGGCATTTCTTGTTCACATGTTGATCAAACGGCAAGAAGAATCATTGAGAGCCGTGGATATGGTGATTACTTCCCGCATCGCCTCGGCCACGGCCTTGGAATAAGTGTTCATGAATATCCATCTGTTACCGAAACAAATGCTCTATTACTTCAACCTGGGATGGTATTTACAATTGAACCCGGCATTTATGTTCCGAACGTCGCTGGTGTTCGAATTGAGGATGATATCTACATCACTGAAACAGGCTGTGAAATACTAACTAAGTTCCCTAAAACCTTGCAAATAAAATAAGGTTGAAACCACAACGTAAAGTTCCATTCCTGCTTATGTTATGAAAATTTTGTCTATTTTTATGTAAATATTAGGTTATAATTTAGTAAAAGGAGGAGATTCCATGACTATGCAGTATAAAAAAGTATTAGTAGCAGTGGATGGTTCAAAAGAAGCTGAATGGGCTTTGAAAAAGGCAATTGAGGTTTGTAAACGAAATCATGCAGAACTTGTGATTGGCCACGTAATTGATACAAGAAATTACCCGACACTAGAAGCCTATGACATGACAATTCGTGATCGTGCAGAAGAATTTGCCGGAGAGATTCTCAATAAATACAAAGCAATAGCTGACAAAGAAGGTATTCAAGCAGTGACTGAAATTGAACTTGGGTCTCCCAAAGTCAAAATCACAAAATCGATGGCCGTCAAACATAACGTGGATCTGATTATGTGTGGAGCTACAGGGTTAAATGCAGTGGAACGTTTCTTAATCGGAAGCGTTTCGGAAAATATTGTCCGCACTTCTCCTTGCGATGTTTTAATTATTCGCAGCGAAAAAGAGAATTAATCAGCAAAAAAAGACTCGCGCTAAAAAGCACGAGTCTTTTTTTCTATTAAGCAAGGTTGATGTTAAACTAGCAGAGATTTCCCTTTTTCTATCGCTAACTTCACTTGTTCAAAACCTGTTCCACCTTGACTATTCCGTCGTTTCACAGCTTCGTAAGGATTTAACGCTTTATAGATATCCTCTTCAAAAAGCTCAGAAGCTTCTTTAAACTGATTTAGGTTTAAATCAGCTAAATAACATCCGTTCTGAACACAGAAAAGGACTAGTTTCCCGACAACTTCATGGGCTTCACGGAATGGCATACCTTTCGCCGCAAGATAATCAGCTAATTCAGTAGCATTAGAGAAGTCATTTTTTGTTGCTTTCTCCATTACTTCTGTTTTCACTTTCATTGTCGAAATCATTCCCTCAAAAATCTTCAAAGAACCAATAATCGTTTTTACCGTATCGAAGATTCCTTCTTTGTCTTCTTGCATGTCTTTATTATACGCAAGCGGCAGTCCTTTTAAGACAGTCAGCATGCCTGTAAGATTCCCGTACACTCGTCCTGTTTTTCCACGGATAAGTTCTGCCATATCAGGGTTTTTCTTTTGCGGCATAATACTGCTTCCTGTTGAAAACGCATCATCTAATTCAACAAATTGAAACTCTTGACTAGACCAGAGAATAATTTCTTCACTGAAACGAGATAAATGCATCATCATGGTTGAACTGTTGCTTAAGAATTCAAGCGCAAAGTCACGATCACTTACTGCATCAAGACTATTTTCGTAGATTCCTGCAAACCCTAGCAGCTCAGCGCTATACGAACGATCAATCGGGAAAGTCGTTCCAGCAAGAGCACCTGCTCCTAACGGGGATACATTAATTCGCTTTTGACACTCATTAAAACGTTGTTTATCACGCTCAAGCATCCAGAAGTAGGCCATTAAATGATGGGCAAATGAAATCGGCTGTGCGCGCTGTAAGTGCGTATAACCAGGAACAAGCGTTTCAACATGTTGTTCCGCTTGCTCGATTATCGCTGCCTGTAAACCATTTATTAACTTTACTACTTCCTCTGTTTGAGTACGTAGATATAAGTGGATATCCGTTGCAACTTGGTCATTCCGGCTTCTGCCCGTATGAAGCTTTCCGCCGACAGGACCAATTTCACTTATAAGCATACTTTCGAGATTTAGATGAATATCTTCCATTTCAACCGAGAAGGTAAGCTCATCAAGTTTCGCTTTTTCCCGCAGGATCTGAAGGCCCGAGATAATTAAATCTGCATCCTCAACGGTTAGAATCTTACATTTTTTTAACATCATTACGTGCGCCAAGCTTCCTTGAATATCTTCCAATACAAGCTCCTTATCAAAGGAAATCGACGCACCGAACTCATCTACCCATTCTTCAGCAGACTTTGTAAATCTGCCTCCCCACAATTTGCTCACACTGTCACCTTCTTGGAGCTCTTGTTATTTACGATACTGTTTACTTTAGTCGGAAGACCCCATAGCGAAATGAAACCTACAGCTGCTTCATGATCAAATTCATCACTCTTCGTATATGTTGCTAATTTCTCATCATATAATGAGTTTTCTGATTTTCTTCCTTCAATAATTGCGTGTCCTTTGAATAGTTTCACACGAACTACACCATTAACATTTACTTGCGTTTCTTTTAAGAATGCACTCAATGCTTTTTGAAGCGGTGAGAACCAAAGGCCTTCATAAATTAGTTCAGTGATTTTTTTCTTCAATTACTGGTTTAAAATGTGCTACTTCTTTTACTAGTGTTATATCTTCAAGTTCTTTATGTGCTTTAATTAATGTCATTGCACCTGGGCATTCATAGACTTCACGTGATTTAATTCCTACTAATCTATTCTCAACATGATCAATTCTTCCCACACCATGTTTACCTGCAATTGCATTAAGCTCTAGAATTAAATCAGCTACCTTATAAGACTTTCCGTCTAATGTTACAGGTACACCTGCGTTAAATCCGATTTCAATAATATCTGCAGTGTCTGGCGTTTCTTCAAGACTGACTGTTAAATCGTAAGCTCCTTCAGGCGGTGTTGCCCAAGGATCTTCAAGAATTCCGCATTCATTACTTCTTCCCCAAAGGTTTTGATCAATTGAATATGGGCTGTCAAGGTTAATTGGAATCGGAATATCATGATTGATTGCATATTCGATTTCTTCTTCACGTGACCATCCCCACTCTCTTACCGGAGCAATGACTTCAAGGTTTGGGTTCAATGCTTGAATAGAAACCTCAAAACGTACTTGGTCATTTCCTTTTCCAGTACATCCGTGAGCAACTGCTACTGCATTCTCTTTTTCAGCAATTTCGACTAATTTCTTCGCGATTAACGGACGCGATAAAGCTGAAACAAGCGGATATTTACCTTCATAAAGTGTATGAGCCTGCATGGCAATTAACGCAAATTCTTCAGCGAATTCGTCTTTAGCATCTACCATATATGAAGAAACAGCTCCAACTGTTAACGCTTTTTCTTTAACAAAGGATAAATCTTTTCCTTCACCTACATCTAAACAACACGCGACAACATCATAATTTTTATCTTGTAACCATTTAATTGCTACAGAAGTATCGAGACCTCCGGAATATGCTAATACCACTTTTTTGTTTGCCATTAATATCGTCCCCTTTTTATGAATAAAAATTCATATGTTTTAATTTTTATTCAATCTATGATAGTTACTTTATCAGCTTTATTATCGTTTTGCAAGGGATTTTCATAGATTTTTCTGTTTTATTATAAAAATACCTATTTGTGCATAAAAACTTACACCTGCGTGTAGGAATAAATAACTAAATTATTCATAATTGGCTTTTATTGTACCAATTATCGCCTTTATTCACCTCATCAGGTGGAACTATGCTCACGAAAAGATAAATCACATCTAACTTAGATGAATGCCAAGATTAAATATGCATCTTTGTAACAAGTAGAAAGGTATTTCTACGCGTTCTCTGCTGATGATTAATCCTAAGCAGAGCCTTTTTTCAAAACAACCATTTTCTTGTATATAAATTCAATGATTCTTATATAATTTTTATAAAACAAGTTATCCTGTCTTAAACGTTCCATTCAAAAAGGGAGTGCTAATGTCAGCACTCCCTTTTTTGGACTAAATATGATAGTAAACACTAGACTCATAAGGCTGTAGTGTTTGTTTAGTTTGGCTGCTGTAATTGCTTATTAACAGTTTTCCTTTTTGTATAGCCGCCATCACATAGTCATCTTCAATTTGCTGTGGTTCTTCACTGAAATTACAAAGAACCAGTAATTGCTCGCTTTTATCTATTCTTTCATAAGCAAAGATGGAAGGATGGTCACTTAGTAACAACTTGAAGGTACCGTTCGTTACTATTTCCAGGGTTTTACGCAAGCTTATTAACTGCTGATAATGCGTGAATATAGACGAATCCTCTGCCAGCGTATTTTGAACATTGATATCCGGGTAACGTGAATTCACATCTATCCATGGGGTACCTGTCGTAAAGCCTGCATGTTCACGATTGTCCCATTGCATTGGAGTCCGGGCATTGTCACGACCTTTTATATATATGGAATTTAAAATAGTTTCTTTTTCAACTCCTAAGACCGCCTTTTCATGATACATATTCAGGGTTTCTACATCTTTATATTGCTGAATAGATGAAAATTGGACATTGGTCATACCGATTTCCTCACCTTGATAAATATACGGAGTACCTTTCATCATATGCAGGCAGGTTGCCAGCATTTTTGCTGATAGAGTTCTATATTGGGTATCGTTACCAAAACGTGAAACAACGCGCGGTTGATCATGATTATTCCAATATAAACTGTTCCAGCCTCTTTCATTAAGACTAGTCTGCCATTTTGCTAGGTTAGCCTTTAAGTCAGGTAGATGTAAGGGTTTCACATCCCATTTCCCTCCTGCTCCACTATCCAAATCCATATGCTCGAATGTGAAAATCATATTCAATTCCTTATTCACTGGATCTGTATAGAGTATGGCATCTTCAGGACTTGCACCCGGCATCTCTCCGACGGTCAGCACATTATAACCCGCCAAAGCTTCTTCATTCATTTCCTTTAAATACTCATGGATTTTCGGTCCGTTCATAAAAAAGGAACTGCCATCGCCATATAATCCTCCATGAGTTGGACCGTCAGGCAGTCCAGGTGCTTTAGAAATAAAGTTAATGACATCCATCCTGAATCCATCGATTCCTTTATTCAGCCAGAATCGCATCATCTTATAAATATCTTGTCTAAGATGTTTATTTTCCCAATTAAGATCAGGCTGTTTTTTTGAAAAAAGATGCAGATAGTATTCATCAGTTGTCTCATCGTATTCCCAAGCAGGACCACTAAAAATTGACCCCCAGTTATTCGGAGCTTTACCGGACACCGCTGGTTTCCAAATATAATAATCTCGGTAAGGGTTATCCTTACTGCTCCGAGATTGTTTAAACCATTCATGCTCATCCGATGTATGATTAACGACTAAGTCCATAATTATTTTCAGTCCTCGGCTATGCGCTTCTTCAAGCAAGCGGTCAAACTCCGCCATTGTGCCGAACTCCTTCATGATGGAATAATAATCGCGGATATCATAGCCGTTATCGTCATTTGGTGAATCGTAAATCGGGCTTAACCAAATCACATCAATACCTAGTGAAGCTAAATAATCAAGTTTCTCAATAATTCCGTTTAAATCTCCGATCCCATCACCATTAGCATCCATAAAGCTTCGTGGATAGATTTGATAGACTACACTTTTCTTCCACCAGTTATTATCATTCGTATTCAATTCCTCAACCCCTAAACAACGTTTATTGATTCATTGTAATGGTAGCATAATTTATCAGCCTAAACCTGCTAATTATGTGAAAATATGTTTCTTTTTTGCAAACGGATACAACCATCATTAAAAAAAGGGCAGCTTATGGCTGCACCTTATAAATCCTTTTTTAATTCTTTGACTATATGACCTATCTCTGGGAGGATAAGTTTTTCCATAGCAAGCCTTACAGCCCCTGATGAGCCGGGAGTAGCAAAGATGGCTTTATTATTTGCGGTACCGGCTGTGGCTCGTGAAAGGATTGCGGCAGAGCCAATGTCTTCTTGGTAGCTTAGCATTCGAAATAGCTCACCAAACCCTGGGATTTCTTTATCAAACAGCTTGTTCACTGTTTCAATCGTTACATCCCTTTTGGCAATCCCTGTCCCTCCATTTAAAAGAACCACATCTACCTCAGTTTGATTAAGCCCGGTTTGAATAGCAGTGGTGATATCTTCTTGATTATCTTTAACAATCTGATAAGCCGTTACCTGATGACCATAGTCATGGATTAATGTATTCATTAACATACCGCTCTTATCTGTCTCTACATTTCGTGTATCACTAACCGTTATTATTTTGCAGCGTACGGAAACAGTTGTTTCCTTATGCTCTTTCAAGCCCATTCCTGATCATCCCGCTTTTCATTCAAATATCGATATTGGTAGTATTTCTGAGCAAACTCACTTACCCGTCTAGTCATCTGATAATTCGTACCAGCGCCAATCGCCATAGAAATCATCGGAATCCCTTGAATGATTCGTTTACGGAACACTACAATCATCATCGCTTTTAATAGCTGTTTAAATGGCTGCTCCATCCAGGAAAGATTCGTTAATTCTTCAGCTCCCTCGTAAAAGTAGGGATCTTCCATATTCTTCGTTTCACGAATTAACCCTTCCCAGGCTGCTCCTTGAAGCCGCTTTGGCATCGTTCCAATATGAAATACTTTAAGAGCCATCATCATCTCAAACGGCGTATTCACTTCATATCCGTAACTCATAGCTGTTAACTGAACGACACGTACATTAATAACTGTCATAGCAGGAATATCTCCGCCAAGCAGCAGAACTCCTCCTGAGCCACTTGCTCCACCCTGAACAAATGAGTATAGACGATGCTTGGCAATTTGCTGATCAGCTATGTATGTCAATTGATCAATTGTCAGCTTTTTATTATCTTCAATGGTCGTTATATCTTGATTGAATACCCGAGCAGCACCAAGAATCCGATCTCGCGCATCCATTTGATTCTGTGAACTTTGGACCATAGCATGCAAATGAAACAGCCATGTATCCAGCTTTGAAAAAAATTGTTCCTGGACATTTTCTGGGAGCAAGGAAAAACTTTGTTCAAGCCATTTATCATAAAGTGCAGTAAAATCTGTTGGTCCATATTGAAGAAGCTTATCCTCCCATTCACTTATCTCATTCCAAACCTGTATCTCGCGATTAGTTAATGTCATTTTCCCGCCTCCAATTTGGATTATTCTCCCTGCATTATAACATAGGGCCTGCTTGTTCTTAAAATGAAAGCGCAGGTACTACATTGTACAGAATACGATGAATCATTCCCTGAATGTGTCGGATTCTGTAAGTCAAGCTAGGACACGAGGAGAACTTTGTGATCATGCAGAGTCGAATCTATGTTAAAAGCCCACCTAATGGTAAATTGAATCCAAAGAGCCACCTAAACAGCTATTACTGATTGCAAAAAAACAGTCACCTATTTAAGGTAACTGTTGATTTATTTATTGATTAATGAAGGAGTTCGCCTATCTCATCCATTATTTTAATCCAGATTGAGATTTATTAGTTAATTTGTTGTCTTCAAAGTAGAAATCGACAAAACGGTAATCATAAGTAACATCATTCTCATACTCCCATTCATAAGATCTATATGTATGAGTTATTTCATCTACTTCCTCGAAGTCATCGTCGTACACAGTCTCATTCCAAGAGTAATCGGAACTCAATGTCATTTTTTCGCCAGTGATCGCCACTACTTGCTTATACGTCATGCCTATTGCAACCTTATTATACTCTTTTAGTGTAATGGTAATTGGTTGCGGCGTATAGAAGTATCCTTTAGCTTTTTTGGTGTACTTTGTCCAAACATTAGAAGTGTATTTCTTCACATACTTAGCAGGAATGTACACTGTCGCAGTTTTAGTTTTCTTGACCCATTTTCCCTTTGTTTTTACATAAGTTGTGTAGCTGAATGAATCTTTGTACCAAGAGGTGTTGTGCTTTGTCATGGCATTTTTCGCAGGAACTTTTACGTTAACTAATTTTCCTTTATAATTTCGTGCCGTTAACTTATATTTTGTGCTTGCTCTCGTGTAAGCCTGTGTGCTTGTTGATGTCTTGTAAGTTACCTTCTTAACTTTGTCATAATCAACAAACGATACGTTACTATAAGAAAAAGTGTTATTGTATTTTTTCAAGCTAACTTTAGCTGTTGTTTTTGCACGAATCGTTTTGCCTTTAGAATCTTGCACCATACGATAGTTGTCGTCTATTGAATCACTTCTCAAGAAGTTCGATCCTGCAGGCTTTGTTGATGCACTAGCTTCTGATTTAGTTCCTCCGATTCCTGCGGCTAATCCCAATGATAATACTCCTACTGTTACTACCTTTACTAACTTTTTAATAATCTGTTTCTCCCCCAATGTCTTATTGCCAGTACTTACATTACTCACCATTAATCACTCCAGTAATTTGTAGGGTATAGCTTCCATGATGACGATCAGAAATTCAAACCGCTTTACGTTTGTTTCTGCGTAGGTACTCCTACTTATATCGATTGTCGAAGTATTACTATTCACCAGATTGGCTCGTAAAACCCTACTACATTATAACGAATATTTCTAATAAACTATAATTATTTTAATATACTATTTTTTAATATATAACCATCTTTTATATATATTGAGGTGTTGATTCACCTTTCACTTATTTCACGCCGATTATCATCTCTTTTACACGTTGAAAAGTTAGTCCTATCAATGATTTCCTTTTTAGGTTGAGCCATAAAAAAACAACCTTCACTCTTGTGTGTAATTAAACACAGTAGAAGGTTGTTAATCACATTTATGAGAAATCAATAAACCTTGGAGCCGCTTGTTAAGCGGATCACATCTCTCGCAATCATCACTTCTTCATTAGTAGGGATGACGATGACTTTTACTGGAGAATGAGGATAGTTTACGAAAGCTTCTTCTCCACGCACACGATTTAGTGCAGGGTCCCAGTATACGCCCATAAATTCAAGACCTTTTAGGACTGAAGCCCTGACGGTTGTACTATTTTCACCGATTCCTGCTGTGAAGATAATTGCATCCACCCCGCTCATTCTGGCCGCATAGGATCCAATATATTTATGAATATGGCTTGCAAATACTTCAAGGGCTAATTTTGCCCGTTCATTTCCTTTATCCGCTTCTATTTCAATATCACGAAGATCACTTGAGAATCCAGAGAGGGCCAGCATACCGCTTTGTTTATTCAATATTTGGAGCACTTCTTCTACATTCTTACCTGTTTTCTCCATGATATAAGGAATTAAGGCTGGGTCAATATCACCTGAACGTGTGCCCATTGTAACCCCCGCGAGCGGGGTAAAGCCCATTGAAGTATCGATTGATTTTCCGCCTTCAATAGCCGCGATACTTGCTCCATTTCCTAAATGACAGGAAATAATCCGCAGTTGATCAATGGGTCTCCCAAGCATCTCAGATGCCCGTTGTGATACATATTTATGGGATGTCCCATGAAATCCATATTTTCTAATCCGATAATTCTGGTAATATTCATAAGGTAAACTGTACATATAAGAGTTACTTGGCATAGTTTGATGAAAGGCCGTATCAAAAACAGCAACCGAGGGAACGTCACCAAGAATTTGCCTAAAAGCGTGAATACCTGTAAGATTTGCCGGATTATGCAGAGGTGCTAAATCTGACAGATTTTCAATTTTTTTAATGATTTCACTCGTAAGAATTACCGAATCGCTGAACTCTTCGCCGCCATGGACAACTCGATGGCCAACTCCATCAATTTCTTTATATGAATTGATAATCTCAAATTCTATTAGTTTTTCAAGCAACAAGGATACTGCAATGTCATGGTTAGGGATATCTTTTGTTTCAGTGACTTTTTCACCATTCACTGAAATCGTAAAAATAGACTCCTTCAAGCCAATTCTTTCAACTAGTCCTTTTGTAATCACATTTTCACTAGGCATGTTAAAAAGCTGGAATTTCAAAGAGGAACTGCCTGCATTAATCGCTAGTATTTTAGACATGTTTCTGCCCCATTTCCCTATTATCGCGTCTATCTTAATTGTTAGTAAATCACTTATCAACTAATAACTACCATCTTCTTTCATTTAAACATTCTCTGATCCAGCTTTCAAGAATTAGCCTTAGGTAGATTGAGTGACATCGTTCAAATTACATAGTTTCGACACATTTCTGCAAATTTATTGCCATAAAAAAAGTTGATACCCGTTAAGAGTACCAACTTCTTGTTCATTATTTATCTACTTTAACCCATTCATCAATCTTATTAAGAATTGCTTGGGTAGCAGCCGCATCTGACAGCTTCGGCAGTGTGACTAACAATGCTTTTTTAGGAGGATTGATTCCCTCTTTTTTCTTTTGTAGAATCAGGATACTTTTGGCAGCTGACTCGTTTTTAAACATGGACAATGGAAGCTGAACCATCCCTTGAATATGTGTTTGACTGGTCAAATATTTATTAAGCTTAGGTGCCTCTGTAGAGACAAACAGCTCATTGGGGATAATTAAGAATAAATATCCACCTTCCTTGAGATGATTAATTCCTTGTTCAATAAATAAATGATGGGAATATGAATGCCCTTGATCGGCTTTTAACTCATAGTCAGCAGCACGTACATCGTTCGGATAATAACCAACTGGCAGATCGCTGACGACAAGATCAACTGGATCAATAAATAGTGGTTCTAAACTATCCTGATTGTATAATTGAATGGGGTGCTCTTGAAGATTTGCCCCTGCGTAAGCTAATTTTATTAAGGTTTCATCTACATCAATGCCAAAAGAGGATATTTCTTTTTCTGGCAATTGGTTCAGGATGGTAAACAGCAAATTCCCTGTACCGACGGCAGGTTCAAGCAGCGTCATTTCTTTTTTCTCAGCTGTAAATTTATTAATTAAATAGCTGACAAACATACCTACAGCATCAGGTGTCATTTGGTGATTGGGCTGAACGTTTTCTTTCATGCCTTTAAGAATCGCAAGCTGGTACGCTTTACGAATATCTTCCTTCGAAAACGTATCGGTTCTAAATGATGCATAAATTTTCGTTAAACGTTTTTTGGCTAGTTCGCTTATCTCTTCCTGAACCACTGATCCATGAAAGAAGTTTTCACCTGTTTCACCAAGTGCATCTAAATAAGTGCACGAAAGGTCTTCTTGCAGAATTTGAGCGGTTTCATCAAATTTATGGAATAACTCTTCAATTGGGGCAAAATTCACTTCATAATTCCTCCTGTTTGTTTCTTTTACTTATTCTAAATCTCTTATGACGGGGACACAAGCGAGAAGATTACTTATTACCTTTTTTCTAACGAGGAAAGAAAAAGAAAACCGGTTACCTAGGATAACCGGCAGCCTTTATCTATTACTTAGCTGAACGTGCAGCATCTAATGCGGCCTCATAATCTGGATGATTAGATCCTTCACCGACATACTCTACATAGGTAACTCGATCGTCTCGATCGATGACAAATACAGAACGGGCTAAAAGGCGTAGTTCTTCCATGATGACTCCATATGCTTGACCAAAGGACAAATCACGATGATCCGATAGAACTTGAACATTTTCTAGTCCCGCAGCCGCGCACCAACGTCGTTGAGCAAAAGGAAGATCCACACTAATGGTTAATACCTTTACTCCCTCAATCTTTGCTGCTTCTTCATTAAAGCGTCTAGTTTGTTTCTCACAAACTCCTGTATCAATGGAAGGAATAACGCTGATAATTCGAACTGATCCCTTAGAATCGTCCAACGTCACCTCCGAAAGATCATTAGCAAGTACCGTAAAGTTTTTCGCTTGATCTCCCACTTTGACTTCTGATCCCAGGATTGTCACGGGATTGTGTTTAAACGTAACCTGTGTCAAAAAAACGCCTCCTTTAATTCAATATGTACAGTGCTAATGATAGGTGGTTCGTATTCATAATGCAACGAATTCACGTTAACTTACTTTCAAAAGGCTATTTCCGCTTGGAAATAGCCTTTTACAAAGATAAAATTAGAAATTATCAAAGGATTCCTTTTTCTCATTTCCTTGGTTTTGGCTGCTATCTTGGTCTTGGTTTTGATTTCTGTCTTGGTTTTGATTTCTATATTGGTTTTGGTTCCTGTCTTGGCTTTGTTCATGTTTTTGATTGTTATCTTGGCTCTTTGTTTCATTTTGGTTCTTATTATTCTCTTTGCTCGCTGCAAGGATAGATTGAATTTTTCCGACGACGGCTGGAGCCATATCTAGTATTTTATCGACTAAATGAGTCCCTTCATCTAGATGAAGCATTTTCACACCTTTTGCGCCTACAATGAGAAATGCGATAGGCGTGATAGACACGCCGCCCCCGGTACCACCGCCAAATGGTAAAGTTTGCTGTCCTTGTTGGGAATGCCCTTGATCGATAGCAAATTCGCTGCCGCCCGCTGCAAAGCCGAATCCTACCTTTGATACTGTTAATATAACACTGCCATCTGGCGTCTCAACCGGATCACCAATAATTGTGTTTACATCAACCATTTCTTTTAAATTTTCCATTGCTGCTGACATTAGGCCAGTAATCGGATGGTCCGACATATCATTTGCCTCCATTCTAAAAGTTCTGCTTTACTTGTGATTGTTTAGTTTTGTTGAACTTCAGTCTACCGCCTTTCCAATGGCGGAATAACTTAATTCCTGCCCAGATAGCATCCCCGAGTTTCAAAGAGATTATGCAAGATATGGACGTAGAGGCAGCTGATTTTTGAAAGTCTGGAGTAATCGTAATAGCAGGCATTTTTTTAAAATGTAAATACGTTGTTAAGCCGCCCATAATCGAACTCTTCAATGCCCACGCACTGCCTGTCAGTATTCCGGTATGAGCAGCATTACCATTTCCGATTACACTATGCCAAGTGAATGTATGAACATAGACCTTTTTCAGCAGCTTTCGAATGATTTTATGCAAACCGATCACGTGCTGCAAAAGCTTCTTAACCTCTTCTATTTTTTCCAGGATATCATTTGCCGTCACTTCCTCTGCTTGAGGTTCCTCATCCTCTATATCGATTCCTTTCTTTTGTGTAAAAGAAAGGATTGCTTTATCTTCCCTCATGTCAATGAATGGAACATCAATTGTATATTGCAGCAATCCAAACCAAGCTCTAAATTTCACAGTAAGTTGATCATCAATTCCTGCATGATGATAGTGAAGATCTATGTTAATATTCGTGAAAATAAGCAGAATTAATAAAAACACGAGTAAGATTATAATAACGAGCATCCAGTTCATCAGGACACACCCTTTCAACTCACCATTATTAGCACTGTGAAAAAAAATAAACCTGCAGACCATTTCGGTCTGCAGGTTATCTACTTATCTTCTTGTCATAACTACGGTTGTATCAGCAAAAATATCATGTAATCCTTGTTTCTTTGGCAAAATGCCCACCAATATATAACCAATAGATGTGAACTTTGAAATAAACCGTCCTATAAATTCTCGGAATATCAACGTTCCCCAAGTAAGCTTGTCGTCTTTCAAACTAATAACCTGAAGTCCGAATATCATTTTGCCGAGCGTTTGTCCAAAGTACCTGGTCATCAAGACAAAGTATAGATAAAAGATAGTGACTTCTAGTATTGTTGCCGGCGAAAAAAAACTATAATCGACATATCCCCCGCCTAAGGCTTTAAAAATAGATGAAACGAATATCCGAGTTAGGCTGCCAATGATAATTAAATCAGCTAGATACGCCCAAAACCTCATCCAAAAACCGGCATAATGAATTTCTGCGGTCAAATTTACTGGATTGATTGGTGATGGCTCTGTACCCATTACTTCTGAATGGATGGTTTCTTTCGGCTCAATTTCTCCCGTATTTTCATTCAAGTTATCCTGATTTTGTCGTTCATCCATGGATTCCCCCCCCTTACTGTGCATATAGGTACATTAGTCGAGGAGAATTTGAGTGTGAGAGCAACTTAAGAATGCCAGCTGTTTCAACATCTTTCCCCATGACTTTTTGTGCTGTCATACTGAACAAAGAACCAAATCCTGTATCTTCCGTATAACGGATTGCTGATGCATCAATGTTAAGATCTTTCTTCATGGCAGCTATAACATCTTCCTCATAACCAAATTCATCAATCAATTTGTTTTCTTTTGCTTGCCGGCCGTCATACACTCGGCCATCCGCAATTTTACGCACTTCTTCTTTTGACATTCCGCGACCATCCGCGATAATATTCACGAACTGGCTGTATGAATTGTCAATCATATCTTGCAGGATAACCCGCTCTTCCTCTGTCATCTCACGAGTTGGACTCATAATATCCTTGTATTTTCCGCTCTTAATCGTCACCGTTTCCACACCATATTTTTTGGCTAACTTTTCATAGTTAATACTTTGCATAATCACACCGAGTGACCCCGTCATCGTTTCAGGAGTCGCAAAAATTTTATCTGCCGGCGCTGATATATAATATCCTCCAGATGCGGCCATAGAACCCATAGACACATAAACTGGTTTTTTCGTCTTTTTAATATCTTGGATTTTATCGTATATCTCCGCACTTTCTACCACACCGCCGCCTGGTGAGTTAACGCGTAAGACGAGACCCTTAATCGAATCATCCTCTGCGACCATTTCAAGCTTATCTAAGAAACTCTGATGATTATACGTCACAGTATCCAGAAGCGAAGTAGAGCTGCCTGTATCTTCGATAACTCCTTCAACATCCAGTACAGCGATAACATCTGAACTGCTGCCTTCTTCAACAACCTCTTCCATAAAACCTGTTTCACTGACAAATAAATCTTCAACAGCTCCGCTAAAATCAGTAAATGCCAATGTACTAGCCAAACTGATTCCCATTGAAGCGATAAATAAAACAGCTGCAATCCCCAGCGCTGCCCAGCGTTTTCCATTCATATTGAAGCCCCCTTATACAAATATTCACATATATGCCATTTTATATATTGATGTACACATGATAAACTAGGATATATTCTACTATTGTAGCAAACTATTTCCATTATGGAAAAGGAATCATTTTTTAAAAATCGAGTAAATCAACGGAGGTTTTAATATGACGAATCGGCGCAATATTTATTTTTTTCATCAAAATGACCCTTTACTTATAAAAAGAGTACAACCTCTTTACGAATTGGCTGAAACCTATTCATTTACAATTGTTTCCGATTTCAAGCAAGCAAACATTATCGTCAGTATTGGGGATGACGGAACTTTTCTACAAGCCGTTAGAAAGACAGGATTCCGCGATGATTGTTTATATGCCGGTATAGCAATCGGTCAATTAAACATGTACTGTGATTTTCTATTGGAAGATACCAGTAAGATGATTGAAAGCATTTCCATAGAAAATATTGAAGTCCGCCGTTATCCAACCATTGAGATTAAGCTTGATGATCAACCTTCTTTTTATGCCCTTAATGAACTAAGTATACGTTCGTCTATTATTAAAACATTCGTATTAGATGTTTTCATTGATTCATTACACTTTGAAACATTCCGCGGAGACGGGATAATTATAGCTACACCCACTGGAAGTACGGCCTATAATAAATCTGTAAAAGGTGCTGTTGTTGACCCTACCCTTCCGTGTTTTCAAGTAAGTGAACTTGCTTCGATTAATAACAATACTTACCGTACACTCGACTCCTCATTCATATTAGGACCTGAACGTACGCTTACTATCCAGTTACCTGAAAGCGATGATTATCCTACATTTGGAATGGATAACGAAGCACTGAGTATTAAAGATGTGAAGAAAATTCAAGTAACACTAAGTGGAAAAGTAATTAAAACCGTAAAACTAAAAGATAACTCATTCTGGGAAAAAGTTAAAAGAACATTTTTATAAGGAAATTCTCTTTTATCGGTGAAGAGAAAAAACAGGATTCAGCTCCGTACTTAATCCTGTCAGACTGTAGACAAACTCGGGTGGAAATCGAGGTTGTTTACAGTCTTCTTTTTTAGTTTTTAAAATGCGGCTGTTGATTTCCGTTCAAGCGTTTCGCTTTCCGCGGGCGGTGAGCCTGTGAGCCTCCTCGTCGCTTACGCTCCTGCTGGGTCTCACCTGTCCAGCTGTTCCCGCAGGAGTCTTCACTCCAATCAACGGTCTTCCTAAATTTAATTTGGATTTTAGTCCGACGCTCAAATGAAAACACGTGCTACCCAAGAGCAGACTTAGAAGGAGATCAATTCAAATCGGGGGAATTACGGAGAAAACTCTTTCCGACAAATCCGTTCGAACAGGAAGAATCAAAGATTATTAAGTAGAACACAAGTGATCCTGAAAGCAGATACAATGTACTTATTAGAGACTTAGTTGCCTTGATAAGCAGGGAAAATTCCATGAAATGTGTTAAAAATGCCAAAAGAGGTACGGAATGAACCATTCCGCACCTCTTTTGGCTACAAACTGACAGGATTAAGCTCCGTACTTAATCCTGTTTTTCTTATTGCGATTATTTAATTTTGATTGTATAGGATGTGATGCTGCGTATATAAGTAATGCAGACCAAATAAAAATAAATGAAAGCAAATGGATTTTTGTAAACGGTTCATGATACATAAACACTCCGATTAATAACGTCATAGTGGGTGCTATGTACTGCAAAATCCCCATCATTGAAAGTGGTACCTTCTGTGCTCCTTTTGCAAAAAACAAAAGCGGCAGTGCGGTAGCAATCCCTCCGCCCATTAGAAGAAAACTGGTACTTGCTGATTCAAAAAACAATGGTTTTGAGGTAAATAACAAATAAACCATAAAAATAATCGCCAATGGAGTGACCATCATTGTTTCAAGCGTTAAGCCGATTTCTGCATCTACTTTAATCATTTTCTTCGCAAGACCGTATAAACCAAAGCTGACCGCAAGCGAAAGGGCAACCCATGGAATCTCACCATAATGAAGCGTAAGGATAAGCACACCGATTCCTGCTAAGGTAAACGAAAGAATTTGTGCACCGCTTAGTTTTTCTTTCAGTACCACTACACCTAATAACACACTCACAAGCGGGTTAATATAGTAGCCAAGACTGGTCTGAAGAATATGACCTGAGTTGACTGCCCAGATAAAGATTCCCCAATTGATACTGACGAGTATTGACGCGGTCAGTAAAGCTGCTAGTTTTTTGGGCTGATAAACTATTTCTTTTACAAATGAAAGGAATCCACGCCACTTATTGATCAGCAACAATAAGATTATCATGAAAACAAAAGACCAAAGTACCCGATGTGCAAGAATTTCTCCAGCTGATACATGTTGAACAAACTTCCAATAGATAGGAATGAGTCCCCATATAAAGTAAGAGAGTGCTGCATAAATAATTCCTTCTTTTTGCTGTTTCATTTCGGTTCCTACACTCTCCCTTCACACTTCTAAAGTGATTTACGTTCTTTCTGATAAACAATCTGACCGCCGACTATAGTCATATCAGCTTCAACCATTAAAAGCTCATCCTCTGAAATCGAAAATAAATTCTCTGTTAAGACAGAGAAGTCTGCCAGGAAACCTTTTGCAATCTTCCCTCTATTCTTTTCTTCTCCTGTCGCATAGGCACTGCCCGTTGTATAAAGTGAGACAGCCTCAAACATTGATAATCGTTCATCAGGATCATATACAGTCCTATCAAGTCCAAACGGCTTTCTTCTCGTTACTGCAGCATGAATGCCTAGTAGTGGATTAACCGATTCAATCGGTGCATCTGATCCGCCGGCACAATGAATGCCATTACCGAGAAAGGTTTTCCAAGCATAGTTGTATGAGGAATTCTCAAGTCCTACTTTATCAATGACCCAAGGAAAATCTGATGGAACAAAACCAGGTTGAATATCAAAGATGACTGGTAATAATTTCGCTCTTTCAAGGAGATCCTTACGCATAATCTGTGCATGAATGAGACGATCTCTCAGCCCTTCAGCCGGCGGGTCGACCTCAATGGCATTTAATACATTTTCAAAGGCTTGGTCCCCTATTGTATGTACCGCAATTGGCAGATTATATGAACGTGCTTTTCGGACAAGAGCCCTAAGCTCATTTTGCGTATAAATCGCGACACCATTAGTTTCAGGATGATCTGCATACGGTCTGCTTAATAAAGCTGTATTCCCTCCTAGCGAACCATCTGCAAAAATTTTCATTGCGTCCAGTTTAATAAACGTTCCGCCGTCTCGATATCTGTATCCGTTAGCTATCATCTCGTCGACCTCTTCGTTATGAACAAGCAGGTTCGCACGCAGCGGCATGGATCTTTTTTCTATGACATTAATAAATGCCTGATAGGTAGACATGAATCCATCGTAATAATGAAGATCTTCTGTATGAACACCCGTTAACCCTTTGCTCCAGCAATCCTCAATAGCCAGTTTTATCGCACTCTCTACATATTCCTGGTCAATACCTGGGATATGATTCGTAATCAACTGCATGGCTGGCTCCTCTTTAAACAAACCATTCAATCGGCCATCTTGATAACGGCCAATCACTCCGCCTGCAGGAGGTACTTCTTTAATTGAATTCCCCGCAGCGTTTAAGCCTTGTGAATTTACAACCAAGGCGTGCCTGCAGATTCGTTTTAAGATAACCGGATTCTCCGGCGAGACTTTGTCCAGTTCGTCTAATAAAATCAGCTCTGTATTGTCCCATTCATTCTCATTCCACCCCTCGGCCACAATCCATTTACCTGGTGCAGCTCCTTCACATTTTTCTTTAACAGCGTCTAGTACATCCTGTCTGTTAGTCATTGCCGATAAATTGAGACGCATTAACAACTCACCATAGCCAACCAGATGCATATGGCTGTCTACGAGTCCTGGAATCATCATCTGTCCGTTTAAATCAATTTCACGCTCTATTCTGTTTGAATAGTCCCTTTTTAATTGAGCTGAGTTTCCCATATCAATAATCAGATCACCTTCGGTATATACTGCCTCGACCCGAACATTTTCCTTTTCCATTGTATAAATAAGTCCATTCGTCCATAATGTTCCCACACCCGCACAGTCCTTTCTATAGACCTATTTTCTGTAAAAAAAGTGTATCACCTTTTCAATAAAAAAGGGGGGAAAACAGCTTGTGAATTCCAATATATTTTTTTTTATTTAATAAAAAAAGACTCTCCCAAATGGAGAGCCTTTGTGGTTTAGGATTTAGCGATTGCTTCCTCGCGCTCCCTTAGTTCTATCCTGCGGATTTTTCCAGAGGTTGTTTTTGGCAGTTCCTCTACGAATTCAATTCTTCGCGGATATTTATAGGGTGCCGTCAATGCCTTTACATGGCTTTGAAGTTCCTTCACAAGTGTTGGAGTTTCTGGATCAATGCCATCCTGAAGGACAATATATGCCTTAACTACTTGACCGCGTATTTCATCTGGACTGGAAACGACTGCACATTCCTTTACGAATGTATGCTTAACAAGCGCATCCTCCACTTCAAATGGTCCAATGGTGTAGCCAGAACTAATGATGATATCATCGCTGCGGCCATCGAACCAGAAATAACCTTCCTCGTCCATCTTGGCCCTGTCTCCAGTGACATAATAGTCCCCGCGAAATTGCATGGCAGTCCGTTCAGGATCTTTGAAATAGTTCTTAAATAGGGCTGGTGTTTCAATATGTACCGCAATGTCCCCGACAACTCCCGGTTCACAAAGAGTACCATCCTCATTGATAATCTCTACCCTATTTCCTGGAATTGGTTTTCCCATAGAACCTAATTTAATCTCCATCCCTTTCACAACGCCGACAAGTAAGGTATTTTCTGTCTGCCCATAGCCGTCCCTCACTATAATGCCAAATTGTCTATTAAAAATATCGATTACTTCTCTATTCAGGGGTTCACCAGCAGACACTGCACTGCGCAGAGCTGGCAGGTGGTACTCAGACAAGTTATCTATCTTAGCCATAAGGCGGTATTCCGTTGGAGTACAGCACAGGGCATTCACATGATAATCAGCGAGCAGCTGCAAATATTTTTTAGGTTCGAATTTTCCTTGATACACAAGCCCCGTTGATCCCGATCCCAGTATAGATAATAACGGACTCCATATCCATTTCTGCCAGCCAGGTCCAGCAGTTGCCCAAACAATTTCATCTTTCTCTGCTCCAAGCCAATTAGATGCAGCTGCCTTTAAATGAGCATACGCCCATCCATGGGTGTGCACGACACCTTTTGGATTGCCAGTTGTGCCTGAGGTATACGATAAAAATGCCATATCGTCTCGCAGCGTGTCTGCCATCGACAATTCTGTTGACGCGGTTTTCATATCTTCGTCTAAATGATGCCATCCTTCAACCTTTGAACCAACAGAATATTTAATCAGGTCCTTTGCTTCTTCTACATCATCAAGTTGTGAAGTATACTCATGATAACTAATAATTCCTTTCACATCACCATGAATCACACGATACCGTAAATCTTTTGTCCTCAACATCTCAGAACTAGGAATGACAACTAACCCAATTTTTAAGGCCGCAATATAAACTTCGTAAGCCTCAATCAAGCGGGGAATAATAATTAATACATGATCTCCCTTTTTCAGACCTGACTGTAGAAAAACATTTCCAGCTTTATTAACATTTTCAATAAGCTTTTTATATGTAATCTCTTTTTTCTCTCCGCTCTCGTTTTCCCACTTTAAGGCAATCCGTTCAGCGCGATCAGTATGTTTTTCAATTTCAGATACAAGGTTATATTCTTCCGGAGCTACTAAATCTTCTCGTTTCATAATTTCCCTCCAGTTCCAAAGTGGTCTTACCACTTTCTATTATACAGAATATTTCCGTTTTTTTATATACAGACAACTTTCCTATCAGTACCTTTCCAAAACAATAAATAAAGGAAGCGGGCAAAAACCCGCTTCCTGCAGCCATATTTATGAAATTATCTTTGTGATCCGCCTAATTGTTGTTCAGCCATTTGTACTAGTCGTTTAGTAATTTCTCCACCAACTGAACCGTTAGCGCGAGATGTTGTTTCAGCACCAAGTTGTACACCAAATTCTGTAGCAATTTCATATTTCATTTGATCTAGAGCTTGCGATACGCCAGGTACTAGCAATTGGTTTGAGCTGTTGTTGTTCGCCATGTGTTTTTCACCTCCCTTGTGATAATAGAATGTGTTAAAACACATGGCGTCATTCATAAAAAAGTTGGTAATTGATACCTTCATCTTTTAGTGGATTATCTTAAAATAAATCTTCAATTGTTTCATCCACATTATCTTGCTTTTCACCACTAATACGGAGAGTTTCAGTATCCTGAACCGCCTTTTCAATCATTGGTTCAAAATCCACGAATCCTTCATAGTAATTAACCTTTTCTCGTCTTGGCTTTGTTTTCGGACTCGCAGGAGTGAATACTGTACAGCAGTCCTCAAACGGTTGATTGGAGATCTCCAGCGTTTCCATTTCACGGGCCATTGCAATTATCTCTGTCTTATCAACTGTGATAAGCGGGCGTAAGATAGGCGTATTTGTTACTTCATTGATTGCAAACATGCTTTCAAGCGTCTGACTAGCCACCTGTCCTAGACTTTCTCCGGTTATGATCGCCATACCCTCATTTTTTTCCCTAATCGCATCCGCAATACGAAGCATTAATCGACGCGTACTTGTCATCGTATAATTCTCTGGAATTTGCTTTTGGATTAACACTTGAATATCTGTAAACGGTACGATATGAAGTTTAATGGTTCCGTTCACTTCCGCTAATTTGTGAGCTAAATCAATCACTTTTTGCTTAGAACGTTCACTCGTAAATGGGGGACTGTAGAAATGAATACACTCCACTTCAAGGCCCCTCTTCATCGAAAGGAAACCGGCAACCGGGCTGTCGATTCCTCCAGAAAGCATCAGCATAGCTTTTCCGCTTGAACCAAACGGAAGACCACCTGCACCTTCTATAATCTCTCCAGTTAGATAAACCGCTTCACGTCGTATTTCGATGCGCAGGTTAAAGTCTGGATTTTTCACATCCACTTTTAAGTGGCCATCATTATTGATTAAAAGGTGACCCCCAATAAGGTGATTCATCTCATTCGTATCATATGGATAATCCTTATCAGATCTCCTTGTAGTAATTTTAAACGTTTCTGGTCTTTTAGAGAGCTGTTCAAAATAATAAAGAGCCGCTGTCTTTACTTCTTCAATATCTCTCCCAATCTTAAGGGCAGGACTTAAGGATTGAATGCCATAGACTCCTTTAATACGCTGAATGACTTCAAGATGGTCTTCTCCATTTAATAGGACATACATTCTGTCTCTGCTTGAAGTCACTTTTGCATGTTTAAGATCCTTTATTGCCCAGCGGATATGTGATTTCATTTTATCAACAAAGCTTTTACGATTTCTTTTTTTCGTAGATAATTCTCCATAACGGATAATAATATGATCAAATTCCATTTAGCTACCTCATTACCTTTTGTAGTTTTGCCATTTTCTCAATGACAGCCTGTATTACAGCTTTTGCTTCTTCTAAATTGTTCTCATAAGACGTACTAATCCGAATGACACTTTCTGCACGAGATAAATCATGGAACATTGCTAATACTGTTTCACTGATTGCCTTATTTTTTGATGAACAAGCACTGGTCGTTGAAGCGAATATCCCTGATTCCTCTAAAGCATGGATAAACACCTCAGACTTGATACCAGGAATCGAAAAATTAACGATATGCGGTGCACCTGATTCTGGACTATTTATCTTAACTCCTTCGATTTTCTTAAGCTCACTCATCAAATAATCACGAATTTCAGCAACATCACTAGCTTGATTCTGTTTATTTAATGTCATCCGTAATGCTTTCGCCATAGCAACTATTCCAGCGACATTTTCTGTTCCACTTCTAAATTTGGATTCCTGGTTCCCGCCAGTAAATAACGGACTTAATTTAACATGGCTGCGTACATAAAGAATTCCTGTACCCTTTAACCCATGAAATTTATGGCCGGACATAGTACATAAATCGATGTGACATTTGTTAAAATCCAGAGGTACTTTGCCGATTCCTTGGACATGATCAACATGAAACATAATTTTCGGAAAGTCTGCCAGATATCGGCCAATTTCTTCAATAGGCTGAATAGATCCTATTTCATTATTCACATGCATGATGGATACTAAGATGGTATC
Organism: Peribacillus psychrosaccharolyticus ATCC 23296; assembly: GCF_000305495.1. Classification (GTDB taxonomy): domain Bacteria; phylum Bacillota; class Bacilli; order Bacillales; family DSM-1321; genus Peribacillus; species Peribacillus psychrosaccharolyticus. The sequence goes on along the minus strand of NZ_AJTN02000257.1, from coordinate 1,763 downwards.
CTCTCTAATTGCATGAATTAAGTCTGATAATACGATGCTGCCATCTTTAGTAACTGGCAGGTACGTAACCTCAAATCCTTCTTGTTCAAGAGAACGACATGTTTCAAGGACTGAAGCATGCTCCATTTCGGTAGTAATAATATGATTGCCATTCTTAGCTGCTGCATGAACGGCCCCTTTTATAGCTAGGTTATTGCCTTCAGTACCTCCAGAAGTAAAAACTATCTCCGAAGGCGTTGTATGAAGGAGATCAGCAATTTGCTTTCGTGCCTTCTGAAGTAATCGTTCTGCGCTGGCTCCAAGTCCATGGAGAGAAGAAGGATTTCCAAAGTATTCTCCTGCTACTTTAGCAAAGGATTCAATCACTTCAGGATACGGCTTGGTTGTTGCGCTATTATCAAAATAAATCATAGCCTCACCCTCCTGTATTCTATAAGAAGCTACGCTAGGCAGCTTTTAATTTTTATATTTGCAACTACTAATTTTAACATATTGATGAATAGGAAGAAAGGACTGACTCCAAAAGAAAGGAACCAATGCTTTCCCGCATTGGTTCCTTTCTTTCCATCTATTAAGAAGAAATATGCTCTAAATCTGCATTCATTCGTTTTAAGCTTCCAGGTTCCACTTTATCAATGGCGGTCGCTGCCGTATTCAAGGCGTCTTCATACTCATAATCCCTGAATTTCTCCTCAGCCAATCTTAAAGCTTCAGCTACAGAAGGATATTTACTGCGGTAGCGATTTCCATGTTGGATAACCTTCTCAGCAAGATACATCTTTTCAATTAGTGTTTCTGTTTTTTCGAGAAGTTCTCCAACAGATGCTACAGTCTTCTCAAGGAAGATCTGTACAGAGGCCATATCCAAAGGTTTCTCTTCCAGCTTATCTTCCACATCTGCCAAGCTTTCTTTTGCTTCACGCAGATACGCCTTGTAATCTTCCGGTAAACCTGGAATATTACTTTTTGAAATAATTCTTGCTGTTTCACTCATTTTCCGTCTTAATTCCTGAAGCGTTTCACGCGCTTCCATTTCATCTTTCCGCAACGCTTGAAGTTTACCAGTGAATATAACTTGTTCATCCTTTAAATTCTGAATTTTATCCGCAATCTCTTGCATTTCTTCTCCAAGAACTGAATTAGATGAGGCATTTTCAGCTATCTTAAGTGAAAGAAGACGGTAACGTTTCGAAAGCGATTGAATATGTTTTTCAAGCTTTCTCTGTCCTTCAAGCTCATTTTCATTCAAGTGATAACTATGCTGAACGATAACGGTTTCCGCCTTCTGCTTATCGTTTTCATATTCAAGAATCTGGATTTGCTCGTTAATCTTCACTTTATTTTCGAGGACATATTGTCTTGAAAGAACCTCTTTTTCAAGTAAGTCGTATAAAACATTTACACTTTCATTGAGGTCTTGAATGCCTTTTGCTACTTCATCTGTTTCAGCCACATCTATTTGGGCTTTATAATGCTCCAATTCTTGTTCCAGCTGAAAAATCTCCTTATCAAATTGAAGATGTTCAAGAGGATATCCCTGATTTACCATATCTAAATATCCATCTTTAAGTTCTGCTAATTGATTAGGAAGAGCAACTAGTCCTTCCGCCATAAGATCTGGAATCATTTCCATTTTATGTTCCACACTTGCCAGCTTGTCCTTAATCAATAAAACAAGCTCCCGAGCATTTAAATAATTTCCGTTTTCAGTAGCCGTTTCATATTGCTGAAGTATACCTGTAACTTCATCCAGCAGTGTTTCT
>NZ_AJTN02000258.1 GCF_000305495.1 Peribacillus psychrosaccharolyticus ATCC 23296 | reverse complement strand
GACGGTTAGCTTTGATTGATGCTTTACAGCTCATCATAATCGCCGCTTCTTCTCGAAGTTTTTTTACATCGACTTTCTTCATGGTCAGCAGCTGCTCAATCATATCTTCAATAATTTCCTGTTCAATTCCTGTCGGAAACCATTGAGGATGAGAGCGGACAATGAAGGCATTGTGCCCGAATTCTTCTAGAAACACGCCGACCTTTTCAAGTTCTTCTATATGCTCTTCGATGCGCATGCATTCGTCAGAGGAAAATTCAAACGTCATTGGAACAAGCATTTCCTGCAATTCATTTTCAACTCTGCCTACTTTTTCGGCAAAATATTCATATTTTATCCGTTCCTGTGCAGCATGCTGATCAATGAGGTATAAGCCATTTTCATTTTGAGCAAATATATACGTTCCATGCATTTGTCCAATTGGATAAAGCGGCGGTACTCTTGGAGCATTCTTCTCTACCTGTTGATAGGCTGGTTGCTGCCCTACTTCTTCTTCTTCTTCTGCAAAAACATCCTCTTGTGCAGCATTGTCATTCAGGAAATCCACATCTGCTGAAAAAGGGTCTTCATTCTTGTCTGGCATTACAAATGCTTGATTCGTGCTTTGTGGTAGTACTTCTAGATTGATAATCTGCTGTTCTTTTTCAATCGTTTCCCGAATAAGTGCAGCTTGCTGCTGTCCCTTGGCAAGAATATCTTTACCCGTTTTTACAACATGATCTAAGTCAAACGCGGTTTGTTCTGAGACAGGCTGTTCTTTTTTTACCGGTGCAAAGCCAGCCGGAATCAGGACACGCTCTTGGAAAGCCTCTTTAATTGTTTGGGTAATTAAGGCACCTAGTTCTTGTTCTTTGCTTAACCTAACTTCCATTTTGGACGGATGTACATTTACGTCTACTAAAATCGGATCCATCTCAATTGACAGCAGTACGACTGGAAACCTGCCGATTGGAAGCAGCGTATGGTACCCTTCTGTAATAGCTTTAGCCAGTGCATAATTTTTAATAAAACGACCGTTTATCATCGTTGAAATATAATTTCGGGAAGCTCGCGTAATTTCTGGCAGGGCAAGATAGCCCGATAGTTTAAAATCTAACGTTTCACCGTTTATGGGAATCATTTTCCGAGCAATATTTATGCCATAGATGGCTGACAACACCTGCCGGACATCACCGTTTCCATTCGTATGAAGTAATTTCTTCTCATTATGCGTTAACCGAAATGAAACCTCGGGATGTGACAGCGCTAATCGATTGACGATATCACTAATATTACCGAGTTCAGTATGAATCGTTTTCATATATTTTAGGCGCGCTGGGGTATTATAAAATAACCCCGAAACGCTAATATCTGTCCCTTTTCGGCTTGAAGAAGCATCATATTCCTTTATCGTCCCGCCTTCAAGCAAGATTCTTGTTCCTGGACCATCCCCGGTGCTTGTTTTTAATTCAAAAATGGACACAGAAGCGATGCTTGGCAGAGCCTCTCCACGGAATCCAAGCGTTCTGATTCTGAATAAATCATGTTCGTCTTTAATCTTACTAGTTGCATGCCGCTGAAATGCTCGTTTGACATCGTCAGCCATAATCCCGTCACCATTATCAATAATTCGAATCTGACTTAGTCCTGCTTCTTCAATCTCAATTTCAATAATGGTGCTGTTTGCATCAATGGCATTCTCCAGTAATTCCTTTACAACTGAGGCAGGGCGTTCGACTACTTCTCCGGCTGCGATTTTATTGGATAATGACTCATCTAGCTGAACAATCTTCCCCACATCATCACCTCATCGTTACGATTTTAATTTTTTTGTAGTTTATACAAGATATTGATTGCATCAAGTGGTGTCATATCAAGCACTTCCATACTTTTTAGTTCATCAAGCACTTTTTTTCTTTAGGAGTCGCAGCACTTTGTTTCACTGTATTAGGTTCGGCAAAGAAGGATAACTGAGCTGCTTCTTCTGCAGCCGATAGCGCTTCTTGCTTTGCAGGTACTTTAATACTCCCAGAAGCAACAGCTGTATTAGGTTTCCCTGTATCACCCTTTTCCAGTTCCGTTAAAATGGCTGTTGCCCGTTCGATTAACATCGCAGGCAGCTCAGCAAGCTTAGCCACATGAATTCCGTAGCTCTTATCTGCTGCGCCTTCTTTTATTTTATGAAGAAAGACCACATGGCCATTTTGTTCAATCGCACTAACATGAACATTTTCCAGCATCGGTAAGTCCTCTGACAGAACAGTCAATTCATGGTAATGCGTAGAAAACAGCGTTTTAGCGCCAATTTCTCCATGAATGTATTCAATAATGGCTTGCGCTAGGGCCATTCCATCATAGGTTGAGGTCCCGCGGCCGATTTCATCAAATAATATTAGACTGTTCTCAGTTGCATTAGTAATCGCATTCTTCGCTTCTAGCATCTCCACCATGAACGTACTTTGTCCAGAAATCAAATCATCTGCTGCCCCAATTCTGGTGAACACTTTATCAAAAATAGGCAGAACCGCTTCTGAAGCAGGTACATAACACCCGATTTGGGCTAAAATAGCGATGAGTGCAACCTGCCGCATATACGTACTTTTACCTGACATATTGGGACCCGTAATTAACAACATTTCACGTTCAGGGTTCATCTGGCAATCATTGGGCACATACTCTTGTGAATCCAGCACCTTCTCAACCACTGGATGCCGCCCATCTGTAATCATCATTCTCCGCTCATCTGAAAAGACAGGTCTTATATAATGACGCTCTTCACTGATTGTCGCAAAGCACTGAAGGACATCGAGTTCACTAACCGCACGTGCAAGGGCCTGAAGCCTTGGAATATACTCTTTCACTTGTTCGCGGACGGACAAGAATAAGTCATATTCTAAACTAATGCTTTTTTCCTCAGCTTGGAGAATCAGGGCTTCCTTTTCTTTTAGTTCCGGGGTAATAAACCGTTCTGCGTTCGACAACGTTTGTTTTCGCTCATATCTGCCTTCTTCAAGCAGATGGAGATTTGCCCGGGAGACTTCTATGAAATAGCCAAATATACGATTATAACCGATTTTTAACGATTTAATACCGGATGCTTCACGTTCCTTACGTTCAAGGGCAGCCATCCAAGACTTCCCATTTCGGCTCGCATCTCGGTACGTATCGAGTTCTTCATTAAAGCCATCACGAATGATATTGCCTTCTTTAATCGATAACGGCGGGTTTTCAACAAGAGCTTGCTCAAGTAGATCTGTTACTTCTTCGCATGCATCCAGCCTTTGTGTGAGTTTGCTCATCGTTTCATTATCCATCGAAGAAACAATTTGTTTGATATAAGGAACCTGCTCAAGTGAACGTTTCAACTGATTAAGATCTCTGCCATTAACATTACCGAACGCAACTCTTCCTGCCAATCTCTCTAAATCATAGACTTCTTTTAAACGATCACGAATATCCTGCCGTTCAAAATAATGAGCAATTAACGTACCGACCAGCTGCTGTCTTCCTTCAATCTGCGTTTTTGCAATTAATGGACGGTCAATCCATTGTTTAAGGAGTCTGCCCCCCATCGCCGTTTGTGTTTCATCCAGCAGCCATAAAAGCGAGCCTTTTTCCCTTTAGAACGAATCGTTTCGGTCAACTCTAAATTACGCTTTGAATAGTAATCCAACTTCATATAATGATTGATTTCATAGGGCTCAACCGGTTGAAGATGGTCAAGACTTCGTTTCTGCGTCCGATAAAGATAATTCAAAAGCCTTGCGATTGTTTCACGGTGCTGATGATCCTTCAAGATCGTTAGTAATTTCTCAAATGATGATTCTTTATCCTCAATTTGATCTTCAAAAGATAAAACCGCTATTCCGCGGTCTTTCATGTTTTTCTGCCATTCGCTATTAAAATCACTGGCTATCACAACTTCTTTTGCACCTATAGTCGACAGCTCATTAAAAAGATCATCAAATCGTCCCTCAATAACGGTTGTCCTGCTTTCACCAGTAGATAGGTCTGTATAAGCAAATCCAAAGCTCTGATTATGAAAATCCGTAACGGTCGCAATGTAGTTGTTTTCTTTTTCATCTAACCCTTTGCCATCCATTTTCGTTCCAGGCGTAATCAGCTGGACTACTTCACGGCGAACCATCCCTTTAGCAACTTTCGCATCTTCTACTTGTTCACAAATGGCTACCTTGTAGCCCCTTTCAATCAAAACATCTATATAATTTGCTGCAGCATGATAGGGGATTCCGCACATAGGAATCTTTTCCTGCGTTCCCCCCTCACGCCCAGTCAGGGTTATTTCAAGTTCCTTTGATGCGGAAATAGCATCATCAAAAAACATTTCATAAAAATCGCCTAAACGAAAAAATAAAAAGGCATCCTGGTACTCTGCCTTTATTTTTAAGTATTGTTGAATCATTGGTGTGTATCCAGCCATGTTCCCAAAACCCTTCCAAACTAAATTATCATTATTATGTATCCACTATTATACCATAAGAAAAAAGCAAGTTTTCTATGAAATGCAGGTTGCTTTAGAAATTACAGACATCTGTAAAGAAACATTTTGGAACCTTTGCCAATAAAGACAATAAGACCGGATGAAAGAAATTCATCCGGTATCTATAATTAATGAATTCTGTCTTCTCCAGTGTGATTCTGCAGGCTGATACCTAGCCATTTCAAGATAGCTCCTTATTCGTCCTCAAATTCAACAAGGAAGTCAGGATCCAGATCTTCAAAATCGTCATCTGGGTCATAGCCCCAATCATCATCACTGCATCCATCAGGACTGACGGCGACACATACTTTCGTTTCGCCAATCACCTCTACAAAGAATTCCCGCTCTACCTGAACGATAATCTTTTTGCCATCAGGAGAAATAGATGCTTCAATACAGTTTGGCTGTTGGACTGCTTTCGCAATAACTTCTTGATCTTCATTACAATCCGGGTCACGGTACTTTAACGATAAAACATCAGTATATTGTACCTTTTCAGTTACGACTTCTGTTTTTGTATTATGATTATGCGAATACCAAACATTGATTTCGTAGCTGCCGCGGATTTCTACTTTCTTACCAACCTTAATTGCTTCATACCTATGGTTGATAATCCAACATCCAAGAATGCTTGACGGATGATGAGCTGGGCTAATGGTGTGTGAAGACTTTGTAAATTTACGTCCCTTTGCCACCACCGCTTTAGTTATTATCTCTCTATAATCTGACATACTAGCGAACCCTCCTCATACAGTTTCCATTCATCCTATGCGGGTTAAAAGTCTAATGTGCCACAATTTTTCAGACTAGAAACTGAATCCCAAATCTTGAAACATACGTTATTTTATGCCCGGTTTGTAGGTAATGTGCCAAGACTGAGGAGGTATTTGTTAGGTAGACAGTTGTTTACGATAGAAAAATAGACTGATTTTTGATATTTACCCACTTTAGTTAAACAAGAAAAAACCCTTCCTTTGATGGAAGGGGTATCTCTTAAGTTTCTATTATGAACAGCTATTTCCGCCAGCACGTACCTTTGAACCTGTTTCTCCACTCAAAAGGTCGCCTTCTGTCGCTTCTATAATCAGATCCGTTACCGTATTAGAAATCTGCGATGAAACCATCTGCAGAAGATCATTTACATCGACTTGAGATTGCTTAAATTCTTCTACGATTGGCAGTTCATCAATTTCTTTTTGCAATGCATCAATTTTTGCTTGGACTTGGTTATATGCTTTTTCTTTTCCGTAATGCTGGAAATTCACGGCTTGTTTTTGCAGGCTCTTAATACTAGCAATCATTTCGCGTACTTTTTGGTTATCATTAATCTGTGCTTCAGCACGCTTGAAGAAATCGACTTCTTCCGTACTTGCAATCATTTTTGCCAGCTCCGCTGCTCGTTCAATAATATCTTCTTTTGTATAAGTTGCCATTAGCTTTCCATCCTTATTGCGGCAGCTTCTTCGACCATATTTCCATTTACTGACCATGTTTTTGTACCTGTAATTTTCACAGAAACAAGCTGGCCAATAGCAGTTTTAGGTCCAATGAAGTTTACCAGTTTATTTTTTGATGTATATCCGGCCAAAACATCCGGATTCTTCTTGCTTTCACCTTCAACTAACACTTCAACAATCTGTCCCATATACGCATCCATTTTTTGAGCAGATGTTTCATTCACCAAAGCATTAAGCCTCTGCAAACGCTCTTTTTTCACTTCCATGGGGACGTTATCTACCATTTTAGCAGCCGGTGTGCCTTCTCGTGGTGAATAAATGAATGTATAAGCGGCGTCAAATCCTACTTCACGGAATAGTGACATCGTTTCCTCAAATTGTTCTTCCGTTTCATTAGGATAGCCGACAATAATATCAGTCGTCAATGAAACATTTGGAATTGCCTCTTTTATTTTTGCGACAAGTTCTAAATACTGCTCACGTGAATACTTACGGGCCATGATTTTTAAAATGTCTGTGCTTCCTGATTGTACAGGAAGATGGATATGATCGACAAGGTTTCCGCCTTTTGCGAGAACTTCAATCAAGTGATCATCAAAGTCTCTTGGATGGCTTGTGGTAAAACGGACTCTTGGAATATCAATCTTACGCATTTCATCCATTAAATCACCGAGACCATAACTGCTGTCTGTGAAATCTTTCCCATACGCATTCACATTTTGTCCAAGCAATGTAATTTCTTTATAGCCCTGTGATGCCAACTGGCGCACTTCTTGAATGATTTCTTCGGGACGACGACTTCTTTCTTTCCCCCGTGTGTATGGGACAATACAGTAGGTGCAAAACTTGTCGCAGCCATACATAATATTAACCCATGCCTTCGTTTTTCCCTTTCGAACCTTAGGAAGATTCTCGATCACATCACCTTCTTTGGACCAAACCTCAATGACCATTTCCTTTGAAAGGTAGGCTTCATTAAGAATCTGGGGTAGACGATGGATATTATGCGTACCGAAAATCATATCAACGAATGAATGCTTGGCAAGTATACGATTAACAACTGATTCTTCCTGAGACATACATCCACAAACACCTAATAATAAATCCGGTCTTTCTGTTTTTAGTGTTTTCAAATGGCCAAGCTCGCCAAACACCTTATTTTCCGCATTCTCCCGGATAGCACATGTATTTAGAAGAATAACATTTGCATCATCGACTGTATTCGTCGCTTCATAGCCAAGTGCGATAAAAATTCCCGCCATAACTTCTGTATCGTGTTCATTCATTTGGCAGCCATATGTACGAATGAAAAATTTGCGTCCTTTACCCATATCGCGGAATTTCTCGGCGATGGCAAAATCTTTTTCATATTTAACGTCTTCTTTGCCGCGCTTTTTTGCATCCCTCAAAGATGGAGGGACGTAAACAGTCTGAAAGTAGCTGCTGTAGTCCTTTTCGGATATTTTGTCCGTGGGTTGTTCAGCATGCACTTGCTGTGATTCTAGACGTTGTTTTTCGTTCAAGAATATCCCCCTCTTTCTCATTCCCTATAAAACTGTAGCTTTTTTACTATTTTTGACTTACAACTTATCATTTTAAACCATTTATAGGTTTCAAACAATCATTTATCCATATCTTCAATATCTATCCATAACCTTTTAAATACAAAAAAATAAACGAGGACTGTTCCCTCGTTTAAGAGCTTAAATTAACGGATAATACTAAGCTCCATTCCGGCTTTTTCAAACGCCCGCAATGCCTGCTCTAAGTCGGCTTTGCTGTGTTGTGATGTCACAATCGTCCTGATCCTTGCCTGCCCTTTTGCTACCGTGGGAAACACGATTCCCTGAGCGAAAACGCCATTTTCCAGCAGCTTATCAGCTAATTTTAAGGTCAGTACTTCATCTCCAATCATAACCGGTGTAATTGGTGTTTCACTTTTATCTGTATTAAACCCTAAACTTCTCAGCCCCTGTTTGAAGAATTCACTATTAGTCCAGAGTTTTTCGATTCGTTCCGGCTCTTCAATCAACACATTGACCGCCTCTATACAGGCCATTGTTACGGCAGGAGGGTGCGAAGTACTGAATAAAAATGGACGTCCCTTATGAATTAAATAATCAATTAACACTTGCGGTCCGGCAACATATCCACCTAAAACCCCCATTGCTTTACTTAGCGTTCCTACCTGTATATCTACCTTTCCATCGAGCCCAAAATGATTGACAGTACCACGGCCGTTTTCCCCCAAGACACCTGATGCATGGGCATCATCTACCATAATTAGTGCATCATATTTCGCGGCAAGTTTTACAATCTTCGGCAGCGGAGCAATCGTACCGTCCATGGAAAAAACACCATCTGTAACGATTAAGCGTTTACGGTAATGCTGAGTATCAGCCAAGGCTCTTTCCAGGGAAATCATATCGACATGTTTATAGACCGACCGTGCAGCTTTCGTTAGACGGATGCCATCAATAATGGACGCATGATTTAATTCATCGGAGATCACTACATCGTCCTCACTTACTATCGCTGAGAGTACGCCCTGATTCGTTGTAAAACCCGATTGAAAGACAAGAGATGCTTCTGTATGCTTAAAAGCAGCTAGTTTCTTTTCTAGCTCCTGATGCATGATGAGTGTCCCCGCAATTGTTCGGACAGACCCTGTTCCTACTCCATACTTTTCAATGGCATCTATGGCTGCCTGTTTCAAACGAGGGTGATCGGTCAAACCTAGATAATTATTAGATGAAAGCTGGATGACTTCCCTCCCGTTGATCACTACCCTCGCCCCTTGCTCGGATTGAAGCGTGACTAATTGACGAAACGTTCCCTCTTTTCTCATCTCATCTAATTCTGCCTGTAAATCGTCGAAGCCGCGCATATCATCCCCCCGTTCATCTATTCAATTTATCCATTTTACGGATGAAGGATTACCTTACCGCATTTGCCTTCTATCATGAGATCAAAGCCTTTCTCAAATTCCTCCAGTGGAAAAGAGTGCGTAATGATGGGTAATACATCAACCTGTCTTGTTGCAAGCAAACTTGAAACTTGCTGCCAGGTTTGAAACATTCTCCGTCCTGTTATCCCTTGAACCGTGATGCCTTTAAAAACGATGTCATCTGTAATATTAATTTCAACTGGGCGTGTCGGCAGACTTAAAATAGATACCCTCCCGCCGTTCGTAACCATTTTAAGACCTTGATTTATCGCTGCAGGGTTCCCGCTCATTTCACAAACCACGTCCACTCCATTGCCGGATGTTACTCGATCGATAACCTGCAGCGGATTTTCTTTCGCCGAATTAATCGTACGCGTTGCTCCCATTCTCTTGGCGAGATTCAATCTGTACTCGTTTATATCAAGGGCAATAACTTCCGCTGCCCCTGCAGCCTTAGCGACACCTGCCGCCATCATTCCAATAGGTCCGCAGCCGATAATCGCAACGATTTTTCCTACAACCTCCCCAGAAAGAACGGTATGAACGGCATTCCCCATCGGTTCCTGAATGGAAGCAACCTCCACTGGCATATCTTTTGGATTTCTCCAGACATTCTTTGCTGGTAAAACAATATATTCAGCGAAGCATCCATGAGTATCTACGCCAATAATTTTGGTGTTTCTACATATATGATAAAGACCTGCCAGACACTGCTGACAAGATCCACAGACTAAATGTGTTTCCGCAGACACAAAGTCACCTTTCTTGAGAGAAGTTACTTTGGCACCGAGACCGACCACTTCACCAGAAAATTCGTGACCAAATACAAAGGGTGGATGTACTCGATTCTGTGACCATTCGTCCCACGTATAAATATGAACATCAGTGCCGCAGATAGAAGCCGCGGTTACTTGAATTAAGACTTCATCCTCCGCATAATTCGGAATATCGATCATTTGTAATTCAGCACCATAGCCATATTGATGTTTTATAATAGCTTGCATTTTCCCATTCACCATGGACACTCTCCCTAAACTACCCACTTAATCATTGTTAATCAGTTGTTTTATCAATATGAAAAAACAACGATAAACATGACTGTCCGATTGAGAAATACAATAAGGAGTGTAAAATAAGCGCACAATTTTTCAATATAATGATAGATATCTTGTACACCTTGTCCATCTTTGAATATTCTATCTTGTAGTCAATCAAAAAGGAGTGTTGTTTCATGTCAAATTATTCAAATAACAATCATCATTCTAACTCAAATTCCAATAACAGCTTTACTTGTCGCTGCCAATTTAATTCCCAAAATAACTCAAATACGAACTACAGCCAAAATCCTAATCAGTACAATAATAACTACAGTAACAATAACTACAGCAACAATAACTACAATGGCAACCAAAATCACGATAACTGCTGGTTATTTCGATTAAACTGCGGTTCTAGACGACAAAATAACAACAACTATAACAACAATAACAATAATAATTACGGTTGTAATGGTTCCTACTAATCGTAATGACAGCGAACAGCTAAAATGAAGTCTCCCCTCCATTTAGCGTTTTAGAGCGGTTTAAAAGTGAAACGGACAAGGAGCTTATCTCCTTGTCCGTTTCAACCGTACATAGACCTGTTAAGCCTTTTTTACATGAATTCCCCCGCCATTTGGTCGAACGCTTCCTGACTTAAATTGAGATCAGCTTTACTCAATCCTTCCTCTTTATAGCCTGGAATTAATTCTTGATAGGATTGACGATTTGAATCTTGATAAATGATTCCCGTGACAAGACCATCGTGTTCCATTATGGTCTGCATCGCTTGCTGTTTATCGGATGGATCATACTGTTCAATTGTGCTCAGTTTCGTCAGGTTTTCTTTAAACCAATCGTACGTATTAATTTTATTATAGGTTACACACGGACTGAATACATTGATGAGGGAAAAACCCTTATGACGAATGCCTGCTTCAATAATAGCCGTCAAATCCTTTAAATCAGTAGAAAAACTTTGTGCGACAAAAGTTGCTCCTGCGGATAATGCCAATTCCATTGGAGAAACTGCTTGTTCGATTGACCCTTTCGGTGTTGATTTGGTTTTAAAGCCGGCTGCTGAACGTGGAGATGTCTGTCCCTTTGTTAACCCATAGATTTGATTATCCATCACAATATACGTGATATCAATATTCCGTCGAATCGAATGGAGGGTATGTCCCATACCGATAGCAAATCCGTCGCCGTCCCCTCCTGATGCAATGACGGTCAGTTCGCGATTAGCCATTTTAACACCCTGTGCGATCGGCAGGCAGCGTCCATGAATGCCGTGGAAGCCATATGATTTAATATACCCGGAAATACGTCCAGAACAGCCGATGCCTGAGACAATGGCTAATTCATCTGGTACAAGTCCTACATTAGCCGCAGCTCTTTGGATTGCAGCCTGAACAGAGAAATCTCCGCATCCTGGACACCAGTTAGGCTTCACATTGTTACGAAATTCTTTAAACGTCGCCATCAGTGAACAACTCCTTGCATTGTGCGTAGATTTCATGTGGCAGAAACGGGTTGCCGTCGTATTTTAGGATGCTGTTGATTTTGTTAATCTGCCCAACATTCATCTTCAAAATATTAGCAAGCTGGCCTGTCGCATTATTCTCAATAACGACTACTTTCTTAGCTGACTGAACCAACGGGAACATTTCATCAGCAGGGAATGGGTGAAGCAGCCGTATATGCGCATGATTCACTTTCACTCCATCAGCCTCAAGCCTTCCAAATGCTTCTTCAATTCCGCCTCTTGTAGATATAAAACCGATAATTAACAGATCAGGCTCTAAGTGAGGGGTATTTTTGTATACCGGTGTTTTAAAAGAAATCTTTTTAATTTTCCGCATCCGTTTATCCATCTGGCTCTTTCGATTAACCGCCGACTCGGATGGTTTTCCTGATTCATCATGTTCTACACCTGTCACATGATGGATGCCGTTAAACATACCTGGTACTACACGAGGCGAAATACCATCTTCCGTTACTTCGTACCGTTTGTAATATTCATTGCCTTCAAGTACTGGCAGAGTACCCTGTTGCTGCAGTTTACCGCGTCTGATTTCAACTCGTCCATAATCCAAAGGCTCAACAGTCTGCTTTCCAAGGGACAACTGTAAATCCGAGAGAATGATCACTGGACACTGATACTCTTCAGCTAAGTTGAATGCCTCAGCTGTATCATAGAATGCTTCTTCCACGGTACTCGGAGCCATGACAATCTTGGGAATTTCTCCATGTGTTCCATAGATCATTGCCATAAGGTCTGATTGCTCTTGTTTGGTTGGTAAACCTGTTGAAGGTCCCCCGCGCTGAGTATCAACAATAACCAGCGGCGTCTCCGTTATTCCAGATAAACCGATTGCTTCCATTTTTAAAGATAAACCGGGTCCTGCTGATGCAGTAATTGCTCTTACACCACCGTAATTTGCTCCAATAGCCATCGTTGCGGCAGCAATTTCATCTTCAGTTTGTATAACTGTACCGCCTAATGGCGGCAACTTCTTTATCAGATATTCCATAATTTCAGAAGCAGGAGTTATAGGATAAGCAGCCATAAATCGACAGCCTCCTGCAATGGCTCCTAGAGCTATTGCATCATTACCTATCATAAACATTCGCTTCTTGCCGTCTGCTTCTTCAAGCATCATCTTCCCGACGTCTCCAGCCAAAGCTTCTTTCATATGTTCATAGCCTGCCTCAATGGCAGCCATATTTTTTTTGACAATCTCTTCCCCTTTACGACCAAATATTTCATTGACCACTCCGCTGAACACATCAATATTCATACCAAGAACAGCACATGTAGAACCAATAGCCACCATATTTTTCATCAATGAGGTTCCTAAATCTGCTGCTATTTCAGTAAAAGGAATACTGACTAGTACTGCCTTTGTATCAGGTGGAACAGGTTTGAATTTTGAATCAGCAATGATAATTCCATTGTCATGAAGTTCTTCGTAGTTAACGTCGATCGTTTCCTGATCAAAAGCAATCAGAATATCAAGGTCATCTGAGATTGATCGGTTCTGGGTTGTACTGACTCTAATTTTATTATTGGTATGACCGCCTTTAATACGCGAAGAAAAATGACGATAACCATAAAGGTAATAGCCCAGCCTGTTCAAAGCAATACAGAATATTTCCCCTGTACTTTCAATCCCTTCGCCTTGCTGTCCGCCAACTTTCCATGAAAGTTGATTGATCATATTCCTTACACCCCTTTTACGATATCTACTAGTCTACATGGTTCTAGAATCATTTTTTATCAGAATAATAGGGCTGCATTACACTATTTCAAGCCCTCGGTAATCGTTTTCATTCTAGCTTTTTACATTCAAAAAAGCAACCATTTCCTTCCATTATTAATTAAATATCTGAATAATTAGTTATTTATTATTTTCTCTAATTTATCAAAGGTTAACGTTCCGGAAAGTGTGAAGCGAAATTCATAAAGGCAATTTTTTTGGTTAAATCCGCTGAATAATATTTTTCTAATTCTTCAATTAATAAGCCGTACCCCTCATACGAAGCAAGGTTTTCAACTGTACGATCGATTCCGTCAAAGTCTGAACCGAAACCAACCTGATTCTCTCCTCCTAATCCGCAAATATAATCAAGATGATTCAGAATATCTTTTATCTGAGCACTACCTGATAATCGTAAAAAATCCGGAAAAAACGCAATTCCAATCATTCCCTGCTTCTTTAAAAGTGCTTTAATTTGGTCATCTCGTAGATTCCTTGGATGTGGACAAAGTTTATATACATTGGAGTGCGAAGCAATTGGATAATCAGCAAGTTCTAAAACATCCCAAAATGAGTGCTCCGATAAATGGGAAACGTCAGTAGAGATTGACTTATTGTTTAATAGCCTCACTAAATGCTCCCCAAATATACTCAGACCACTATTACGCTTCTCCAGCGCACCGTCAGCTGCTAGATTACCATAGTTCCATGTCAATCCTACAGAGGACACGCCAAGACGTATGAGTGTACTTAATTTAAGCAAATCTCCGCCGACACAATCACAGCCCTCCAGAGTTAGAACAGCTCCAATTTCATCGCTCTTCATTGCGTCAATATCTTTTTTAGATTTTATAAGTTTGACGTTTGGCAAGTATAGGACTTTTTCATAAAAAATATCAATCATAGCTAACGCAGCCATATAGCGTAGATCTGGATGAACGGCTTCTGGAATATATACCGCGAAGCATTGGATACTTCCAGGCGAATGAACGAGAGATTGATAACTCACTTGCAGCTTCGAATGATCGGTAAACAGTAGATTCCGGTCCAAAAAAAGTTTCATCAAAACATCACAATGAGCATCGAATATCCGCATTACATTCCTCCTTTATCAGCATAAAAAAAGAACCTGCTTGCAACGTAGCAAACAGGAGATAATATATAGTAGATTCTATCGAGGTTCAATAATCAACTTTATCGCTGTTCGGTCTTCTCCATCAATCTTAATATCTGTAAAGGCAGGAATACAGATTAAATCCATTCCACTAGGGGCGACAAATCCTCGTGCAATCGCTACAGCCTTTACAGCTTGATTTATTGCACCCGCACCAATTGCTTGGATTTCTGCTCCTCCTCTTTCCCTGAGAACCCCTGCGAGTGCACCTGCTACAGAATTAGGATTAGATTTTGCTGAAACTTTTAATATTTCCATCCCTAGTCCTCCTTGTTTTCCCTTACCTTGGTGAAGACTGACTCAAAAGAAGTGATTCCATTCCATTGCTACTATATTCACTAGGAGAAACACGTATGACTGTAAATCTAAATTACCTGTACAAAAGGTAGTTTGTTTTTAAATTTATCTGCAAAAAAAAATCGCCTATGCACGTATGCATAAGCAATTTTTGAGTCTTAATGATAAAAAGGATGGTCTTCGTTAATTAATAAACGTTCTATTTTCTTAGCTTTTCCTGTTTGATCATTAATTTCAATGATAACAGCACTTAAAATAGTACGGCCTTCTTTAGGAACTTCAAAACGAACGGGCAAGCTAGTTAAAAAGCGATGAATGACTGCTTCCTTCTCCATGCCTAATATTCCATCATATGGGCCTGTCATTCCAACATCAGAAAGAAAAGCAGTACCATTAGGGAGAATACGATTATCAGCAGTCTGTACATGTGTGTGTGTACCAACAACCGCCGATACTTCACCATCTAAAAACCAACCCATTGCTTGTTTTTCACTAGTAGCTTCACCATGAAAATCGACAAAGATAATAGGTGTGCGCTTCTTAGCTTCAGCAACCAATTCTTCTGCTTTTAAGAATGGATCATCGAGCGGCGCCATAAACGTTCTTGCCTGCAAATTAATTACAGCAATCTCAAGCTGATTCAGTTTTAAAAATTTCAAGCCTTCTCCTGGAGTTCCTTCAGGAAAATTCCCTGGACGCACAAGATATTTGGCATCATCGATAAACTCAAAAATTTCACGATTATCCCAAGTATGGTTGCCCATCGTCACAGCCTGCGCTCCCCACTCAAGGAATTCACGGTAAATTTTTTCTGTAATTCCACGTCCTCCAGCAGCATTCTCACCATTAATAATGGTAATGTGGGGACGGTACTTTTCTTTAATTTTCGGGAGATATTCCTTAACCATATCACGGCCCGGTGATCCAACTACATCACCTATAAATAGCAATTTCATGAAAAAAATCCTTCCTCTTCGTACATTTAGTAAGCTTTATTATTGTACCATAAAAAAATAAGAACAAAAAACAAAGTGGATTTCTCCACTTTGCTTACTTAGCATATTCAACGGCTCTAGTTTCCCGAATCACCGTTACTTTGATATGACCAGGGTAATCTAGTTCTTCTTCAATCCGTTTCCGGATATCACGAGCGAGACGATGTGCCTCTAAATCATCAATTTGCTCTGGTTTTACAAGGATACGTACTTCTCGTCCTGCTTGGATAGCAAATGATTTCTCAACACCATCATAAGATTCCGAGATTTCCTCTAGTTTTTCCAGGCGGCGAATATAATTTTCTAGTGTTTCACTACGAGCGCCCGGCCTTGCAGCTGAAAGCGCATCTGCAGCAGCAACCAACACAGCAATAACAGATGTTGGTTCAGTATCGCCATGATGTGAAGCAATACTGTTAATAACAACTGGATGTTCTCTGTACTTCGTTGCAAGTTCCACACCAATTTCTACATGGCTTCCTTCAACTTCATGATCAATTGCTTTACCAATATCATGTAACAGACCTGCTCTGCGTGCAAGCGTTTCATCTTCACCCAGCTCCGCAGCCAGCAAGCCTGATAATTGAGCAACCTCTACAGAATGCTTCAGCACGTTCTGACCATAACTTGTACGGAACTTCAGACGGCCAAGAATTTTGATTAGATCCGGATGGAGACCATGAACGCCTACTTCAAATGTAGTTTGTTCACCGAATTCACGGATTTGTTCATCAACTTCCCGTCTTGCTTTATCGACCATTTCTTCAATACGTGCTGGATGGATTCGTCCATCCTGAACAAGTTTTTCAAGAGCTAAACGAGCTGTTTCACGGCGAATTGGGTCGAATCCTGAAAGAATGACTGCTTCAGGCGTATCATCAATAATTAAATCAATACCTGTAAGCGTTTCAAGAGTACGAATATTTCGTCCTTCACGACCGATAATACGCCCTTTCATTTCGTCATTTGGAAGATTCACTACAGAAACGGTGGTTTCTGCTACATGATCTGCTGCACAACGCTGAATTGCGATTGAAAGAATTTCTTTCGCTTTCTTATCGGCATCTTCTTTTGCACGATTTTCTGTTTCTTTTACCATAAGCGCAATATCATGAGCCAGCTCATTCTCCGTACGATCAATTATAATTGCTTTTGCCTCATCACGGGTTAAAGCTGAAATACGTTCTAGCTCTGATTGCTGCTTCCGAACCATTTCATCCACTTTGCTTTCCATCTCTTCAATATGCTGTTGTCTTTGGTTTAGAGAGTCGTCCTTTTTTTCTAAAAGGCTTTCACGTTTGTCCAACGTTTCATCTTTTCGATCAAGGTTCTCTTCTTTTTGCAATAACCGATTTTCTTGTTTTTGTAATTCTGCTCTTCGTTCGCGAACTTCTCGCTCAGCATCAGTACGCACTTTATGAATCTCATCTTTTGCTTCCAATAGGGCTTCTTTTTTAGTGGCTTCCGCTTCACGTTTGGCATCATCCAAAATCGTTTCTGCGGAACCTTTTGCCCCCGTTATCTTATTTTCAAATGTAGTCTTGAAGATAAAATAACCAACAACTGCACCGACGATTAGGCCAAGCAAAATGGAGATGATGACTGTTATAGGTTCCATCGTTTCACCTCCCCTTGCTTATGAACTTTTTTACATGGTTAAATTTGAACTTTCGGCAAGTACTTTGAGTACTTAGCTTTTAAAAATCTCAATTTGAAAAAATGTAAATTATACATATTAATTGTATAGTTGTGAATTTTTATTGTCAAGTAGCTGACCACTCGTATACACGAATATTCATATGTTTTATTCCTTTTAGTCCCTAAAATAGAAAATAAACGATAAATTAACCAAATTTATTCATTTTAACACCACAAAGGTTTTACATTTTTCGAGTTTATTTTGCAAAAAACCAGGCTAAAAAAGCCTGGTTTTTTAATCAATCTAAATCTAACTCAAGTTCTTCTTCTTTTTCATTTTCCTTTACGGCAACATGCTCGCTGTCTAAATTATAATGATCACGAATTTTCTTATAAATTTCATCTTGAAGCGTTTGATTCGACTTCAAGAATAGTTTTGCATTTTCGCGTCCTTGGCCAAGACGGTCGCCATTATATGAGAACCATGATCCGCTTTTTTGAACAATATCCAATTCCGAAGCCATATCGATAATTTCACCTTCACGTGAAATACCCTCTCCGTACATGATATCAACTTCAGCAACACGGAACGGTGGTGCTACTTTATTTTTCACCACTTTTACTTTTGCTCTATTACCAACAATATCATTTCCTTGTTTTAATTGTTCAGCACGACGAACTTCAAGACGTACAGTCGAATAAAACTTAAGCGCGCGGCCTCCTGGAGTGGTTTCAGGATTACCAAACATAATACCGATTTTTTCTCGGACCTGGTTAATGAAAATAGCAATTGTATTTGATTTATTAATTGCACCTGAAAGCTTACGAAGTGCCTGAGACATCATTCTTGCCTGCAGACCCATATGAGAATCTCCCATTTCACCTTCAATTTCAGCTTTAGGAACCAACGCTGCCACGGAATCAATAACAAGTATATTTACAGCGCCGCTGCGGACAAGAGCCTCAGCTATCTCAAGCGCTTGTTCACCAGTATCTGGCTGTGAAAGCAGCAATTCATCAATATTTACGCCAAGTTTTGAAGAGTAGGCAGGATCTAATGCATGTTCAGCATCAATAAAAGCAGCTGTGCCGCCAGCTTTCTGAACTTCAGCGATAGCATGTAAGGCAACAGTCGTTTTACCTGAGCTTTCTGGGCCGTATATTTCAATGACTCGCCCTCTTGGATAGCCGCCTACCCCTAAAGCTACATCAATAGCCAAAGATCCACTTGAACTAGTGGAAATTCTTGTATCTGTCTTTTCACCCATTTTCATTATTGAACCTTTACCAAATTGTTTTTCAATTTGTTTTAAAGCCATTTCTAATGCCGCTTGACGATCACTCACTCAATTTCCTCCTCAATATTTAATTAACCAGCTAAAACCAGTTAATAGTAAATTCACTATCTATAAAACCTCTTTTGTTGAGGCCGAACATTAACAAAGTTGTTGTACCAGCATCCAAAAAGGAGTGTTTCTTATCCTTTAAAGCTTATCCTTACTATATACTGTTTTTACTCATTTGCCAAGTAAAAAGTCGAACATTCATTCGTTTTTTTAGTTTGACTTTTTCCTTCAAAATTGCTCTTTTCCTTATAGTAAAATGAATCTTTAAGAGTTCATATCTAAAAGAAATGTAAATTTACAAGGCTGCAATTATTTTTTTCTCAATGACGTAAGCAAAGTATCCTGAACTGCACTCGAGAATAGATTATTCTCTATTTACTGTTGATTCCCCATTTCCTATTATGAAAACCATTATCATCAATAAAGGTACTTTACTCAGTATAAAACTCAAAAAAAAAGAGACAGCAGCAATGCCATCTCCATGTTTCATTTAATCTTATGATAGGTTGTTTACTTCCTGCAGTAAAAAATGACAACCGTATTTCACACTGCGAACACGATTTTGAGATCGACTGCCCGAAAGACTCAGCTTTTTAGCCAGTGATTTTCCATTACGAAAGGCAATTCCAATGAATATTGTACCCACAGGTTTTCCTTCTTGAGTATCTGGTCCAGCAACGCCGGTGAAGCTGATACCTATATCAGCATCAAACTGAGTACTGACGTTTTCAGCCATTTCAATCGCACATTCTTCACTGACGACGCCAAATTGTTCAATTGTCTTGTTTTTGACATTGAGCACATTTGATTTCGCATCATTTGTATAACTGACAATACCGCCTTTAAAGACTTTGCCTGCACCTGGGATTGTTGTCAGCTGTTCTTGAAACATCCCGCCAGTCAGGCTTTCAGCTCCCGCTATGGTCAGCTTGCGAACAGTAAGTTCCTTTACTAATTCCTTAATAAGTGACGTTTGGTTATTTCCATAATGAAATTGCCCGACTCTGCTTAAAATTTCTTTTTCAGCTGCAGCAATCATCTCTTCGCACTTTTCTTTTGTTTCATGCTTTGCTGTTATCCTAAGTGTTACTTCGCCATCGCCTGCAAGCGGTGCGATTGTCGGGTTGGACTGTTTTTCAATTAAGTCTTCAATTACCGTTTCTAACTTAGCTTCACCAATCCCAAAAAAGCGCAGAACTTTAGATTCAATTCGTTCATGCTTATCCATCATTTTCATAAGCGTTTGATAGCCATATTTCAAAAACATTGGTTCCATCTCACTTGGAGGACCAGGCAGGAGCATATAAGTAATATTCTCGACCGTCAGGACCATACCGGGTGCCATGCCATGATCATTTGCTAATATGTCAGATCCCTCAAGTACAAGTGCTTGTTTTTTATTATTTTCAGTCATGACTCGGTTTGATTTAGTGAAATAGGCTTCAATGGATTGAAGGGCCTCTTGATCAAAAACAAGTTCTTTACCCAGCATTCTTGAAATGGTTTCTTTCGTCATATCATCCTTCGTAGGTCCTAAACCGCCGGTGAAAACAATTAAGTCAGCACGTTTCTTGGCAATATCGACTGCATCCTGCAGTCTCTTGTCATTATCCCCTACGACCGTATGATAATAAACGTTAATACCCATTTCTGCAAATTGCTGTGATAAAAAACGGCCATTTGTATTTACAATCTGCCCTAAAAGCAGTTCTGATCCAACCGCAATAATTTCTGCATCCATCTCTCCAGTCACTCCGTTCTTTACTTCGAATTAATAAATATAGATTTATTTTTCGCGAAATATTCCCAACCAGACCAAACAGTGAAGATTAGCGCAATCCAAAGGGCAATATAGGCTAATGGGAATGAGAACAAGGCAAATGGCAGATTGTGAAGTAATAATGCGGAAATAGCAATAATCTGTGCCCATGTTTTAATTTTACCCAACGTAGCAGCAGCCACAATTTCTCCAGATCCAGCTAAAATGGCTCTTAATCCTGTTACGGCTAGTTCTCTGCTGATAATGATGATCACAATCCACGTTTGTCCATAAATTAAATCTAAGTCTACTAGAACCAAAAGTGCAGCAAGTACCAGCAATTTATCCGCTAATGGATCTAAGAATTTGCCGAGATTTGTAACCATGTTCAGCTTACGAGCATAATACCCGTCGATCCAATCCGTAGTGGAAGCAATAATAAAAACCACTGTCCCTACAAGATGCGTAATTGGGAGTACATGCCCATCTACATTTAGTTCTCCCCATGACAAAGGCAGGAGCATAATTAATAAAAAGATAGGTATTAAACAGATTCTCGATATAGTAATCTTATTCGGTAGATTCACTTCTTTACCCTCCAAAAAATTCGCATTAAACACTCATGAAGAAAAATAGCCACCAATAAGATGACTATTCAGGTTTCGTGAATTGTATTGTTACAGTCTGTGTAGTACTTTTCGTTGGTGAAACCGAATATTCAAGCAGCTCTTCATTCACATAAATTTCGGTTGCAGCTGCATTACCTATTCTAACTTTCGCCTCTGTTTCTTCTGAAAAATCAATTTCTTTACTTTCGCTGTCCTTTAAAATACCTTCAAATAATGACTTGCCGTTTGCATTTTTAACACTTACCCACGTTTCACCTTTTGAAGAAAGTTTCAGGAGGAATTTATCTGTATTCTTGAGTTCGTACGTACTATTGGTTCCTGCGTTGCTCACTGAAGCGAGTTCCTGTTCAAGCTCCGGTTCCTCTTCTGTTCCTTTTGACTCTTCGTCTGCAGGTTCCGTCGTTTTTTCTTCAGGTTCTTTAGTCTCTTCTTTCTCTTTGTCTTTCTCTAATGGAGAATTTTTGGTCTCTCCATAATTAACATTGTCTTCATTTTTCACTTCAGGACTGCCGCTGCTTTTGTTATCGTTATTATAGTTTACCCATAAGACGTAAACGAGAATAATGGCACCAAGAACGAAAATTGAAACGAGAATTTTCGGGAATATCTCCATAAATTTCGATGTTGATGGAGATAGTGACTTTCTTGTCCGCACTCGTGACAGCTGGTCTGGTAATTCTTGATTCGCTATCGCGGGTACTTCTGATTTGTACTGTTCAAAAATTTCTTCTGAATCAAGACCAACTGCTTCACAATATTGTTTTATAAAAGCACGCACATAAAATTTGCCGGGCATCATATCATAGTTACCTTCTTCAATGCCTACCAAATACCGTTTTTGAATCTTTGTAACTTCTTGTAGATCATCCAGGGTCATACCCCTAGCTGTTCTTGCTTCTTTCAGTCTATTACCTAATTCCGTCAATTAAAACACCTGCCATTTTAAAAATCGATTGAACCAAATTCAGTTGCACCGAACTGATCGTTTTGGTCTGCTGCTTCGTATGTAATTTCTTCTTCAGGGTTGTTTCGTAACTCAATAATGTAATCAAAATCTTCTAATGTATATTCTGTATTCTGCACAAATACATCAGGATGCTCGACTACTTTCACCGCATCCATTCTCATAATTTCACGTACAAGCTGCCAATGACGTTCATTAGCACGGCGAGTTGAAACAATCCCATCCAGAATGAATAAATTATTGTCATTGTACTCATCTTCAATCAACTGACTGCGAATGGTCTGTTTTAAGAGAGTGGACGAAACAAATAGCCATCTCTTATTTGCACACACACTGGAGGCAACAATTGATTCTGTTTTTCCTACCCGCGGCATCCCGCGAATCCCAATCAACTTATGGCCATCTTGTTTGAATAACTCTGCCATAAAGTCAACTAACAACCCTAAATCTTCCCTGACGAAACGAAACGTATTTCTTTCATCGGCATCACGCTGAATGTATCTGCCATGCCTGACAGCTAAGCGATCACGGAGATTCGGCTCTCTTATTTTATGCACCGTTATGGTGTCCATTGTCGACAAGATCGATTCAAATCTTTCAATACTCCAGTTGTCATTTGCCACTAATAGCATGCCCCGTCTGCCTTCATCTACACCATTAATGGTAACGATATTAATCGAGAGCATACCCAGCAGCGAAGAAATATCTCCTAACAAACCTGGACGGTTCTTTTGTATTTCATATTCAAAATACCATTCTTTTTTTTCCAATCCAAACACTCCTTAAGTGACAGGATCTTATTTATAAGGTAGTTTTATGAAAAAACCCGCATTTTTGCCCGGAATCGCGGATACCTACCCCTATGATTGTCTATTTTCTATAATATAGCATAATGGGTTAAGTTAAAAGCGAAAACATTCTAAAATTCAGGCTAATCTTTACTTAACTTTAAAATAGTTCTTGCGCCGCGGCAGGTAATTATGTGCAGTTAGTTAAAACCCTCATGCATCTGCCCATGCCAATAAAAAAAGCCCCATCAAATGACAGGGCCTTAAACCAGTTACTGTGTACCATTGTTTTCCACTAATTTAACCATCATACTCGCAATTGAATGCTTTTCTTCATCGCTCGCTACTGACCATAAGTCGGCAAGCACTTTCTCTTGATCATTTTGAGGTTCCACTTGTTTAGCCAAGTAGTCGCCAATTTCAAAAGCAAGATTACTTACAGTATCTTGCTGAATGCCTTGGTGCTCCCCTTGATGCAAGCGATCTCCTAAGAAGTTTTTCCATTGATCCCAATTATCTAATACAGACATCTTTCATCATCCCTTCTTTCAATTCGTACATAGTTAGTTTGTGAAGAAGCGATTTAATTTATGCATGGAAAAGATGAGTTAGTACCAACCTCCATTAACCCCCACTATTTGACCGGTAATGTAAGAAGCCTTAGATGATAGTAAAAAGGAAGCTGTTTCAGCAATCTCAATAGGTTTACCGACTCTCCCCATCGGAATATCTTCATTCAATTGATCAAATTCCTCTTCGGTGAATCCATCCAGCATGGCTGTTGAAATAGCTCCTGGGGCAATTCCATTTACGCGAATATTATTCAGTGCACACTCCTTACTCAGTGCTTTAACAAA
>NZ_AJTN02000259.1 GCF_000305495.1 Peribacillus psychrosaccharolyticus ATCC 23296 | reverse complement strand
CTTATGCCCATCATGGCTAGGATTCCGATTACCGCTAATCCTCTTTGTAAATATTGATTTTCAATAAATAAACAAGCGATAACAACTATTCCGATTAGCACATGTGGTGTAACAACTTTAGCGACACCTGACTTTAAACGACTTATTTTCTTCTCCATGTCCCCAACTCCATCTATAAATGATTCCTTATTAATACCTAAACAACATCGCAGAAGCCGCTGAACCCGCGCCTACTGACCAAAAAATGACGTAATCGCCTTTATTCAACTGACCTGAACTGACTACTCGTTCGAAAGCCATAAAGGGACTTGCTGAGCCAGTATAGCCATATTCTGTTCCTACTATTGGAAATTTGATGATATCTTCGTTAAATGCTTCTTGAATTTTATAGATATTTTTCCTAGAAAGCTGTGAAAAACAGAATGCCTGTATATCCGCCGTCGTAAGATTGTTACGGATTAAGAGTTTTTCAATTAGTTCTACCGTTGAAAGAAAAGCCTTGTCATTATTGACATTTTCCCATTTGACCCGCTTATCATAAGCCGTCATCGTTACGTCTGCTAATTTTGAAACACCGCATGCCGGCAGGACGATTTTATCAATAGAATTGGTATCAATTTTATACGCAGAGTCAATAAATCCACGACTCTTATTTTCTTCTTTTTCTAATATCACTGCGCATGCACCATCACCAAAACTAGCAAATGTAACAGCTTCTTCTTTACTTGCGTAACGGTGAAGCTGCTCAGAGGCGACAATTAATGTTCGCTGAAGATGAGGGTTACCAATCATCGTACGACTGGCTTGCTCTACAGCAACAATCATGCCAACACAAGCAGCATTCATATCGCTTACGACTGCATCTGGCTTGCCTTCTATCGCATGATGAATGGCAATAGCACTAGGAGGAGCAAAAAATTCTGGCGTGCTTGATACAAAAATAATACTATCTATCTCACTACCAGTTAAATTGGCCTTTTTTAAAACCTTTTTAGATGCT
Source organism: Peribacillus psychrosaccharolyticus ATCC 23296 (assembly GCF_000305495.1). Lineage (GTDB taxonomy): Bacteria > Bacillota > Bacilli > Bacillales > DSM-1321 > Peribacillus > Peribacillus psychrosaccharolyticus. The sequence goes on along the minus strand of NZ_AJTN02000259.1, from coordinate 25,421 downwards.
TCGATTGCCATCGTTAAGGTATTTTCTTTTTCATAATCAGCTATGTATCTATTTTCTCGGCCCAATGCCTCGAGCAGACCTTCAATATTCTTTCCTTGCTCATGGAAATGATTTAGATAATAATCGTTGTTTACGATTTTACTAGGATGATAAACAGCCACTTCTTTTAAGATAATTCCTGTTGTCATATCTTTTCTCCTTATGTATCATGTTGTTTTCTAAACTCAAGCTTCTGCCGATTCAGTAAGGGCATCACGGAGATTTCCGATAAATTCTCCTGAAAAATGAACATTTTTAGCTACTCGTTTAATCTGCAAACGAGGTGTAACACTAGCAGGACTCACAACTAACACTTTTTTGAATCCCAAACTCATATACAATTGATAACTTTTTTCAAGGATTGGCAGGATTTCGGGTTTGAATGTTTTCATATTCGTTCCATCCGCAATCAAGGTAAACGCTTTTACATCAATTTTGGAGACTTCCTTTTTTAAGCCTTCAACAAATAAAGCCGCTCCTTCTGCTCCTGCAAAGCCGGCAATGGTAATAATAAATGCTTTGTTCTTATGATCCGTTTGAAACAACGTCATTGCTGATTACTCCTCTAGTTAAATTAATTTTGAAGTTCTAATGACCTACTCGATATAATTTTCAGTATAATTCCAACTAAATACTTAGTTAATATCGGCATTTTTTATTTTTATTTAAGAATAATTACCTAGAACATCAAAAAAAGCTCTTCACTAAAGAAGAACTAGGATCATTTTATTACAGGACGTTTGCACCCTTACTAGATGGCTCTTATCAAGTTCTTGCAATTTTTCCAAGCATCGCACCTATAGTAAATAAAAAAATAGGCGTATAATAGATGTTATTGAAATTTACTACTAAGTTTGGAGGCGACGATATTCCGTAATTGGATATCCTACTGTGATGAACATACTACGTATTTTGGCGCAAATTGCTATTTTATTTGCTTTTTCTTTTATAGGAGGATTGCTTCATACTTACCTTCACATTCCCCTTCCAGGGAGTATCATCGGGTTGATTCTGCTTTTCCTTGCTTTATGTGCAAATGTTTTCTCTGTGAAATGGATTAATCAAGGAGCTGGATTCTTGCTGGCATTCCTGCCGTTTCTTTTCATCCCTACATTAATAGGAGTCATCAACTATCCAGAATTGCTTTCTAACAAAGGATTCTTATTGCTCATCGTTGTAGTCATAAGTACGATTATCACCATCGGGGCTGCTGGCCGTGCCAGTCAATATTCCGAAAACAAATCAAAAAGAAGACAGGAGGAGAAGTAATGACCCAAATTCTTATCGCACTTTTTATCATTTCTATGACTATACTCATCTATCTTGGCATGAATTACTTATACAACTACTTCCCTTCTCCCTTCCTGGTACCAATGATGACAACAGGGATTGTCCTCATTCTCCTGCTCATTAGTTTCCATGTCTCGTATGACACGTACCTGATCGGAGGAAAGTGGATTAATTCTTTATTAGGACCAGCCGTTGTAGCGCTTGCATATCCACTTTATAATCAACGGCAGATTTTACGAAAAAATATCAAACCGATTATGGCTGGAGTAGGCATTGGAGCCTTCACCGGGATGGCAAGCGGTGCTTTACTATCTTTCCTTTTCGGCTTGAACAAAGTCATGATCCTTTCTATGATGCCTAAATCGATTACGGCGCCTGTAGCCATGGAGGTATCCTCAGAATTGGGAGGAATCCCGGCAATTACAGTCGTTTTTGTTTTGATTGCCGGACTGATCGGGGCGATATTTGGACCGATCCTCTTAAAACTCTTTCATATCAAAAGTTCGATTGGCAAAGGAATTGCCCTTGGCAGCGCCTCACACGCACTTGGCACATCAAAAGCTTCCGAATACGGAGAACTAAGTTTCTCAATGAGTTCCGTATCCATGGCGTTAACAGCCATCATCGGTGCCATCGTAGGAAGTCTAATTCCATTATTCTTTTAACCATACACTTAAACAGGCTGTCGTCTTCGACAGCCTGTTTTTTAAAGTTATCTTATCATCGAGACACGGTCACGATACGACTTCCAGGTACCTTAATTCAAGGAAGCTCGCCAGTAATGGCATATTACTAGTTTTCTTGGATCAAAGCAGGCAGCCTATAGGCTGCCTGCTTTACATCCGTTACTCTTTCAAATATGGTTTATTTACATAATAATACATCCATCCCATAAAGACAGATCCGCCAATGATGTTGCCAATTATCACAGGAATTAGATTATGCATTAAACCTGAGAATGAAATAGCCGGTCCATGGTCCAAGACGAGAGCAATCGCGAATGTGCACATATTGGCAATGCTGTGTTCATAACCTGAAATAAAGAAGCAAAAAACAAAGAGAATCATGGAAAACATTTTAGCTCCGTCACCTTTAAGCGTCATTGGTACAAAGAAGGCTAAACAAACGAGCCAGTTACACAAAATAGCACGGAAAAAGAGTTCCATGGTAGATGTATTCATCTTGTGTTCAACCACACTTAAAAGAAAGGTATTTACGGAAGTTTCATCATACAATCCTGTTAAATATATGAGGGCAGCAAAACAGCAAGCTCCTATTACATTTCCTGTAAAGGTTGTGGCTAATAATTTCAAAACTTTCATCCAAGATAGTTTTTTCCTCAAAGCTGTATAGGTATAATAAAAGGTATTTCCAGTAAATAGGTCTCCTCCAGCATAAGCGATAAGTATAATAGCAGAACCAAAAGTAATAGCTGCCATTGGATAAGCCAGCGGTGAGTGTTCATTATAGAAAAAGCTTCCTGTTTTAAAAGCTACAATCACTCCAAATCCGATAAACATACTTGCGAGCATGGATCTTAGAATATAACGAAGTGGACTAATGTCAAATAGTTCTGATTTATGTATCGCTTTCTCTTCCACATGTTTCAGCGTTTCTATTTCCATATAGATAAACCAACTTTCTTTGTGAAATAAGTTCATACGTAAATCTTATCATTTATTTTTGTCTATATTTGACGAATAAGTTACAAGATAGCGAACAAATAAAAGCAATTAGTAATCTGTTCTATTAAGTATGACCATTATAGTTAGTTATCCATTAGAAATAAAAGTTGACCTAATTAATCTTATACGAACATACTTATTTTGTAAACAATTCATAAATAATCCACAACTTTCAACCTATAAGCAGAATTTAAACTACAAAAAAAGCATGATTTTCATCAAGCCCTTTCTACAATCGATCGTCCTTATTTATTTACCTAAAAAACCGCCATCAGATTTAAGGTGCTGACCAGTCAACCAGCCCGACTCATCACTTGCTAAAAATGTTATAACATTTGCAGCGTCTTTAGGGTTTCCTATTCGCCCCATTGGAAACATCGGAAGAAACTGCTTCTTAAGCTCCTCACTCATCCAACCAGAATCAGTTGGTCCAGGGTTCAGTGCATTGACTGTGATTCCGATTGGAGCCAGGGCAACCGCTAATGGTTCAGTAATTACAATTAACAGGCCTTTTGTCGCAATATAAGCCAAATTCTCCGGATCTGGGCCACCAGAAACTAGAAAGACAATCCGGCCATTTTTTTGACCAGGATAGTCTTGTTCAAAGCGTTTAGCAAACTCCATACTGAGCGTAATGGTTCCACTGTTATTCACTTTATAATGTTTATCCAAAATTTCAGCATTTAATGAACGAAAATCAGCTCGTAATTCGTAGGTTGCATTATTTATTAAAATTGACGGTGTACCCAATGTTTTTTGCACCTGATCCAGAATAGCTATCGGTATAAAGGAGTCAGATAAATCTGCTTCCATATGCTCGGAACGAACCCCTAACCGTTTGATTTTCTCACATAAAATAGCAGGCCACTCAGGTTCTGCACCATTTCCTTCGGTTTGATCAAAAGCACAATAATGAGTAAAAAAATATCGGCTCCCGCTGCTGCCAGCGATAAACAAATTGCTGAGCCAATTCCCTCTTCCCGACTTGCACCTGTTACAACCGCGATTTTGCCTTGTAAAGATTTCAAGAACTCTCCTCATCTAAGTTGTTTCATTACTTTTTTTACCATTGATGGTAAACTAAATTAATTCGTTCAATCGAGGTGAAACATGTTTATACCGTCGTTACTCGTATCAATAGCGGGAATCTTGATTATTCTAGTGGGTCTATATGTACGGAAAAAAGAGAAAACATCGTTTATTGCAGGTCATAATCAGCTTTTCCATGCAAAAAATGAAAAGAGGTTAGCGTCACGAATTGGTTTGGTTATCGTTTTATTCGGGATTGAAACGGTCTTGTTTCCAATCATTTTTCAGCTTATCCCTCGTTTAGACGGAACGGCTTTCTTAGTGGTGGCCATGATTCATTTGGCAGCCGTTTTTATTGTGATTCTCGCTGATCAACTAAGTCAGTAAACTTCATTTTCGCTTACTATAAATCCTTTTAACAAAGGACTCCTTGGAGGCCGTATATTCATCAATCCCAGTTAAACGTATGGAATCTTTTTTTAGCCGTTGATAGGCCTCCCTTTCACCTGGATTTGCATTTAGGTGATCTCTAAAGAATACTAAATCATGCCAAAGCTGCTGATTATATTCTACAAGATGAAGAAAGTGTGTTTTTTCTTGATAGGTATCATCCGTAAACTTAGCGAATATGATTTCCTCCGGTCGTTCTACCTTCAACCTCAAAAAACCACTTTTCTTGAGACCTGCTACTATTTCTGGATCAATACTTTGCAGGCGGTCAATGCCCATCACAAGATCTAAAACCGGTTTCGAAACAATTCCTTTGATTGCGGTACTTCCTATGTGTTCAATTCGATTTTCCTCAATAGGAACGGTACGAAGAATTTCATCTTTTACGGTACAAAATTCACAATGATATTCTTCTGTATATGGAACTAATTTGATTTCATTTTTCTTTAGACCAAGCTTATGCACCCATCTCCACTCCTTCTATATACTATTTCAACGTAAAACATTAATATCCTTGTTGTTAAAATGGTCTGATGCTGATAAGGTAAGTACGTCGATTACCTATACTTACTTACATAATTATTTTTGAAAGGCGTGAACACGGCAATGAGTTTTCATTTGACTAAAACATCAATAAAGGAGATGTGCGGAGTTACTGCTTATCGCAGAGGAGAATCCTACCTGAAAGCGGAGCAGGTTGTAATTGATCATTACGATTCTAGCGTTTGTGAAGCCGCTGTAAAGGGCGACTTTCACGTCATCCTTAAATCGGATGAAAGTCAGGATGTCTATGCCCACTGTTCCTGTCCGACACTCGGCTCATTTACGAAGTATTGCCAACATATTGCTGCTGTCATGCTGTATGTTCAGCAGCATCATCGGTCGCTTGAATCAACGATCACACAGACTACTGATGAGGAAACGATTTCTCAAGTTGACCTGCAGCTCACAAACGAAATACTCGGCCTCTTTACTAAAAAACAGTTAAAACTTAAAACAATCGAGACTCCCTTTGATTCAAGACAGCCGTTAGACGTTGAGTTAATCTTTAAGCCTTATCCGATTGATGATGGGAAATACCTGTTTGGTGTTGAAATCAAAGCAGGACTTAAGCGAAAACTCATTGTCCAAAATCTTAGAGAGTTCCTTGAAAAAATAGAACGAAAAGAACGCTTTTTCTTTTCACCTGCCTTTAGCTATGATCCTGAGGAACACTTTATCCCTAAAGAGATCGGGATAATTCTGCAACAGCTAATACTCATCCATCATAACGAACAAGATTATCTTGACCGTCGCTTTAGTATCGATGTTACAGGGAAAAGACTACTCCTTGTTCCTCCTGCTTCATGGGAAAACATGCTCCCACTGCTGACCGGCTCTCCATTCGCAAAGATTGAACATAACGGTCACACAATCGAAGAAATTTTCCCTGTCTTTGAAAAAACAGGGTTATATTTTGAATTCGATGAATCGCCTTCCAGTGGTTTTCAGTTAAGCGTTCTCGGTTTAACGAACATCACGGTAATGGAAGCTTACGGGTATGTTCTTTCTGAAAATAAGATTCTTAAGCTTTCTGCTGAAGACTGTCTAACGGTCGGCGGGTTAAAACAAACCCTTGACCGCACAGGAAAACATCAATTTCAAATTCATGAATCACAAATGGAGCATTATCTGGCAAAAGTCATTCCTGGTTTACGAAAACTTGGTACGGTTCATATTTCAGAGGCTGTGACGGGACAACTTGTCAAAAAGTCATTGAAAGCTAAACTATATTTAGATCGGGTTAATAATAATTTATTGGCAGGTTTAGAGTTCCACTATGGACAGCTTGTCATTAACCCATTGGAAGAAGAAAACCATGAACGAAAATCCGGTTCCATCCTTATACGAGATAATGAAACAGAGGCAAAAATCCTGCAAATTATGGATGACAGTTCGTTCGCTAAAACAGAAGGCGGTTACTTCATGCATAACGAAGAGCTGGAATATCATTTTCTTTATCATGTCGTGCCCCAGATGAAGGATTTAGTCGAACTATATGCAAGTACTTCCGTAAAAGCCCGAATTCACAGGAGTTCTCCTCGTCCTCGGATTCGAGTCGATGCAGATAATCGAACTGATTGGCTCGTGTTTCGCTTCGATTTAGAAGGTATCCCTGAATCTGAAATCCGCAATCTGCTTGTTTCACTTGAAGCCAAACATAAATTTTACCGCTTGCCTAATGGATCGCTAATGACGCTCGAAAGTACAGAATTAGCAGAGATTAAACGGTTAATGAAAGAATTAGACCTAGCTGAAGAAGATTTGGCAAAAGAATTTCGCCTGCCGCTGGTACGCGGGTTCCAGCTTCTGGATTCATTAGAAGATAATCAATCTGTCAGCATCGGAGATTCTTTCCGTGAACTGGTTGAAACCATGAAAAATCCAAGTCAGTTAACCTTCGACCTGCCTAAAAGCCTTGAACCTATCCTTCGCGGCTATCAAAAGCAGGGCTTTCAGTGGTTAAAGACGCTTGCGCATTATCGGTTTGGCGGAATTCTTGCGGATGATATGGGGCTCGGTAAGACGTTGCAAAGTATTGCTTATATGGTTTCTGTTCTCCTAGAACTAAGAAAACACAAACTACCGATACTAGTCGTTACTCCGTCATCACTGACCTATAATTGGTTAAATGAGCTGACTAAATTTGCCCCCGAGATTGAGGCAGTCATTGTGGATGGAGATCAAGCGGAGCGCAGACAATTGCTTCGTGAAGCAACCGAAGTCGATGTCATCATTACATCCTATCCGTTGTTGCGGAGTGATTTGGCCGAGTATAGTCGACGAACATTCCATAGTTTATTTTTAGACGAAGCACAAACTTTCAAAAATCCGACCACACAGACGGCAAAAGCGGTCAAAAAATTAAAAGCTGACTACATTTTTGCCTTGACTGGAACACCTGTGGAGAATTCGCTTGAGGAACTTTGGTCCCTATTTGATGTTGTTTTCCCTAATTATTTACCGAATCTAGAAGACTTTCTTCACCTGCCTCGGAAAAAAATAGCGAAGCGTATCCGCCCGTTCATACTACGCCGTTTGAAAACGGATGTATTGAATGAATTGCCTGAGAAAATCGAGACCATTCAAACGGTTGGACTGCTTCCTGATCAGAAGAAGCTCTATGCCGCTTATCTAGCCAAGTTAAAACAAGAAACTTTAAAACATCTAGATAAAGACAATTTCGGACAAAATAAAATCAGAATTCTTGCTGGATTAACCCGTCTTCGTCAGCTATGCTGTCATCCGGCGTTGTTCGTGGAAGGCTATCAAGGAAGCTCGTCTAAATTTGAACAACTGCTGGAAATCATTGATGAATGTCAGCGCTTAGGCAGACGGGTTCTCATATTTTCACAGTTCACCAAAATGCTTGACATTATTGGCCGTTCTTTAGGCCGCCAAGACATTCCTTATTTCTACCTGGATGGGCAGACACCCGCAGCCGAACGTGTTGAGCTGTGTGCCCGTTTTAACGACGGCGAGCAGGACATCTTTTTAATTTCACTAAAAGCAGGCGGGACGGGTCTTAATTTAACTGGAGCAGACACTGTTATTCTCTATGATTTATGGTGGAATCCCGCAGTTGAGCAGCAAGCGGCAGACCGAGCACATCGGATGGGACAAAAGAATGTCGTTCAAGTCATTAAGCTCGTAGCTCATGGAACCATCGAAGAGAAAATATACGAACTACAGGAACGAAAGAAAAACATGATTGATGAAATCATTCAGCCAGGCAAAGAACCTGCCTCCACCCTAACCGAACAGGACATACGAGAAATCTTGAGTATTAAGTAAATAAATGAGAAATAGCTGTCGAACATTCGACAGCTATTTCTATTTAATAAATCCCTCCAAAATAGGTAATACATGTATAATAGTGGTAAATCATAAACATTTGGAGGCTAAGCATTCATGGATTCAACAAGTGGTTTTTTACTCATTCCCATTTTACTGTATTTATTTATAATCGGTTTTAGCATTTATTTTGTCATTATGATGATCCTTTTCATGAATCGAAAAACCAAATTAGACAAAGAACGTAATCAGAAACTTGACGAATTAATTCAAGTTATTCGCAACGCTGATAACAACTAAAGGCAACGTTTGACCGCTGCCTTTTTTCTTATTTCCCGATTTCACCACAAGCAATTCGATCGCCTGAATCACCTGAAGGCTGTGATTTATTATCATCCGCTTTTTCATGAATCACAAGTGCGGATCCATCTGAATCAAACAACGTATTTTCTTGATCCATTTTCAACGTAACACCTTTAGCTAGCAGTTCCTCTTTGATTGTTCCGTCTTCCGCTACCTCAATATTAGGTAAATCTCCTGCATGTGCCCCTTTTTCATGTTCCGTTCCATGGCTCGCATTTTTCGGATTAAAATGCCCGCCTGCAGATTCAAAATCGGGTTTTTCGCATGCCCCTGTCTCATGAATGTGAATCCCATGTGTTCCCTTTGGTAAATTGGCAGCCTCTAACAGAATACGGACACCTCTATCGGTTTCTTCCAAATTTACTTCTCCAACTTCGTCACCTTCGGTATTTTTCAAATTGACAGTAATCTTCTCAACTGCATTTTCACTCTCAGTAGTTGGTTGACTGCTTGTTTCTTCTGAATCCTCTACCACTTTGTTATCTTCTGTATCTTCGCTGCTCCCGCATCCAGCCAACGTCAGCATAATCCCTAACGAGACCGGTAAAAAAATAAACGTTTCATCTTTGGCCCTTCTTTCCTTATGTATTTATATTCTAATTGTTCACATAATTATTCAAAACCAAACATGCTTTCAGAGAAAAGTGCCTTAAGTACCAAGCCGCAGCACTGTATGACATCCATATTTCTACCTATACGTTCAATTCAATTAGTTGCAGAATGATTTTTTTGAGCGTAAAATTTGTTCCATATTAAGAAGTGCTCAATAAGGAGTGTGGAAGATGAAGGCAGTCATTGTTAACCAACCAGGGAGTGCTGAACAGCTCCAGATACAGGATTTCGAAAAACCAAAGCTCCAACCTGGAGAAATCTTAATACACGTTAAAGCAGCAGCGATTAATCGTACAGATATTCTTTCACGCGAAGGAAAAGCAGGATATATGAGCAACCCTATTTTAGGCATTGAAGTATCAGGCGAAGTGGTGGAGGCAGCCCCAGGAGTCACCCTTACAGCTGGTACCCGTGTTATGGGACTCGTTAACGGCGGCGGATACGCAGAATATGTGACGATGCCTGCTGACCGAGCAATCGTCGTTCCGGATACCCTTTCTTTTGAAGAAGCGGCAGCGATTCCAGAAGTCTTTTTAACGGCTTATCAAACCCTATTTTGGTTAGGCCAATTAAAAGATGATGATACGGTCCTCATTCATGCCGGCGGAAGCGGTGTGGGAAGTGCAGCTATTCAATTAGCTAAGCAAATGACCAAGGCAAAAATTATTGTGACAGCGGGATCAGAAGAAAAACTAGCATTCTGTCGTTCACTCGGTGCAGACATAACGATTAATTATAAAGAACAGGACTTCGATGAGGAAGTGTTGAACGCAACCAATAATCAAGGAGTTGATGTAATACTTGATTTTATCGGTGCCTCATACTGGGAGAAAAACCTGAAAAGTATCAAAACGGATGGACGCTGGGTGCTTATTGGCATATTAGGCGGTACAGAAGTAGAAAAAGTAAACATCATGCAGCTCTTATTAAAACGAATCCACCTAAAAGGAACTCTCCTAACACCTAGAAGTGACGAATACAAAAAAGAACTGACCGAAGAATTTGTTCAGAACGCCATGCCATTATTTGCACAGAAAAAAGTCAAAGCCATTGTAGACTCCGTCTTCCCTTTGACCGATATCCAATCTGCACATAAACAAATGGAAGCAAATAAGAACATCGGAAAGATTATTATTGATGTAAGCTTATAAATTTGACAGGCGGTCGAGAAACCCTCGACCGCCTTTTAGTTGTAATAACTGTTTCGCTCCAGAAAGTCCATCTGCACAATAAATGGCCTGAATTGCACATAAATTACCGGGTTCTGCACATCATTCAGCTCCAAATGCACAGAAAATTGTCTATTTTGCACACTTTTCCCGCCATTTTGCACAGTACATATGCTGCTTAACTAGCTTGATTTTCTATTCATAATTTAACAACAACTGCCTTTTCACTCCTAAAACTTTATAGCCAGTCTTTCTTGCTTTTCAGTTAGTTAATACACTTATTAAGTAGGCTAAATTTTCGGACATTTAATTGACTATCACAAACTTGCCACATTATAATTTAATTATTAGTCGATCTGTATACTTCATTTTTACAAAGGAGCATTGAAAATGAAAAACGAGTTAACCCAGAGTTAGCAGCTAATTTGGAGCTGTTTCAAGATCTCGTTTTACGTCCCGAGAATTTACCATTTATCAGAAAAAATTCAGCTCAAACGAGGCCGCCTGCTGTTGTAGATGATGCTCTTTCTTTAACCGATGAAATCATTAACGGTCCTGATAATCAACCGTTGCCTTTACGAATTTACCGGCCGAAATACAGTAGTGAAACCTTGCCTGTCCTGTTATGGATTCATGGCGGCGGCTATATCTTAGGATCGATCGATGAAGATGACGAATTGTGTATGAATTTTGCAAAAGAAGCTGAGTGCGTCGTTGTTTCTGTAGAGTATCGCTTAGCTCCCGAGCATCCGTATCCCGCACCCATTGAGGATTGTTATGCAGCATTGAAGTGGATTGCTGACTCGGCAGATTCTTTACAAATTGATTCGACTCGAATTGGTGTGGCTGGCGCGAGTGCTGGCGGTGGACTAACCGCAGCATTAACTTTATTAGCCCGTGATCGAAACTATCCTTCACTTTGTTTCCAAATGCCGCTCTATCCAATGATTGATGATCGCAATACTACCCCTTCAACAAATGAAATTAAAGAGGGATTTGTCTGGAATCAAAAATCAAATGATGCAGGCTGGAGAATGTATTTAGGTGATTTATATGGAACGGATGCCATTCCTTCCTATGCAGCTCCTGCTCGTGAAACAGTTTATAGTCATTTACCCTATACGTATACGTGTGTCGGACAATTAGACCCGTTCCGCAGTGAAACTTTAACCTATGTAACCAAACTTGCAGAAGCTGGTGTTGATGTTGAATTTCATTTATATCCAGGTGCCTATCACGGGTTTGAAGGAATAAATCCCGATGCTGAGCTATCTATTCGTGCTAAAGACGAATACATACTGGCTGTTAAAAACGGGTTTAAACGCTCCCTCAAGATAGAAGTTTAAGCCCCATTTTGCAGAAAAGAGATACGTTTAGCTCTGGATCTTAAAATTGACTACAAAAACAAGCCGCGAATCAACTTATCGAGGCTTGTTTTTGTTATTTCTCTTTAGTTCGTACTAATTCAAGTTGTTTAACCAGAACGTCCACTAACGTATTTAATGGATTCACGAGTGTCTTTGACAGCTCTCGTTCTACTTTCATGGCCGCATCAACCATGGACAGTTGAGCGACTGAGACAGTTTTCGGATTTTCTTTCATTAGTTGAGTAATGAAAGTTGTGACTTCCTCATCATAGACATTCTTTTTCCCTTGCATCATCAGTTCAAAGATATCGTTAATCACAAAAACCTCTGTGTCTAAAGTCAGTCCACGAGTGTCTGCGTATTTATGCAAACGATTCATTGTTCCTTCTACCGTAAGCGGATTCGTAAATAAAAGGATTTGAGGTTCTGTTATCTTACAAATTTCATTGAAATAGGGTTCGTCAATATTAATAATCGGTACAGAGATGCTCAACTGTTCCCCTTGTAATAACGTTATATAATTGGTACATGTAATGAGAATGGCATCGACTTTACTCTTAGAAATCCATTCTAGCTGCTCTCTGACTTTATACTGAGCTTCTCTTTTTTTAAAAGATTTATCTGAGGTTACACGATACATGAGTGCAGGATCAACAAAATGAACTAAATCAATATCGTAAGAAGAAAGTGCCTTTTCTATGTAATTTATATTTGAATAATGGGCGTGAAGACACCCCAATCTTTTCTTCATCGATTCAACACCCTAACAAAACAAATTTTTAGATTCAATCCGGCCAATAAATCATTCCTTATTTTAACACACCCTGTCTTGACATATCAAAAAAAGAGAGGGAAATATCCCCCCTCTTTTCTATTGGTTTTCTTATTTATTTGTGTTCCGGAGTTTTCTTTCGTAGACGGCAATTTCGCCTTCAAGGTCAAGAAGTTTGATTTGATACTCAAGCTCCAGTTTCTTTTTAAGTCTGTTTAATGATTCGATTTTCCCCTCAATATCCTCTTTTTCAAGCGTTGGTTCTGGCTTTGAATGAGGCTTTGGTTCAGCTTTAAACTCAGGTTCTGGTTTTGGCTCAGCCTTTGGTTCAGCTTTATATTCTGGTTCTGGTTTAAGATCAGAGAAAATATCTCCGCCTTGCATAAATTTAGTTATGCTTTTACTAAAGAAGTCTGCTGCCGCATCCTTAGTCTTAGGATTTCCGATAATCCCTTCGATTAGGCTCTGCATTTTCGCTAACGAGGTGCCTGGAATGACTGATTTTTTTTGAATAAACTCTTCCAGCCAATCTTTATCTATTTGATAGCTTTTTCCGTCTTGTGTAGCCTCAAGTTCACCATTTCGAATCCACCGGCGAACGGTTTCTTCTGAAACACGTAACATTTCACTTATCTCTTTCGTACTTAACATACTAAAACCTCATTTCTATAATTGTTCACACACATAACATATCATATGTGCGCACGTCCGTGCTAATAAAAATGATTATTTTTTTACTATGACTTGCTATCCATTAGGTATAACGTATGATACCCTATATTTACCATAAAAGGAGGCAGGGCATGTATAAAGTGGAGATCGATAAAGACCTATATCTGGCCATTTTAGAACCAAGACACGCACAAGAATTGTTTCAACTGATTGATAGCAGTCGTGACCATATAAGCAAATGGCTTACTTTTCCGAACAAAACAAATAGTGTTGAGGATTCCCTTGCATTTATAGAAAAATCTTTGAGACGATTATCTGATAATAATGGATACTGGGCTGGCATTTGGTATAAAGGACAATTGGCAGGCTCCATCGGCTTCTTATATATTGACTGGGGAGCAAGAAAGACCGAGATAGGCTATTGGCTCGGAGACGAATATTTAGGAAAGGGGTTAGCTACACAAGCAGCCAAGGTATTCATCAACCATTCATTTAAAAAATTAGATCTTAGAAAGGTTGAAATCAATGTGGCAAGCGAAAACGTAACAAGCAGGGCCATACCTGAACGTTTAGGCTTTACTAAAGAAGGCAGTATTCGCAATTATGAAAAGGTGAACAGTAACTATCACGATCGGATTATTTATGGATTGCTCAAGGATGAATGGAAATGAAAGCGAAAAAGCATCCTCCAAGGGTAAGGAGGATGTCATACCATTAATCAAGATTCGACCTGCGTGCTCGATCAGAGAGAGACTTTTCTTTATTCCAGACTCTTTTCTTCATGAAAATGGCTGCAAGTCCAATAAGTACAACAAATAATAAGCTGATAAAGAATCCAGGCCTTATTTCTCTCTCAAGCAATGTACCTGTTACTGCGGCCGCAATTAACAATAAACCAATCCAACCTGTTAGCTTATTCATTATTTTTAATTTAAGGATTTTAAATGCAGAAATTACAATAAAGGCCCAATTGTACAAAATTAACAATCCTGCAGCAGTCGTAATGTATTCATAAATTTTCCCTGGAAGCAATAAAGCTGTAATAATCGAACCAATTAGTCCAAGTGTCGCAAGACCAAGTGCTGGCAAAGGCAAATCTTTAAAATTTTTTATTTTGTTTGCAAAGAAAAGCGGTGCATTTCCGTCATCCGCTATGGTTACTAATAAATTCGTAACACCAAATAAAGATGCGGTCATGGTTGAAAAACCGGCAATTATGATGGCTCCATTAAATACATGTGGAAAGAACCCTAGATGATAACTATCCATCGCCGTTACAAAGGGACTTTCCTTTTCACTAAAGGCATCTAATGACACCATTGTTACCGCTAAACCCAAGGAAATCACATAGATAATAGTTAAACATAGAAGCATGATAGTTCCTGCTTTTGGTGCGTCTTCTTTCTTTTTAAGACGCATAGCCATCAGACCAATGACCTCTATCCCGCCAAATGCATAAAAGGCATAAATCAACGAGGTCCAAAATCCCTTTAGTCCTTTTGGGAATAATTCTTTATATGTATTAGGGAATGATGGCGGCTCACCCCCCTTAAGTCCAAACCAACCGAATATTCCACAAATCGCAAGAATAATAAACATAACGATAGCTGCTGTCTTTATTACAGCCAGAACATTTTCCACCCTGTCAAACCCTTTAGTCCCAAACAACACGACAATAATCGAAATAATAGCGAAACCAGAGGCAAAAATCCATAGCGGAATCTTAGGAAACCAAAACTGAGATAAGATGGAAAGCGCCGTCAATTGACTTCCCATTATTAATATATTGGATGACCAATAATTCCAACCTGCACTAAATCCAGCCCAACGCCCAAATGCTTTATTTGCATAATAGCAAAACGATCCTTCGTGTGGATCTGCTGCTGTCATTTTGGCAAGCAGTCGGTAAACAATATATGTACCTAATGAAGCTAAAATAAACGAAAAGATTATGGATGGCCCTGTTGTTTTTATCCCAATCGTAGATCCAAGAAAATAACCTGTTCCGATTGTGCAGCCGACACCAATTAAGGACAGCTGCCACCACTGCATGCTGCCAGATTCATCCGTTGGATTGGAACCTTTGGTGTCTGGACTGTGTGCCTTCGTCACTGTAAATCCCCCTCCCATACATCATTCTTAGTGTGAATAAAACCACCATGAATTATGTAAAAGAAAACGGAATGACAGAATAAGGTATGGCTAACCTAATAAAGCCGTTATCCCCTGATAACCAAAGTACACACCAAATCCGACTAGTGAGAGCCCGGATATAATGGAGATAGCTTTTATACTTGCATCATTAAGAAATCTTCTAAAAACGGTAGTCAATGATGCCACAAAAATATCCCAGCATGTAAGGCCGATAAAAATCATTGAGGTATATACGAGTAATGAACTGGTTCCATAAGTTACCGCTGTTTTTGCTAATACGGATCCGTATATTCCAAGCCAAAATAAAATAGAAAGCGGACTCGTTATTGACATAATAAAGCCAACCATAAAGCACTTTAACATTGAGTCAGGACTGCTTCGATAATCAATGGTCAATTTCTTAGCGGCGAACATCCCTTCGATACCTGAATAAAGCAAGACAAATCCTCCAAATAGCCATAAAAACGTCTGTACAATAGGAATATCTAAAAATTTGACTAATCCGACATAGACCATCATCATAAAAATAGCATCTGCTATCATTGCCCCTAAACCAACAATCCAAGCATGCCAAAACCCGTTTTTAAGACCCTTGTCCAATCTCGCAGAATTGACTGGACCAATCGGAGCCGCAAGCGTGATCCCTAACACAAAATAACTAAATAGTATATTTACACTCAGGAGTACCACTCCATTCATCCAATTTCATCGGCTTGTCCAAAGATGAAGAAACTAATGAAGTATATGCAGCTGAAGAAAGAGGTAGAACTAGTCCTCAGAGTGTAAATTGGTTTTGATTCCGTGTACCTTCTCTTTCCTATATTTAAATTGAAACTAGATTATAAAAAAACAGTTCAACTATAATTTACTTTTAGTTTTTTTTTCTTCTTTTTCCCATTAAAGCAGTCGCTATTGCACCAAAGAAATTTCCTAATGCTTCAAACATTACTCTGCACCTCCGATAAATAATTCGAATTATTAACATTGGTATAATTTATCAAATCAATTTTAAAGGAAGAACAGTTAGTGATAACCACTAAATCTTCAAGGAGTATTTCGCTTCCTCCTCTGTTATACCGATAAGTTGAATGATGAATAGTTGCTATTTTTATGTTAAATTTTATTTTCTCTAAGATCTGATTTTGATAGTAATGTATCTGCTAATTTAATATTTCCCTTTAAATAACCAGGCAGCTCTGTATTAGCAAGTATGTCTGAAGTAGTCATCCAACTTATATCATCCACTTCATCTTTGCTTCTAGCATAAGGCTCTCCTGACTTATGAAGACAAAGAAAAACAATATCAATAACATTCATCCCAGAATCAGTACAAAGGAAGAACTATTTACATACTTAAGAATTGTAACCTCGCATCCCACTTCCTCGAAAATTTCTCGTATTAACGTTCTTTCTAAAATATCAGATGAAAACCCTTCAAATTCGCATTTTCCACCAATTAGAGAAAGAGTACCTCCAGCGTGTTCTTCCTTTTCATTTCTCAAGATTAAAAGCCATTTCCCGTTTCGGTGAATAGCACCTTCTACATTTACCACGAACATTACACAATCCCCCTTTAAATTCTCTCTACAACTATGACATAGAATAAACCAATGTATTCTATTAATTTTACATATATGTTAAAATAAGGTTATTAATAGTCAGTAATTTTCTTCGATTTAGCAAGAATAACCGCAATATAGTTTGATTGAAAGGAGGTCTAGTATTTGGCAATCGCAGGTGTCAATCAACATAAGAAACATGGGGCAATTAGTTACATTTCTATTGTAATAGGGATTGTTTGTTTTTTTATTGTATTTGTAACGCCCACACGTCTAGCAAATATTGGTATGGCAGGTGGAGACTATATTACATTTGCCCTTACAGCTTTAGGTATTATAACTTCCCTCATAGGTATCAGTAAGAAATCCGAGAGAAACATAATCCCGATTATCTCGTTAGTTTTATCAGCATCACTTTTTATTGATTGGTTATTATTTTTCTTTTTAATCATCACTGGTATATCTGATTTTGCTCCATAATAGACAAAGCATATTCTTGGAGGTCCCGTAAGAATCTTACGGGGTATTTCATTTTTTGTGATACAACATCACACATAATAGCAGTGAAACATTATAAACTTATTGGGGTGAGCTATTTTGAATTTTTCATTTATAGATATTAGAAGTGGTAGTGCAACCTGTGTTTTCGAGATTAATCATAAAAAGTTTGAGTTCCACCCTTCTTTTCATTCCGATGCCCTTGGGGATTTTGTTTCATATCTTGCTTCGAAACATCCATTATGCAAATTGAGTTGGAAAGAAGGTGCCTTTCACAAAATAAATGGTGGTATTCATTGGCAAACCGGCCCATATTTATTAAATTGGGAATTCAAACGAGATTTCGAGGATCTAGAAATTATCATCACCGAAAAACAAAACTTTACCGTAGATAGAAAAGTTAATACCAATTTACCTAAAATAATATTGAAAACTACATGCAAATTTGATGATTTTGTTTTATGTGTAATAAAAGAATTGGATCGAGTTATTAAACAACGAGGCATTTTAGGTTATCGACAAGAATGGCAAAACTACACATTTCCAATTGATGGTTTTCTTGCCCTGAAATATGCGTACCTTTATAAAAAACCATTTGAAATAACAAAAAAAATAGTGGTACTTCGCTTGAGGACGAACTACATTTATTATTATTAGCTATTGAGTAAGCAGGGTATATGCCGAGAGCATTTATCATCTTTAATCGACTGATTAGGGAGGTGTTCTTTTTGGAAAAAGAGGTAAAGAGAGAATTAGCTAAAGTTATATCCGTTTCTATTATAGACTGTATTCTTGTATTATTGGTTCCAATTCTTTTCATTATTTTTCTGTTTCTCCTTAACTTCGATATCCTTTCCTCAGTTATTCCATTCCCCCTTTGATCACTAACTCCAAAGGGAGACCTCTTTTAAAAGCGCTATATCCCTTCCGTTAGTTTTCGCCTCTCTCTTCCCTTTTTCCAATTGTTTGATTTAGTTCTTCTTCTTGTTTTTTAAAATACGCCCGAAAGCTCAACCAAAAAATCGTATACGTAATGATGAAACAAACAAAAGCAGCTGCAAAAGGCCATAGCCCGGCTGGAAGCCAGCCAATATACATCGCCATGGGAAAATAAACAAGGACTGATAAGGAAAAGTGAACACTTAACTGTTTCAGCGGACTCCAGTTGTCATATTCAAAAATTAACGAAGCCATACAGAAATACAAACTGATTACCATGGTGCCTACTACACTTAGCCAAATTTCCTGTACACTAACTTCCGCCCTAATTACGACAATCACAGTGAGTATGATAAATACGACTACCATCGAATAACCAAGACCCGCCCAAGCCCGCTTTAGAAGCTTACTTCCCATCCTCTCCACCTCCGAGAATTAATTTTTTCTTCAGCTCAGCGACATAACTGCGTGAGACGTATTCCTTTGTGCCTGATTTAAAATGTACACAAAGGATGCCGTTGAAGGTCAATTCAAAATGATCAATTTGGTCAAGATTCCCGATAACTGATTTTGAAAACCGCATAAACCGCTGGGGGGCTAACAGTTCCTCCAGCTCGAAAAGCTTCAACTTCATTTCAATTTTCCGCTGACCACTGACACCATACACCTTGCGTTTTTCAGCAAATACATAATCTACCTCACTCGGACTTAGGAGAATGGTCTTGTCTTCCTCTACTCCAACGAGGCGCTTTGACGATTGAATTTGTAATTTCCGAATGATTTCTGACAACTCTGGAGTCATTTCTTTAGCCTGAATGGTAATCGTCAACTCATCGTATTGATCATGTAAATCAATATTCACTTTCACGATTGGTCCCCCCTGTTCTATATATATTATTGCGAATTTTCTTCCTCTTGTAACAATAAATGGATGACAGGCAGAAGAACGGGAGTCAACTGTTGTAAACACGGAATGAAATACGTCCTATGTATAAAGCCTTCAATATTTTGCTTAATTTTACCATTTATTCTTACCAGGATCGTAGATGTTACATAAAAAAACAGGGAGCTCCTTACTAAAGGTCCCTGTTTAAAGCATTCATTCATTCCTAAGCTCTCTAATGATACAAAATGCACCGATGCTAAACACGATGGAAATCGTTAAAGGGACGACGAAAAACGCTTGATCGACGGCGAACACTCCTAAGATGAATGAAGTAACACTCGTAGCGAAGGCTATAAATCCATAAGTCTTACTTTTATAAATCCACACATAAGGAAAAAAGTGAGAACCTGTTAATAAACCAATCGTAAATGGTAAGTACTCAGGAATTTGGAGATAAACAAGAATAAAAACGGGGATAAAAAAAGCCTGCGGAGCTGCAACTACTGCGGCTAATATCCCAATCGGATTCTCAATAACTAACACATTGATCTTCATACATCTGCCAACGGCTACTCCTAATGGAAAGATAGTAATCAGCGCAAGAATCCAAATAACGCCAACGATCTTCATTGAAAAAAAGAATGGAAAAAGAGCAATAATGAAAAAATAAAGGCTCCAGATAGTACAAGCGGAAACCCTTTTTTTGCGGTTCGTATAACATCCTTTTGTAAGTGGTTTAGCTTAGTATCCATTTAAGACTCCTTTAGAAAATGGCGCAAAATCGTCCATTGTTGCAGGCGAATTCAGTGTCACTTTCGTTTTTTAATATGTATCAAATATAGAACCAAGAAGAAAACTACATATCTATCATAATATGTTTATACATATTTACCATTTTATAAACTAGTTATACATATTCTCGACACACTCCAGACAGATATTCACTATTTTACCTGCCTATCATTTGTACCCAATCAAAGATACGTTTATACTAAATGTAAATATAAGTAAAAATAGTAACAAGGAGGAAATAGCATGAAATTAGAAGGCAAAGTTGCCATAGTTACAGGTGCTGCATCAGGAATGGGAAAAGAGATTGCTAGACTTTATGCTCAAGAAGGTGCCAGCGTCATCCTTTCAGATATTAATACAGAGGCAGTGGAATTAGTTGCTGCAGGAATTGAAAAGGAAGGTGGAAAAGCCATTGCTGTTATGTCTAATGTAGCTAAAGAAGAAGATGTTCAAAACATGATTGACTTGGCTGTTGAAAAGTTCGGGACACTGGACATTCTTGTCAACAATGCTGGAATTATGGACAACTTCATTCCTGCTGCTGAACTTACAGATGAGCATTGGGAACGGATTTTCGCGGTAAATACGACATCTGTTATGCGAACAACAAGAAAAGCACTCTCTATTTTTCTCGCTATAGAACAAGGGATCATCATCAATATTGCGTCTGTCGGCGGGCTGTATGGTTCAAGAGCGGGTGCAGCATACACGGCTTCGAAACATGCAGTCATCGGCTTCACCAAAAATGTAGGCTTCCAATACGCTGGTAACGGTATTCGTTGTAATGCCATTGCTCCAGGTGGTGTAAATACGAACATTGGAACCACCATGAGTGAACCAAACGAGTTCGGCATGCAAAAGGCAATGAGCGGCGCTGCCGGTAACCCGCGGTCCGGTGAATCGATTGAAATTGCCAAAGTCGCTTTATTCCTTGCCAGTGATGATGCAAGCTTTGTCAATGCCACGACCATCACAGCTGATGCTGGCTGGACAGGGTATTAATAGTAGCTTTTACTTAAAACTCCCGATAAACACAACGGGTAGTTTTTTTCTATTTTTCATTTCTTTTTACAACATAAAGACCGGATGCAGAACTAAGTTCACTGCATCCGGCCTCTAGGAAATAACCTTTATTTACTTACTCTTGACGTTAATTTTCCTTGTGTAAATAACAAGAGATAATCGTATCCGCCTGCTTTTGAATCTGTACCCGACATATTGAACCCGCCAAACGGCTGCGCACCGACTAATGCACCTGTACACTTTTTATTAATGTATAAATTGCCACAGTGCATATGATCAAGAGCAAACGAAATTCGTTCTTCGCTTGAAGAGAAATAGGCACCCGTCAGACCGTAATCTGTGTCATTATAGATCGCAATGGCTTCCTGCCAATCCTTTGCCTTAGCAAGCGCTAAAACAGGTCCAAAAATCTCTTCTTGCATAATACGCGCTTTAGGATCAACATCCGCAAAAACAGTTGGTTGAATATAATATCCATTGCCATCTGTTTTATTTCCACCATTAAGCAATCTGCCTTCTGACTTGCCGATTTCGATATAGCTCATCACTTTGTCGAAAGACTTCTGATCGATAACCGGTCCAACAGGATAATTCTCAGCTGGAGCACCTACCTCTAATTGACTCACCAATGAGGTTACTTTTTCAACCACCTGATCATACACAGATTCAACGATGATAGCGCGTGATCCCGCTGAACATTTTTGGCCTTGGTAACCAAAAGCTGATGCGACAATTGCTTTTGCTGCAGCATCTATATCGGCCGTTTCATCCACAACCACTCCGTCTTTTCCACCCATTTCAGCAATGACTCGCTTCAGCCAAATCTGACCTGGCTGTACTTTTGAAGCCCGTTCATAAATTCGACAGCCAACTGCACGAGAGCCCGTGAATGAGATAAACCGTGTTTTAGGATGTTCAACCAGGTATTCACCTACCTCAATTCCATCCCCTGGCACATAGTTTAGTACTCCATCAGGAAGCCCTACTTCTTTCATCAGCTCGACGAACTTCGCCGCAATGACTGGTGCTGTATCAGCTGGCTTAAGGATCACCGTATTTCCAGACACAATTGCCGCTACCGTTGTACCTGCCATAATGGCCAGCGGGAAGTTGAAAGGAGAAATAATTACGCCTACCCCAAGAGGAATATACGTCATTTGATTATTTTCCCCTTCAATTTTTGTAAGCGGGCGAAGAATACTTGTTTCACTAAGACGAATCATCTCTCTCGCATAAAACTCAAAGAAATCAATCGCTTCAGCCGTATCAGCATCAGCCTCGGCCCAGTTCTTCCCTGTTTCTAAAACTAATAGGCTAGAGAATTCATGTTTGCGCTCTCTCAGCAAAGCGGCTGCCCTAACCAAATAGTCTGCACGCTCGGCAGCTGGTACTTGCTTCCAGCTTTCAAAGGCTTCTAATGCCACGTTCATGGCTGAATCAACAATTTTACTAGTTCCCTTGCTGACCTTACCGATGATTTGATCAATATTACCTGGATTAATCGAGATGATTTTTTCATCAGTCGAAATCTTCTCACTGCCTATGTATAAAGGAATTTCACGTCCAAGTTCCTTTGAAACCTTCGCTAACGCATGTTCCATTGCCTGTTTATTTTCATTCGTAGAAAAATTTGTGAATGGCTCATTCTTAAATTCTGAAAGTTTTTTAGCTGTTGTAGTCATGATAACCTCTCCCTACTAAACTGTTTTTTGTCTAAAATTGAAGTGTCACTTTAATTTTTCCCTTGTTAATGATATATTATGGATGATTAAGAAAAATCAGTCAATAGTTTTATAAACAAATGTTGCTACTAATTACATTATTTTCACAAAAGACAAAGGGGAATACGTATGGCCCATCAAATAGGAGAATCGTTAAAACGTCTCCGCCGCGAACAAAAAAAACCCTCAAACAAATTGCCGAGAAAACGGGTCTTTCGATAAGTTTCCTTTCGCAAGTAGAGCGGTTAAAATCTTCTGTCACCATTGAATCATTGACTAAAATTGCTGAGTCACTAAATGTCAGTCCTACTTATTTTTTCAATGACCATGACCAACCCAAAAGTGTAATCCGAAGAAAGAAGCCAAACGATCAGGTTGATTTTCAACAATCTAGGTTTAGCTATCAAAGTTTAGCGGGAGACATACCAAATCCCGACTTTGAACCAATGCTCGTAACCGTACTTCCTAATCAAGAGCAGGTACATACCTTCACCCATAATGGCCAAGAATTTATCTACGTACTATCCGGTGTACTAACCGTCATGTATGAAGAGGAAGAAGTCGACCTTACTCCAGGAGACAGTTTTCATGTCGAATCTTCTAAACCTCACAATTGGTATAACCGAACAGATGATGTCGTAAAAATGGTCTATGTCCGTTCACACTCTTTTGAGTAAATAACAAAGACCGACATTCCAAACTGTCGGTCTTCATAAACTATGTATGATTTATCGCGTGAATAATTCCTTAAGTTTTTCCTGCTCATAATTTTTAACGAGTATGTATCGCTGCAGTCCTTTTGTATTCGATACCGCAAGCTCCGAAAATTTATAGGCTTCTAAGTAATTGCCTTCCTTAAGGTTAATCTCCGCTTCAATGGCGTCTTTATACCATTGTTTTTTTATCCGCTCCTTTAGGAAGCGAGCTGTACTTAATTGGCCTTCCTCAATCGAAAGCATCGCATCATAATAATGCTTCACGTCCATTGGCTTCAATTCAGGTAAATACTCCCTAGCTTTCTCGGGATTTCCTTTATAAAGATGATAGATGGTCTGCAACTGAGCTTTTCCAGGCACAGATTTTACTTTTGATATCGTAAGGGTAAAGGAAACCTCTACCTCCTCATTACGTCTATTTGCTAACGCATAGTAAAACGCATAAATCGGCTTTTTCTTATTCGCAAGTAAATACGCTTCCACCTGATTCATATTTTCAGTAAAGAAGACAGGATACAGCTTAATAAATAGGAATAACAAAGCAAATGGAATCACCGTTAACAGGAACATCCAAAATGGATAACCAAAATAGCCATAAGCTCCCCCGATAAAAATCGCAATCGTATACAACATAATATTCTGCTTGATGGTAAAACCCTCCACAATTCAGTATATTTCCTAGTATAGCAAACTCGCTTATAGAAAAAATGTTAGATCATCCTAAAATACGAATCAGTCAGATTGCTTAAAATACCGATTACTTCCTGGAAGCCGCTTAATTTTCTTCCAAGCTTCAATCGCGTCCTTTTGCGTTTTGCCCGTATTTCTGTGATCAGCAAAAAAATCTCGGATAAACGTATTATACTCAAACTGAGGAGGAATCTCTTTTTGATAGGATTTGTCCTTCTTCCGTTCGACCTCCTGATACCAAGCCTCCACTACATCACGATAGCTTTTACCAACATTCCCTTTAAAATAGGTCTGTATATTCGTTGAAAAATGAAATCCAGGGATGACAGACGAAAAAAAAGCCCGCACATCTTGGCTGCAGCGATGCCCTTCCGAAATAACCGTGTCCAAACTAAGCACCTCATGTTTAACCGTTCTCACCTTTTTCACAGCCGGCTTTCTTCTCTCACCCGTTTCAAGAAAAATTGCGACCCGCTCGGCTAACTCGCCCTTCGAACCAGCAGGACTCAATCCCTGCTCCCGGCAAAACTGCTGCAGCTCCGTCTTAAGAAAATAATAATTTCGAAAGTCCTCAACTGTCATACTACGATCAAGTATAGGCCGCAAACAACCGCCCCCTTTATTTGGTATATATTTCATTATAGAACAAATGTTCCTTTAAATCTATTTTGGACGTAGAAAAAGAGATGCAGCTGCATCTCTGGTTTTCTAGTATTTAGTTAATGATTAATGAGGGCGAGTATTTTCTCCTTCGCCACTGATATTAATACTAATTAATCCTGAATTAACATTTTCTGATTTTGTAATTTTCCCTACACTAGCTTGAACATTCAAAGCCAATGAAAATGATAAAGCTAATGTTGCAACCATTGATAAAATTACTCTTTTCTTCATATTTACAACTCCCTGTATATTTTTTTTGTAGCATGCAATTCCATTTTTTGAATCTGGTAAGCTTTTTTATATTGTTTTCGCTCAACATAATAGTTGGCAAATTCATCACTAATGGACTTTACACTCTTCCAATCCTCAATTTCAAAAAAGTATTTTATACTCGAATCCATCAAATTTTCATATTCAATGTAGTTCTTTTGATATTTATTTAATTGAGCTTGAAAGACATGTAAATGGGTATTGTCAGATTCGGTCTTACAGGCTAAT
>NZ_AJTN02000260.1 GCF_000305495.1 Peribacillus psychrosaccharolyticus ATCC 23296 | reverse complement strand
AACGGACGTCGGAAAGCGTTCTCTTAGTAATTCCCCCGATTTGAATTAATCTCCTCCTAAATCTGCTCTTGGGTACCACGTGTTTCCATTTAAGCGTTTGTACTAAAATCCATATTAAATTTAGAAGACCGTTGATTGGAGTGTTGGCGTGAAGACTCCTGCGGGAACAGCGGGACAGGTGAGACCCAGCAGGAGCGTAAGCGACGAGGAGGCCCGCCCACAGAAAGCGAAACGCCTGGAACGGAAATCAACAGCCGCATTTTAAAAACTAAAAGAAGACTGTAGACAAATTTCCACCCGAGTTTGTCTACAGTCTGATACGACCTGTTTCAGGTCGTATTAATTTATGAGTGCAGTCCATTTTTTGTATAGCAACAGACAAAAAATAATCACAACAGACCCCAGTGCATACCCGGCGATTATATCTGATGGAAAATGTGCCAGAAGAATGATTCGGCTTAACCCAATTAATAGAACTAATAGAGCTGCTGTTGACCAGACAAGTTTTTTCACCACGCCGCCTTTAAGGCCGCTAGTGATAAAATAAGCAATAAGCATATAAAAGATTATTCCAATCATCGCATGACCACTAGGAAAACTATAACCTAGAGCATCAATTGCTTTATTAATAGATGGCCGCTCTCTTTCCACCAACGCTTTTATCCATTTATTTAATTGGTCTCCTCCTGCTACTCCAATTAGAAACATGATCATTCCAGGGTAATCCTTATTTCTTATCCAAAGCCAAATTATGAGCAGGATACTTCCAGGAATTAACGTTGTCTTGGAACCTAACTTAGTAATCACAAAGAATACGGTATGCCAGACACTATGTTCACTTATAGTGAGGTACTGTTGAAGTGTATGGTCAAAATTGTTTAAGGTTCCTCGGTTAATTCCGTCCAATATATACAGAAACAGTGAAACTAACATGATACATACTAAAGAAATAACTAATAATGCCGGTAGTTTTGTTTTTTTCATTGCGTATTGACTCCTCCTATGCTGAGAGACCCTTTCGAAAAATCCTCCCCCCTGCACTTTATTTACTATGCTATAATTGGAATTATTTAAAAATTTTGATAACGATAAAAAGGAGGCTCTACGATGATTAATCTATTACATACCCGCCTCGAGCAATCATTTGAAGAGATGGTTAAAATCAGGCGCTATCTTCACCAGCACCCAGAAGTTTCGTTCAAAGAAACTAAAACGGCTGCCTTTATTGCTGACTTTTATCGTACATTAGACATTGAAGTTGAAACAAATATAGGCGGCAATGGTGTCATTGCCAGAGTGTATGGTGCAAAGCCGGGAAAAACAGTTGCCCTGCGCGCTGACTTCGATGCTCTCCCTATTCAAGACTTAAAGGATGTTCCTTACAAATCTACCGTCCCTGGTGTGATGCATGCGTGCGGGCATGACAGGCATACGGCAACGCTCTTACTTTTAGCCAAAGTTATCAATGAGTTAAGAGAAAATCTTGAAGGCACGTATGTATTTATTCACCAGCATGCAGAAGAATATTCTCCAGGCGGGGCTAAACCAATGATTGAGGCTGGTTGTCTTGATGGGGTCGATGTCATATTTGGTACGCACTTATGGGTGACCGTCCCAACTGGTACACTCCAATACGCCCTTGGTCCTATAATGGCTGCTGCTGACCGCTTTACAATAACCATTCAGGGTAAAGGCGGTCATGGAGCAAAACCTCATGAAACTAAGGACGCCGTTGTTGCTGGTGCTCAGCTTGTGACCACACTTCAGCAAATTGTCAGCAGACGTGTTAACCCCATTGACCCAGCTGTTGTTACGATTGGTTCTTTTGTTGCTGATAATACCTTTAACGTAATCGCCGACACCGCGACACTTATTGGCACAGTTCGGACATTTAATGATGAAACACGGAATTTTATTGAAGCAGAGATCGAACGAATTGTTAAAGGGACTTGCCTTTCTATTGATTGTACGTATGAATACCTTTTTGAACAAGGTTATCCCGCTGTAGTTCCAAATAATGAGGTCACAAACTTCCTTCTTAAATCGACTGAAAGCATTAAAGAAGTAGAAATCCTTCACGAAGGTGACCCAGATATGGGCGGAGAAGATTATGCTTATTACCTGCAAAAGGTGAAGGGAACCTTTTTCTTTACGGGTGCCATGCCAGAAACGACTGGAGAAACCATCTATGGGCACCATCATCCCATGTTTGATTTTAATGAAAAAGCGATGCTGATTGCTGCAAAAACACTTGGCACAGCAGCGATTACTTATCATCAAAATTCCTAGATATAAATAAGGAACAGGTTGCCCTGTTCCTTATTTTTGTTCTAACATTCTCAAGCGGAAGCAATTTTGAGCCGTTTCTCCAAGGTGTACCAGGAGATTATGATTAGCATAGGCCCCGACTGCTGCTCCTATGCCTGGTACAAGCTGAAGCATTTTCACCAAATCCACATAATCCCGATACTCCTGCTGAACGGTATACCAATCTAATTCAGGATGTTTTTCACTTTCATTCCACCGCTCAATAAGCGGCAGATGTTTTAATTTAGTCTCATTGCTTGAAAAGGTTATGTGAAATATATAAAGAATAAACAGACGTTCCTCATATTTCTTAGCATTAAAGCCATATAAACCTGAGATGTCAAATAACAATTTCATTTTGATACTAAGCAGCAGCGGGAAATCCGTTAAACCGATCAACAGTCCCCCTGCCCCCGTCCCAATTCCTTCAATAACAGCTGTTTTCCGGTAAGTACCAATTTTCTCCTGTACCCACTCCTCTTTTTGCTGAAACGTCAGCATACGGACTTCTTTCTCTTTCGTGATAAACCCTGAACCAGTTAACATCGTTTCGATAAAGTATCGGATACTGGCCGTTATTCCCGTATGGATTTTATCAGGAATGTACCTGTTCATTTTAAGTTGTGTTTTTCTAGAGAATTTCTCGATCGCCCCTGTTTTCTTCAAGAGCTTCTTTTTCCATGTCAAAGCATCTCTGAGACAATTTTGCTCATATTCATTCAGCTGCGATCCCCTCCAGCCTGTTAGAAACTAGTCATTCTCTTTCTCGAATACCCCTTAAAGAAGATAACAAACAAAACTCCTGCTGCTGCAGAGGCAGCTGCTGCCATGAAACGACCTGTGACGAGCATGACAATCGTAAACGCAATAACTTCGACACATAAGAAATATGAAACTAATCGGACGACAGCTTCCTGCCTCATTTTAGCTGGTAGAGGATATAGTGAAACCCAGATTTTCAATTCATGCTGCCTCCAAACCGGCAGTAATTGAATACCTGTCATATAAAGAAACAGAACCGTTATAAACACTGTAGCCCAAATTGACGGGAAGGCCATCATAATCACTGCTCCTATTACTGTAAGGCGCACCAGCAATCCTGCATAATCATTTGTTCTAAGCATTGTCCGTGCATATAAATACAAATAAGATGAGTTCGGACTGTATGGAATCGAAACTAAAAGCCAGTCGAGCCATTTCCTTCTAGCAACTTTTCCGCGTAAGCTTGGCACATCAGTAAAAAGATTAGCAAAGCGGTAAAAATTCATCATTCTTTTACCTTCAAGCTCAATTAAAACTTCCCATTTTAACGATTTGGTACGGGTCGATTTTTTGTAATACACCAACAAAGCCGAAAGCAAAATAAACGGTGCAATAATAAGAAGAATGTTTACGTTAGAAAGTGCAAAGTACAACAGGACAATATTTAGAACCAATCTAATCAGAGCATCTATCCTGGCTGTAGACTTTTCCTGATATTTCAGCACATACCAATGGATGCCGATATTAATACATTTTGTAATAATCATTAATCCTAAAATAGTAAGAAACTCTGTTGATCCAGCGTTTGTTACTTTGGAATATATAGGCATAGAAACGATAAATACAATAAATAATAGAAAGCTTTGAAGCACTATACTTAAAATAATCGAACGTTTAAAATACCCAGTAAGCTTAGTCTCCAGCGCTAATAAAAAGACCATATCAGCTTCTTTAAGAAAAGTAGACACTGGGCTCCTTGTCATAAGAATCCCTAACACAATCGATATAATCAGGGCAGCAGGAAAACTGCTGTCTAACGTTTTAATCCACTCACTGTAGTAATAACCTAATCCCCCAAGAGCTATGATCATGACAAAAACCAGGTGTCCATTAAAAATATACTTTAAATACTTTTGTAATTCTTTGCTATACAAAGTAAACCGTTCGTTCCATAAGCCCTGACTATTCATGATGTAATTCTTCCTTAGTCAGTTGAATATAGAGGTCATCAAGCGTAGCGCCTGGCATATTAAACTGAGTACGAAGCTGTTCTAGATCGCCCTTCGCACGTATTTCTCCATTATGAAGAATGATGAATGAATCACAATATCGTTCTGCAGTAGCTAAAATATGTGTAGACATTAGTATACCCGCACCATTTTGTTTCATCTTATTCATCAAATCAAGCAACGATTGAATTCCCAGTGGATCAAGTCCAACAAAGGGTTCATCGACAATGTAAAGCGAAGGCTGTACTAAAAAGGCACACATAATCATCACTTTCTGACGCATTCCCTTTGAGAAATGTGCTGGAAACCATGATAGACGTTTTTCCATATGAAATTCCTTTAAAAGGCCGGTCATACGGCTTTGGAACGTAGCTTCATCCAGGCCATGAGCCATTGCAGTAAGCTTTAAATGTTCTTCAAGTGTTAATTCATCATATAAAATAGGGGTTTCTGGTACATAGGTAAACTGCTTGCGATAATTGTCAGGGTCTTCAGCAAACGTTTTATCGTTTATTGAAATCTTCCCTTCCTTCGCCTCCATAAGTCCAATTATATGTTTAATTGTCGTACTTTTCCCCGCTCCATTTAATCCAATTAAGCCGACCAGCTGATTCGGCTCAATCTCGAAGCTTATCCCTTTTAAGACGGGAGTTCGCGTGTAGCCTCCAACAAGCTTGTCAATTTTTAGTAAAGACATATCAACGTTCCCTTCTATATGTATGTAGGTTATTTATATTTTATCAAAAAATGAATCGTTAATATAGTTATGTACTATTATTTTACCATAAAGTACCAATCATATTTTCAGACCTTCGTGGTAATCATAATTAAGGAAGAAGGGGTTCTTCATTAGCAATTGGTCATATCCTATTGTCAAATGAGGTGTCAGTTAAAGACATATAACTGAATTACACAGACTTCGTATCAACGTTTCGAGCAAGGAGATGGTACTCTTGCACGTAATAGGCGGAAACCCATTTATAACTGTCAATTATGCTTTCTGCGTTGAATAAACGATGAAGATATAGGAGATGGTTGCTTTGAATGGAATAACTCTACCAACTGTAACCGCATTTTACTCTAATTAAATGAGGTGTTGGTCCAAGAGAACTCAACCTAAAACGCATAAGAAGATCAGGACCCCTTTTTCTGGGCAGGGTGCAGCTATTAGCTGCATCCTGTTTTATTTTTTTCAACCAGCCTTTTCGATATGTTTTGCCGATGGTACAATTAGAAACAAGATAAAAGAAAGGGTGACTGGAATGAGCGATTGTATATTTTGTAAAATTATTAATGGTGATATTCCGAGTACAAAGGTCTTTGAAAATGAGCATGTATTGGCCTTCCTTGATATCAGCCAAGTAACAAAAGGACATACCCTTGTCATACCAAAAGTACATAAAGAAAATATTTACGAGCTGACCCCAGAGGCAGCGAAACATGTTTTCGAAGTCATACCTGAAATTGCACGTGCAATTAAAACAGAGTTTTCCCCAGTTGGTTTAAATATCCTCAACAATAACGGAGAAGCTGCAGGACAATCGGTCTTCCATTATCATGTACATTTAATTCCACGCCATGGCGTTGATGATGGCTTCGGAGCCGTATGGAAAACTCATACAAGTGAGTATACCCCTGAAAGCTTGAAACAAATTGCAGACTCGATTGCCAGTCATATTCAACAGTAAACGCTAATCACGAAGATCTGGGAAAGGTTCCTCCCAGATCTCTTTTTATTTCCTTTCGCTTTCCTTCATCTCAATTTAATCAAAAAGTTCTAAATTTTCTCCCTTTACTGCTTTTATTTCTGATAGGATATAGATTATTAATACTTTACCACATTGACGTATAGGAGGAAAAATCATGAAACGTGCTCGTAATTTTAATGCAGGACCAGCTGCACTACCTGAAGAAGTGTTGGTGAGAGCTGAGAAAGAATTCCTTAACATAAACAATTCTGGTATGTCCGTCATGGAATTAAGTCACCGAAGTGCCATTTTTGAAAGCATTCATAATCAAGCTATCCAAGGATTAAAAGATTTATTGTACATACCAGAAAACTATGAAGTCCTGCTTTTACAAGGCGGTGCCAGTTTACAATTCTCGATGATCCCAATGAATTTGTTACCTGCTGATAAACATGCAGATTATGTTTTAACTGGGTCTTGGTCTGAAAAAGCCCTTAAGGAAGCCGAAAAAGTCGGCGAAACTAAAATTATCGCTTCTTCTAAAGATGGCAGCTATAAATTTATTCCTAATGTAAATGATTTATCTATAGACGAGACTGCCGCTTACCTGCATATTACTAGTAATAATACCATTTATGGCACACAATGGACGGATTTCCCTTCCACACAGTCTGTTCCGCTAATCGCAGACATGTCGAGTGATATCTTGAGCAGAGAAATTGATGTCAGTAAATTTGGCGTTATCTATGCTGGTGCACAAAAAAACCTTGGTCCTTCCGGTGTAACGGTTGTTATTATTAGAAAAGATTTAATTCAGCCCAATCAAACGAATTTACCAAGCATGCTCGATTATTCCATTCACGCGAAAAGTAATTCTTTATATAACACACCGCCGACGATGGCTATTTATCTCCTCTCCCTTGTCATGGAATGGGTAAAGAAACAAGGCGGTGTCAAAGCCATTGAGGCCATGAATAGTAAAAAAGCCAATCTCATTTATGCTGCAATTGACGAAAGCGAGGGTTTTTATATCGGTCATGCTGAAACGAATAGTCGTTCAAAGATGAATATTACCTTTAATCTTCCAACAAAAGCTGCTGAAAAATTATTTTTACAACAGGCAAGTGAATTTGGTTTTGTAGGTTTAGCAGGACATCGGTCCATTGGCGGATGCAGAGCTTCAATCTATAACGCTGTCCCGTTAGCACATTGCGAAGAGCTTGCTGCTTTTATGAAGAACTTTAAAAATTCTTATGAGAAGAACAGCTAAGTATTACTAAAAAACTGTTTTGAAAGTAACCTGCACATGATATAATGTATAGAACTTTTCGCTCCAGGCAAATAGTGCACTGGAGGAGAAGAAACTAGTTGAGACGAGAAGAGGAGAGATTTTTTATGAATACTAAAACCCTTATTTCCCTATCCCTATTAGTAGGGATTGGCGCCGCACTACATGTAATTATTCCAGGATTTTTCTTAGGAATGAAACCAGATATGATGCTGACAATGGCCTTTTTAGCGATTATCCTTTTTCCAGATAAAAAGAGCGTGTTTCTAGTTGCTATCACAAGTGGTCTGATTTCAGGATTAACAACAACCTTTCCGGGAGGATTGATCCCGAATATAATTGATAAATGTGTTACCTGTTTTGTATTCTACTTACTATTTATCGGCATGAGAAAAATTTCAAAGTCATTAGTAAGTATAGGTATATTAACGGTAATTGGTACCTTAATTTCCGGTTTTGTCTTTTTAGGATCCGCTTATTATTTAGTTGGTCTTCCTGGGGCATTCCTCGGACTTTTTGCGGCAGTTGTTATACCAGCCACCTTTCTTAATACAGCAGCTATTATTATTATTTATCCGATTGTCAGCGGTATTGTTAAG
Organism: Peribacillus psychrosaccharolyticus ATCC 23296; assembly: GCF_000305495.1. Lineage (GTDB taxonomy): Bacteria > Bacillota > Bacilli > Bacillales > DSM-1321 > Peribacillus > Peribacillus psychrosaccharolyticus. Next base: position 23,888 of record NZ_AJTN02000260.1, on the reverse strand, counting down.
AAAACCAGTATTGCTGCCCATGTTTAACAACATAAAAAAAGCATGCAGACTTGTCTGCATGCTTTTTTTATCCACTAAATCCCTTTATTTTCCTGCATACTATCTTTATATACCTCTTGCCGCAAATGAAGTTTAAATTATTATTTTTGTGATATAAAGATAAAGGAAAGATTATCCTTCCCTTCGTAAGAAAAATATGGTATTTTAGGAAAAATGGCATATATACAATCCTTCGTAAGATTACCAATTATGTTTTCACTATTAGAAGGGATTTGGCTTAATTAAGGCGAATCAATTAAATAAGAGAATGAGGTGATTGATAATGAAGATAAAATCATTATTTATTGGATTTGTAACAGGATCAATTTTAACAGGTGCTGCCACATTACTGACTGCACCATCTTCGGGAAAAGAAACAAGGGATCGAATTAAAAAAAATAAAGAGGAAATAGCTCTTACCTTATTGGAACTTAAGGAAAAGGCAGCTGCCGTTAAAGAAGATGCCTCTACTGCAACTCAGGCCGGCAAAGAAACCCTAAAAACGTTTATTGCCGATTTAAAAATCCTTCTAGATAATTGGAAAGAGGATATCGAGCCGAATAAAGAGGAATTAACAAAGAGCATTAAAGAAATTGAGTCATCGATTCAAGAACTTGAAGCAATTGCATCTGCACCTGAAGATGATAAAAAACAATCTGCCGAATAACCCATAATCTTATCAGTTGAACCAGACCCGGTTTAACGAACTGGCATGTTCTGTTTAAACCGGGGTTTCATTTCATTTCTTCTGGCAATACGCATTAGATAATTTCCAAATCATCATCCAAAAAATAGTTAAACCGTTAAAAATATTAAAAAAATCTAAAAATTATGTTAATTTTCCCTTTATTAATTATTACTTTATTGTCATAATAAATATAACGAATAATTTAAAGTAGGTGGGTCAAATTATGCAGGATAAAAATTATACTATGAAAGAGGCTATGATTTTCAGCCAAAGGATTGCTCAATTAAGCAAGGCATTATGGAAATCAGTCGAGAAAGATTGGCAACAGTGGATTAAGCCCTATGATTTGAATATTAATGAACATCATATTCTTTGGATCGCCTATCACTTAAACGGTGCCTCAATTTCAGACGTGGCGAAATTTGGTGTCATGCATGTTTCAACCGCCTTTAACTTTTCCAAAAAGTTAGAAGAACGTGGTTTATTGAACTTCTCAAAGAAAGAAAATGACAAACGAAATACCTATATCCAAATTACGGACGATGGTGAGAAAATGCTCTCAGATCTGATGGAGACCTATGATCCTAGCACAAATGCAGCTTTTTCAGGCGTATTGCCGCTTCGCAATTTATATGGTAAATTCCCTGAATTAATTGAGCTGATGTCCATTATTAAAAATATTTATGGTGATGATTTTATGGATATTTTCGAACGCTCTTTTTCGAATATTGACAAGGAGTTTAACGTCGGAGAAGATGGTACGCTGAAAAAAAGATAGAGAAAGAAGCTGAGCCAGTTTAAAGTTTCAACTCTTTTTCCATTTCCTGCATGAATTCACTATACACACCTTGCTTTAGACATGATCGGATTAATTCGTATATTGATAGCTTGGGGTTTATTTGATTTCTTAATTGTTGTAGAAGCGGTTGAAAGTGTAAATAACCTTCCGCTTTTTCTATTTCCATTTTATTGCTCAACGTTTCACATATTTTAAGGAGTGCCCTTCCCTCTTCCCTCGTTAGGTTTTTTTCTACGAAGAGCAGATCTAGTTCCGCTTCCCGATTTTTAATTACATTGATCAACAATTCCTGATGATAACGTAACGTTTCCACCTCTTTATACAGGTCCTTCATATCTATCCCCCATCGCAATCGTTTCCTACTCATACAGCCTATCATTATTCTTTTAATCAGCTTAAAGAAAAACTATTGATTTTTAATTCAAAACATCGTAAAGTATGTAAGTATTTTATCGGTCTTCTTATCCCCACTAAAAGGAGGCATTCATTCTATGAATAGCTGGAAATCAATCAATCTATCAAGACAATATGACAGTCAGCGAATTTTCTTTCTATCATTATTCACCATTCTTTTATCTTTTATTGCCATACACACACTTCTCGTTCCCTTTATGACTGGATTGGCTATGTATGATGATCACAGTCTTTTATTAATCATCTTAATTATCTTATTATATCCTGTCCATAAACTTTTGCACTACCTGCCGCTCCTCAGACAGCTGCATAAAATTAAAACACAAATCACATATAACTATCCCATTTTTCCAACTATTAAAATTATCATTCATGAACCGATAACTAAACAATTATTTCTTCTGACACTTTTTATCCCTTTCTTTATTGTATCACTTGGTCTACTTACTTGTACCCTTACATTCCCACATTATACCCATTACTTTACCATTTTATTTGCTTTACACACAGGCCTATGTGTAACTGATTTCATATGCTTAAAAACCATTACTGGCTCTCCTAACCGATGCTTTGTAGAAGAACATGCTGATGGATATGACATATTAACCCTAGTAGATTAACAAACTGTTTTTTGTAGTATCTTTTTAATGCGTTATTTGATATCGTAATACTTACAGAACCGTTATGCAGGGAGGGAGTCAGGAATGATTCTTATAATTTTCATCATCTTCTCCGGATTGATTCTATATAATATTAATAAAATGACAAATTCACTTTGTCAGCAAAAAGAAATTCCTGAAGAGCGTCAGCCTAAAGTATTCCGTACGATTAACGTACTCATTACGATTCTGTTATTATCTTCTTATGTTGAAATTTTATTTACCTAAAATTTCATTGATAAGAAGGTTTACCAGAGCAAAATTGGTCCATATACATACGTAGCACTGGGATACTTTCTTGATTTTTTCAGGAAACAAGGAGACAGCATTTGCTGTCTCCTTGTTTAATTCGCTGCTTCTTATAACCAAGAAGCGCCGATGATTACTAATAGAATAAATAAAACAACAATTAACGCGAAGCCTCCGCCTCCACCGTATCCTCCAGACATTATTCCCCCTCCTTTCAATATCCATTGCATGGTACAGAACCATAATCAGCAGTGCTGTACACAAGTTCTCTGTACTATATGCAGACCGTTGCGTAACGGAAACGGCATTCATATCAAATTTAAAACAATCCCTAAACCCTTGTCATCTTAGTCAGCAGAATGATGCTCCTACAATGACCAAAAGAATGAACAATACAACTATAAAAGCGAACCCTCCGCTATATCCTTGGCCCAAGCTGCATACCTCCTTTGTATTCTTCGATATATTCTATGCATTTTTACTGATATTGGGTGTACTTTTACCTATATTTCACAAATTAGCTTGCAGAAAAGGATAATTATAGTTTTTTTATAACTTCTAACTATGTTATAGTAAGATTTGTGGATTTATAAATCACCACCAATTTATTTACAGGAGTTGTTCTTAATGAGAAAATGGGTATTATCCATCGCGGTTACAACAAGTCTTCTAGGACTAACTGCGTGCAACAGCGGAGGAGACGACTCCGAAGCAGTGGTAACCACTAAAGCAGGAGATATTACGAAGGACGAGCTTTATAATGAAATGAAAGAGAAATATGGTGATCAAGTTCTTCAAGAGCTTGTTTATGAAAAAGTTCTTTCAGAAAAATATAAAGTGACAGATAAAGAACTAGATGCCAAAGTAGCTGAGCTCAAAGAACAAATGGGCGATAACTTTGCTACAGCATTAGCTCAATCAGGATACGAAGATGAAGATGCTCTTAAGAGTTCAATGAGAATTGGTATGCTGCAAGAAAAGGCAGCTATTAAAGATATTAAAGTAAAAGAATCAGAAATCAAAAAACGCTACGAAGAAACTCAACCGCAAATCAAAGCTAGACATATCTTAGTGGCTGATGAAAAAACAGCCAAGGATGTTAAAGCTAAGCTTGCTAAAGGTGAAAAGTTTGAAGATTTAGCTAAGGAAGTTTCTACAGATACTGGCTCTAAAGAGGCTGGCGGCGATTTAGGATGGTTCGGAACTGGCGCTATGCTTCCAGAATTTGAAGAAGCTGCCTACAAGCTGAAAAAAGGTGAAATTAGTGAGCCTGTTAAAACAGAATACGGATATCACATCATCCAACTTCAAGATAAAAAAGAAAAAGAATCATATGATAAACTAAAAGGTGAAATTGAATACGATCTTAAAGTTGAAAAAATTGAGGCGGATAAAGTACAATCTATCCTTGATAAAGAGCTTGAAGATGCAAAAGTGAAAATCAAAGATAAAGATTTAGAAGATGCTTTAACTCCAGCAAAAGCTCCTGCTGCACAATAATTGTAAAAAAAAACAGGTCAGTCCGTATATGGACAGGCCTGTTTTTTTGATTACATTTTCATTTTGCACACAAAAAAACCGGCCTAAGCCGGATCTTTTTGTTCGTTATTTTCACTAGATTCATTACTGCGTGTTTCCTGTTCCTGCTGTATACGTTCCATATATTTTTGTCCTTGCTGCTCAATCCAGTCATGTTCCTGCACTTGGTCTTTTCTAGCTGTATATACGGCCATTACTGCACTTACCAGAATTCCGGCAAAAACAAACCATATCCAAATCGGCATACATATTCTCCTTCCAAAGGTTGTCCTAAAACACTCTTAATTGAGAATATGCTTGTAAGAAAGAAAATATGCTAGAACATCATACTAGTTAAAAGTTTGGTTTATAGAAGCTGCGATTTTCAAGGGCAAACACCCGCTCCGTAAACTCACCAGGTTTTACCTTTTCAAGGGCGCGATCCATCATATTAATCTTCGCATCCAGATTATCAATATAATGAAGTACTTCCGCTTCTTTTACCATTGGAGGTTTTGGACTTCCCCACTCCGCTTTTCCATGATGAGCGAGCACGAGATGCTGGAGTATCATAATTTCTTCGGCTTTAATACTTAACTCATCAGCTGCCTTACCAATTTCATTAACCATAATCGTAATGTGACCAAGTAAATTACCTTCAGCCGTGTAGACAGTTGAAACCGGTCCAGATAATTCAAATACCTTCCCAAGATCATGTAAAATGACTCCTGCGTATAATAGGTCCTTATCAAGCTTAGGATATAGTTTTACGATTGCACTGGCAAGGTCAAGCATTGACACCACATGATAAGCAAGACCTGAATAAAATTCGTGGTGATTCTTTGTTGCAGCTGGGAATGTAAGAAAATCTTTTTGGTATTTTTTTAATAAATGACGGGTTATTCGTTGAATATTTGGATTGCGCATTTCAAAAATAAATTGCGTAATTTTGTCCATCATCTCTTCTTGGCTTATAGGAGCCGTCTGAATTAGATCAGCAGGTGTAATTCCATCTGCCTCTGTAGTAACGCGGATATTACGTATTTTTAACTGATGGCGGCCACGATAATTTTGAATATCGCCCTGTACCTTGACAGTCCGTTCCCCAGCAAATGTCTTTTCATTTTCTTCTGAAACATCCCAAAGTTTTGCTTCAATTTCTCCCGTCTTATCCGAAAGAATCAATGTCAAAAAAGGTTTTCCATTACTTGCTAAAGCTTTGGTACTACTTTTGATGTACATATATGTATCAATTGAGTCACCAATTCCATAATGATTAATTCCCGTTTCCATAGATATACCTCCGTTCATTAAGTAAAAATAGTATACCATATCAAGCATTTGATAGCTTGAAGTTTACTGCATTGCATCCACTCAAAAAAACACCGCTGCTTCACGATGTCTGCTTCTGAATGAACTTATTAACTCTCGTTGTAACTCTGCTTATGCTTATGCATTCACTACGGTTCCTATTTCTTTTTCTACATATCGACCTTTACCAAATGGAATACACATAGGAGTGCCAAAGAGTGGATCATAGGTGATCTGACACGCCATCCCAAACACCTCTTGAACCAATGCAGCGGTAATCACATCCTCAGGTTTCCCTTGAGCATAAATTTCCCCATCTTTAATCGAGATTAAATGATGTGCGTACCTGCAGGCGAGGTTCAGATCATGCAGCACCATCACAATCGTTCGATTTTCCTTCTCATTTAATTCAAAGAGCAAATCAAGTATTTCAATCTGATGAGCCATATCCAGATAGGTTGTCGGCTCATCCAGTAATATGATATCAGTATCTTGGGCCAGTGTCATAGCAATCCATGCCCTCTGCCTTTGCCCTCCAGATAACGCTTCTACATATTGGTCCTTTAGCTCTGTAAGATTTGTTGCTTCCATCGCTCTATGGACCTTTTCTTCATCTTCCTTACTCCACTGTTTCAGCCAATTTTGATAAGGATATCGTCCTTGTTTAATAAGCTGGTAGACAGTCAAACCCTCAGGAGCTGAAGGTGATTGTGGAAGTATAGACATCTTTTTGGCCACCTCGTTAGTTGCCATCTTCGCTATATTATTAGAATCCAACAAAACTGTTCCTGAATTCGGTTTTAGTAGACGTGCGACAGCGCGAAGAAGTGTGGACTTGCCGCACCCATTGCCACCAATAAATACGGTGATTTCCCCTTTAGGTATTTCTATATTTAATTCCTTTATAATTAATTCTCCACCATAACCAAGTGATAATGACTGGGTGGTAATTGCCTGTACCATGTCGAGTCATCTCCTTATTTATCAAAATACTTCATTTCCATTTTATTCTATTGAAAATGATTATCACTGTCAAATTAATTTTGATTGAAACAAGCGAAATACTCAGTACGATTTACTCAAACCTTTTGGATTCTCTTCATACATGGTTATCAAGAGTCATCCTTAGCAACTGTAAAGAGACCTCCTGTTGGAAGTCTCTTTAGTTATCTCTCTACTTATTGAAAAGAGTGCCTGTTGGGTTTCTGTAATACGTGTATTTCAGACTCTGAAAAATGAGTAAGCAGGGTTTCATGACAAGTGAAAAAGATGATTTGTCTTGTTTCAGATAATTTCCGCAAAAGCTTAATCATATTTCTTGTCCGCTTTTGATCAAAGTTAACAAAGCCATCATCAATGATTAGAGGAAAAGGATCCTCTCCAAAAGTAGAGACAGCAAGCGCTAACCTCATTGACGCATAAATCTGCTCAGCTGTTCCTCTGCTTACTTCTTCGGCCTCAAAAGTCAGCCGATCAATTCGTTCGACTAGAAGACCCTTTCCGCTGTCATTTAGGCGGATCTTCGTGTACTCACCATCTGTCAAGAACGAAAAGTAATCTTCTGCTAAAGCAATCACTGCAGGCAGACGTTCTTGTTTAAAGCTGTTAATCGTTTGTTCTAGAAGCGTTTTCGCAATCGCATATCGGCTCCAGACTTTTGCCTCTTCGTTCAATGCAGCCCGTTCTTCCATAAAGAGATGCATTCGTTCTTCGTACGTGCCCCCATCCTCAAGATTTTGAATTACATGCTTCAAATCTGAAAGCAGCTCTAGCAGCTGAGATTGCCGTTTGGACTGTTCCTTTCGTTCCTTACTCAACCGTTCCAAACTATTTCCGTCAATTTGAGCAGTTAAATAGTCAGTAATTTGCTCGTGTCCAAGCTGCGATTGTTGAAGTTGGATCTGAAGCAGGTCCCTTCTACTGGTAAGGCTTGCCCATTCCTCTGCTTTCAGAGCCTTTTGACGGTACTCTTCTTCATCGGATGCATCCGTTTTATTATAGAGCTTCTTAATTTCCTCATTTATTTGCAACTGATTATTTGTGAGTTTTTCTATTTCCAAAGTCAATTTATCTATTTCTGCATGTAACTGCTTTGATTGAATTGTTTTTTCAAGCGTATCGTTCAGCGCCTTTTTTAAAAGGACAACAGCTTCTTGCCAAGAGGTTGTTGTATTCCCTAGCTCTCTACTGAAAGTAAGAAGTTCCTGCTTTTTATCGGTAGTTTCTTTTTTAAGAAAGGTCAACTGATTGCTTTTCTCTTCTTTTTCTAGCAAGAAATCCTTTAATTGACTAAGCATCTCAAAAATATCTTCCAAATTATTTTCAGTCGGACTTATCTGAATCCTCCAGGTTTTGCTGACAACTAGTATTTCATCATTTACCTTTTTCCAGGAATGTTCCCAGCCTTCGAATTTCTGAATAGCTTTATCAAAGGCCAGCTCACGTTCTTCATGGCGAAACATTTCATTTCTTAAAGATTTTTCAACTTCTCTGTCCCTTTCGAGGAGATCAAGCTGGGCCGCATGTTCTTCAGCAGGAATTGATTTTTCTTGATCCAGTGCTGCTTTCTTTTGTTTTAAGATATCGTGCTGGCGGCTTAACTCTTGAGCTAGTCCTTGCCCTTTAAACACCGATCTTGAAGCAATCAGTACGAACAATCCCGCTGTTAGAAGAAGGCCAATCATTACTTGATCCTGGGTAAAACTGATCACCGCTCCAACTGCCAAGAGAATACCCAACAAACCGAAAAGGTTACGCTGACGTAAACGATTTTGAGTATCCCGTTTCTTTTGCTGCTCATACTGCTGTTCAACTTCTGCAAGTTGCTCCATCAGCAAAGCTTTTTTTAGTTTCTGAAAGCTTTCATTACTCACCCTTCCTACTGTATTTTCAAGCTGCTGCCGTTTTTCTTCAGGAAGCATTCTTTCCTTTAACTCAGCTATCCGTGCTTCAGAACGTTCAAGCTTTTCTTTTTCTGTCTTATACTCTTCATCCAGCTGCATTCTTTCATCAAGCAATCGATTTTTATCCCGATCAAGCCGTTTGACGTTCTCATTTACAAAATTACTTAAATCGAGCGCTAATAGGCTGTTTTCATCTCCTGGATAATGGAGATTACCGTATGCGCTTCTAATATTCTTTTGTATCCTTTCAAGTTCTTGCAAAAGGACTGATTGGTCAAGTTCCAATTTTTCAAGAAAAGATGCTGATTCCAGAGCTGCTTCGATTTCTTCCTTATGGTCTTGTATATATTCATTTGGTTTTCGCTCTGCTTGTTCTTTTAGAACTGCTTGCTTTCTTTCTATAAGAGACACTACCTGTGATTGAATCTGCACTTTGGCTGCAAGAAATTGTTCAAGCCGCTGAATTCCATCCGCAATAAATGTTTGTTCTCCAAGACGATCTAACTTCCGATCAAGGATATTACGTTCATCCACAATTGGCTTAATACGCAAAAACTCCTGATACCTATATTGCATTTCTTCACTTTCACTGCTTTTCATCTTTACTTCTGCCAATTCTTCTGTGTACTGTTTATGTTGCTCAATCAGTGCTTTATAAGCTTCCTGCTCATCTCCAGCAAGCTTCATTTGTTTATCTAATTCTTTTATTTTCTTAAGTTGAAGATTGATTGATGGTTTTTGGCCTGCTGGTTTAAACCGCTGTTCCATTTCTTTTTGGAGGGTGTTCTCCGCTTCAAGCAGCATATCATTGCCAATTAATCCTGCAGACAGCAAAATTTTGCCAACGTTTCCTTCATTCATTGTATGTACTCCCTGTAACCCCTGTAAATTGAAGGAAAATACAGATTGAAAGTAGGACTTGTCAATCCCATGAAGAATGTCATGAAGCGTTTCCTCTGATCTAACCTCACCACTTTCGAGCATAACCGTTACATCCCCAGCTGCTTTCCCTTTTACTCGTTCAATCATTACCTCACCATATCGTTTGGTAACAAGTACAAGTCTTCCTCCGTACTTTGCATGTTGCTTTGGTTCATATCTTGGCTCTTCATGGTTTTTACTTGGAAAGCCAAACAACATACTATGAATGAAAGACATAATCGTTGATTTTCCGGCTTCGTTTTCTCCAAAAAACACATATAACTGCTGTAAATCATTAAATCGTTCATTTTCAAGCTTTCCATAGCCATAAACATGTAATTCTTTAATTCGCATCTTCTCACCTCTTTTACGTTTTAAATAATTGAAACAGCATCTGCCGAGATTCCTCCAGCAGTCCTTTTCGTTCTTCTTCATCGAGCACATCTAAATAGCGTCTAGCGCCTGGATGCTTATATAGTGATTGAAGGGCACCCTCAAAATCTGTAAATCCTTCAGCAAGTGCAAGAAGTTCACTCGTAAATGGCGTTTCTGTATGTGTTAAGACCAATTCTTGGTGATTCGCTATTTTTATTTTATACGGCCAGCAAAGAGATTCTATTTGTTCCGCCTCATCTTGTAAAATAGCTAATAGATCATCCAACAGCTGTAGTGAGATAAGAGACGGTTCAAGGGATGAGAGTTCGAGCTCTAATTCAAGTAAAAGTTTAGAACCAGCTTGCTTTCTATGCTCAATTACGTCTCTCGTTGAAGTTAATATCTCATCAAATGAAGCCTGCTCACGGATAGGGATGACGACCGTATCCCAAATAAATTCAGCACTTTCTATGAAGTTTTTGGATATAGTCCTATTTTCCATTGTAATAAGGAAACAGCCTTTTGGACCGCTTTCTTTTCTGTTTCTTCCTTGAATATTACCAGGATAGATGGCCAGCGGCAGCTCCGAGATCACTTGACGTTTATGGATATGCCCAAGCGCCCAGTAATTAAAATCCTTTTCAACCAAGTCTTTGATCGTAAACGGTGCATAAGGGCTGTGTCCAGATACTCCTTCAAGACAGCCATGAAGGAGACCGATATGATAGCCCTCACTTGCAGTCTTCCTATAGGTATCAATCATTCTTTCAGTTACATGTCTCTGCTGATAGCTGAAGCCGTATAGGCTTGCCATTGTTCCATCCTGTTTGGTATATACCTTCACATCCGTCTTTCCTCCAAAAACAGTAACGTTCTTTGGAAGCTCAAGCTGAATCCATGAACCATTCAAATGATCATGATTTCCATGAATAATATAGACTTCTATTCCTGCTCGATCCAGTCTTTCCATTTCTGAACGGAAACGGACCTGAGTTCTTAAATTCCGATTTTCACCATCAAATAAATCTCCTGCAATGATTATAAAATCTACTTTTTGTGCAATGGCTGTTTCAATAATGTTCTGAAACGCACGAAATGGACTTTCACGAAGCGCCTTAACTAAATAATCGGGTAAATGACTCAGCCCCGCAAACGGGCTGTCCAAGTGAAGATCCGCTGTATGTATAAATCGAATCTGGCTCATGTATTCCACCTCGTTCTATATGAATAGTAATAAATGTTGATAGCTAAGTTTGGCTGATGACGGGGTATACCTTGTCTTTGACAATCCCAGAACGTATTCGGTCTGAGTGCCATTCCGTCTAGTCTCGTCTAAAGCAATACTCTAGCTCATATTCTATCACAAAGGGAACATGCTTTCCCATTGTATCTACGCATTTCTTCCATTCCTACTTTCTAAAAATAGGACTTTTTCGGTACACCAATCGGAGTTCTAGCCGTTTTGATAGATCCGTGTTTCTTTAGAAAAGAGAAAAAAGACTATCATGTTTCTTGATAGTCTTCTCTTCTATGGAACATCCTTACGAATGCTTTGACATCTTCAGTGCCTCTTTAATATCTTTAAATGATTTTGAACTTCCGTACATGAGAACTCCTCCGCGATAGATACGAGCGCCTATGATGGCTAACAAACCTATCGTACCAATAAGAATCAGGATACTCGTAAGAACTTGCCAAAATGGTACTTCAAGCATCCCTACTCGAAGGAACATAATCATGGGACTAAAAAAGGGAATAAATGACGTGACCGTCACATAGCCTGCTCCTGGATTACTAAGACCAGACATCGCAATAAGGAAGGCGATAATAATGAGCGTCGTCATTGGCATAATCATGGACTGAACGTCCTCAACTCGGCTGACGATCGATCCTAGGCATGCTGCAAGTGTTGCATACAGTAAATAGCCCAGTAATACGAATATCACTGCATACACCAGTATTGAAGGCTGAATACTCCCAAATCCAAAAACGGAGAAAAACCCGTCATTCAGTTCTGACAGATTTTGTTTTACGGACACATACCCTAGTCCTAAAAACAAAAGAATCTGGGTGAAGTTTAATAACGCGACCCCAAGGATTTTCGCAAACATCTGTTGTATGGGGGGAATGCTTGATATTAAGATTTCCATTACTCGTGAAGACTTTTCAGTAGCAACCTCTGTTGCAATCATACTAGAATACATCAGAACACTAAAATAGATAACAAACAACAAGATGTAGACCAGTCCACGTGCCTGGTTCAAGTCTTCCTCTGTTTTTGCACTTTCTTTCAGCGCAACGGTTTCAAAAACAGCCGGTGCATTTAACGCTTCAATTTGCTCATCAGTTAAATTGAGTTCAGTTTTTACCTTCTGCAGTTTTAACTGGTTTAGTGTTGTAGATAAGCCTGCACTTACCTCCGTATTAGATATTTCATTAGCTTTATACACTCCCTTTACTTCTCCGTTACTATCTTCACTTATAAGAAGGTAGCCGATTATTTCTTCATCGGAAACCTGCTTTTCTGCTTCTTTTTCATTTGGAACCGCTTGAACTGTCAGTTCCTTATTCATTGTTTCTGCCGTATTCTTGAAAAGCTCGAAATATGCACCCGTCTGATCAATTACAGCTACTTTCTCTTTTTCATTATCATCAAAGTAATCAATAATCTTCGTTACATTGGACAGACCGAAGATTAACACTAACATGACTGCAGTGGTAATAATGAAGGATTTTGATTTTATCTTTGTTAGATAGGTATGTGCAAAAACAATCCAAAATTTATTCATAAGCTGCACCTACTTTCTCAATGAAAATATCATTTAACGAGGGCTCTTCCAGCTCAAACTTCCTAACAAACCCACGCGGTACAAGATCCTGGAGGATTTTCTCAGCAACATCTTCCCCCGTAATTTGCAGGATTCTTCCTTCTGTTGTAATCTTCGTTTTCACAACACCCGGATATTCATTAAGGAAATCTAGGTTAAAATCGGCTTTAATGACTATATTCTTTTTACCAAAAGAACGCTTAATATCTTTTAATTTCCCGGCTGCCACAGGTGCTCCTCGATGCATGATACATAAGTGTTCACACATTTCCTCGACATGCTCCATTCGATGACTGGAAAAAACAATCGTTGTCCCTTTGTCGCGTAAATCAATAACAGCTTGTTTAAGCATTTCTACATTGACTGGATCCAGCCCGCTGAAGGGTTCATCAAGAATGAGCAGCTCTGGTTTATGTATAACAGACGCTATCAACTGAATCTTCTGCTGATTTCCCTTTGAAAGATCTTCTACCTTTTTATCAAGATATTCTGGGATCTTGAAGCGTTCCAGCCAATGCTGTAACTCAGTAAACGCGTCATTTTTAGACATTCCTCTTAATCTCGCTAAATAAAGTAACTGTTCCCGAACTTTCAATTTAGGATACAATCCTCTTTCTTCAGGGAGATAGCCAATAATTGAGCTGGTCGAATAGTCGATTCCTTTTCCATTCCAAGTAATCTCCCCCTCAGTTGGAGTTAATAATCCTAGAATCATTCGGAACGTTGTCGTCTTCCCTGCCCCATTAGCTCCCAATAAACCAAACATTTGCTTCTCTGGAATGGTAATATTTAATTCATTCACTGCGGTAAAATCACCGAATTTTTTGGTTACATGATTTATATGTAATGACAATTCTTTTCTCCCCTCTCAATCAAAACTGTTTATCTAATCGTATTATATAAGTCTATGAAAGTACATAACCCTTTACAAAAGATGGAATATTATGCAAAAATAATAGTAGTAAACCCTTTCAAAAAAGATGGAGGAATTTTTATGAGTAACATTTATAAGTTAACCGTTTTTGAACCAAATGGTGAAAAGCTGCTCGATGAATCATTTACCGCTGAGAACAACAAGCTGGCAAAGGAAATCGGCCATAAGATGTTAGCAGACAAGAACTTCCTTGAAAAAACACACCGCTGTACATCACCACAAGGCAGCCTTGTTTTATTTCATTCGTAATGAAAGCGCTGCAAATAGAATTAACCCGTTCAAAGAACTGAACGGGGTAATTTCATATTTTTATTGACCAATAAATTTTGGCTTTCTTTTTTCAAGGAAGGCTTGAACGCCTTCTTTATGGTCTTTTGTTTCGCGCATTTTCATTTGAGCATTTTTTTCAATTTCAAGGATCTTTAATAGAGTCGGCCGGTTTTGTTCACTGAGGATTTTTTTCGTTTTAATCATGGCTTTGGTCGGGCTGTTCAGCCAGATCTGACGTTTTTTCTCTACAGCCTGCTCTAGCGGAATCGATGCTATTTCATGAATCAGGTCTTTTTCATATGCTTGCTGGGCACTCAGTACTCTTCCTTCCCAGATTAATTCTTTCGCTTTCACTTCTCCAAGCCTTCGCTCTAGGAAGAAGTGGCCGCCTCCATCCGGAATTAACCCAATCCCTATAAAGTTCATAGCCAATTTGCTTTCCGGCTCAGCAATAATATAATCGGTTGCCAATGCGACAGACAAGCCAAGACCAGCTGCTGCACCGTGCACAGCACAAATCGTCAACTTCGGCATTAAATAAAGTGATGTCACAATATCACTTATACAGTCCATGATGTTATCGAATCCCTCTGTAACATCTGATGACAACATCATCTTAATATCCCCGCCTGCTGAGAACGCTTTTCCCTTGCCTTTTAAAATGACAATGTCAATCTCGTCTTTATACGTTATTTCCTTTAAGACCTTTGCCAACTCGTGAAGCATCTCTTCGTTCATGGCATTCATGGCTTCAGGGCGGTTCAATTCTACGACTGCTGTTCTTTCAATATACGTGACAATCACGGTTTGTTTTGTCGAAGTCGATTCGATACTCAAGCTCCCCAGCTCCTTCTATATTACTGTTAATACTAACAGTATACATGAAAGCGGATTCATTAAAAATAATTATGTCGGATTATTATAAAAATATTTATATTTGTCATTTGCTATTGGCATATAGATCTTTTACTTGTTCACGAAGTGCCATTTTTAAAAACTTTCCTACACCAGTCTTAGGAATTTCACTTAAGAATAAGATATCATCAGGGAGCCACCATTTTGCGAATTGCGGTGCTAGAAATTCAAGCAGTTCTTCCTTGGTCACGTTATCTTTATATGCATCCTTTAACACTACACATGCGACGGGGCGCTCCTGCCATTTCTCATTTGGAACAGCAATAACGGCGGCTTCAAACACACCAGCATGAGCCATCAGAGCATTCTCGAGATCAACGGAAGAAATCCATTCACCCCCGCTTTTAATTAAATCCTTGGTTCGGTCAACTATTTTAACATATCCTTCTTCATCGATGGTTACAACATCCCCTGTATGCAGCCATCCATTTACAAAAGCAGCTTCCGTCCGCTCATCTTGATAATATTCATCCGCAATCCATGGCCCTCTGATTAAGAGCTCACCCATTTCTTTCCCATCTGCCTGAATTTCTCCATCAAGTCCAACAACTTTAATTTCAATACAAGGAACAACCATTCCCTGTTTTGACTTAATGTCATAACGTTCTTCTTCGCTCAGTTCTTCTTGATAGCTTTTTAATACTCCTGAAAACACTAATGGACTCGTTTCCGTCATCCCATATGCATGAAGAAACGGGATATGATATTTGGTTTCAAATTCCTTAATCATGCTCTTCGGTGCAGCTGATCCGCCGCAAAGAATCATACGCAAACTGCTTGTATCGTAGGTATGTTCCTCGAGTTCTTTAAGGAGACCCATCCAGACTGTCGGCACACCTGCCGAAATCGTAACCTTTTCCGCTTCAAATAGTTCAGCAATTAATTTTGGTGAAAACGCTGGACCTGGCAGGACTAATTTTGCACCGAACCAAACACATGCAAAGGGAATACCCCAAGCATTAACATGAAACATAGGTACCACTGGGAGGGCTGTATCCCGTTCACTAATTCCCGTATTATCGACTAATCCTAAAGCCATTGCATGCAGAAGGATTCCTCGATGTGAATAGATAACCGCTTTAGGATTACCTGTCGTAGCTGATGTATAGCACATACCAGCTGGGCTGTTTTCATCTAAATCTTGAATAAATGGTTCTTTAGGATTTCCTTCAGACAATAGTTTTTCATAATGATAAACAGGTGATAATGTCGTTTCAGGCAACTCATTTTGATCCGTCATAATAACAAATCCTTTTACATGGTTCAACTGTTCTTTAATTCCTTCCAACAGCGGTAAAATATCTGCATCGACAAATAGAAGCTTGTCTTCGGCGTGATTAATGATATAAGAAACATGTTGAGGGGAAAGACGGAAATTAATTGTATGCAAGACAGCACCAGAACAGGGAACAGCAAAGTAGGTCTCTAAATGACGATGATGGTTCCAAGCAAGGGTTCCCACTTTGTCCCCTTTATTGACACCAAGCTTTCGCAAAACACTAACAAGTCTTCTCGTCCGTTCAGCTGTTTGAGCGTATGTCATTCGATGTATGCCGGATTCTGTTCTCGAAATGACTTCTTTTTTTGGAAAATACCGTTCTGCTCGTTCAATCATTTGCGTCAATAATAATGGCGTGTTCATCATAGAAATTTCCCCCTTATTAATCCATCATGAATATAAAGATAGGTATTCGCTAAATAATGGAATATTCCTTTACCTATTTTCTGGCTTGGTAGGTTTCTTTCGCTTCATTTAAGGAAATATAAGAAGAAAGCATTTAATCAGGAGGACTGTATGAAACAAATAGTAAAAGACACAGTGTTTTGTAGAAGTGAATATGATCGTTTAAAAAAAGTAATCGTATGTGAACCACGCTTTATGAAGATCCGTGAGGTCATCAATGAAACACAAAAGTATTATAAAGAAGATAATATTAAAATCCCTTTAGCCTTACAGCAGCATGAAGCTTTTATCAACCTCCTTAAGAATCATGATATTGACGTCATTCAACTGCCTGCTGAACCTACATATAATGAACAAGTTTTCACCCGTGATATTGGATTTACACTTGGACATACCATCTTTATTGCTGAAATGGCCAGTCCTATCAGACAAGGTGAAGAAACCATCCTAAAATCTTGGATAGAAGACCATAGCCTCCCCAACTATAATCTGAATCATGAACGAATTGAAGGCGGAGATGTAATTATTGATCGTGATTCGATTTATGTAGGACTGAGCAATCGAACGCATAAACATTCGGCCCGCCAATTACAAAAACTTCTTACTGACTATGAAATTAAACCGATCCGTTTTGAAGAAAAATACCTGCATTTAGATTGTATCTTCAATATTATTTCACCTACAGAGGCATTAATCTTTCCAGATGCGATTGATGAAGAAGACAGGAAACAACTTAGTGAACGCTATGATTTAATTATCGTTTCTCCTGAAGAACAATTCACACTCGGTACGAATGTTTTATCTATTGGGCACAAAAAAATAATCAGCCTGCCTATGAACACACAGGTAAATATGGAATTACGTAAGCGTGGATATGAAGTGATTGAATGTGATATTTCAGAAATCATTAAATCAGGCGGTTCATTTCGCTGCTGTACTCTCCCCTTTTTACGAACAGAAAGTCCACAACAATAAAACAGACCCCGTTTTTTAACGGGGTCTCAGTTTGTAGACAAAAGAGGTTCGGAATAGTTTCATTCCGAACCTCTTTTGCATTTTTTGAGTGGAAACAAGCTGGTCTACTATTACCATTTCAAGTTGGTTTTCGAAAATACTCCTTATTACCTCAAAAAAACTAGGCCTTTGACCTTTAAGTAAGAAAGTCAAGTTGATTGAAATGGAAGGCGTGAAGACTCCTGCGGGAACAGCGGGACAGGTGAGACCCCGCAGGAGCGTAAGCGACGAGGAGGCTCACCGCCCGCCCGCGGAAAGCGAAGCGCCTGGAATGGAAATCAACATCTCAATTTTAAATCTCACCCGAGTTGGTCTACAGTCTGAGACCCGTTTTTTAACGGGGTCTGTTCTTTAGAATAGGACATCTTCATCGTATAATTCGTTAAAGGCTGTCTCCGCTTCCGCTTCAGAAGAATAGAGCGCATCATCATCCTCTACAACATGAAAAGTATCATTTAAAAACAAAGCTATGGCTTGAGGATCCTTTGGATGCTGGACAATTTCAGCTGCTCTTACATTCGATACACTTGGTGTATGAGGGTTATTGTAAATGACATAGACCTCGTCGCCAACATTTACATCTTTTGGATCAATTGTTCCCAATTTTCATGTTCCTTTCTATTTAAGGATAGTTATAGTGTGTGAAAGAAACATAAAAATATTTATCAAATCAAATTATTTATCGAAGATGATTCAGTTTTTCAATAAATCCAATGGGATGCTGCTTACGAAAAAATTCCTTGAGCATATAGGCAACACCTTGTTCATCATTAGTACGTGTTACCCATTTCGCTGCCAACTTCACTTCATTTGGTGCATTTCCCATTGCTACCCCTAATCCAGAGAATGCAATCATTTCTAAATCATCAAGACCATCACCGATCGCTACAATCTCATTTGCTTTAACTCCTAGAAAATCAGCAAGATAGAGAACGCCGTTCCACTTCGATACCCCAGCAGGAACAATGGTGAGTCTTTGCCCCGGTTTTTCAATAATAGTCACTTCTTTAAACATATCATTAATTAGGTTAAACAGGCTTTCCTTTTCTGCTTCTTCTGGAAAATAGACATCGATCTTGGTTGCTGTAAAGGGCTGCACCGCCAATTCTTCACTAAGTGTATCGACAAAATGCTGAGAATAGAAATTTTGTTCATTCATTTGGAGTACAGCTTTTCCTAGTAGATTTTCTGGTATTTCTAATCGATTAGCTAACAGCTGCTTTTCATGGACCAGCTGAATCTGACAAACTGTCTTCTCCAGTAATTGCACGATTTCCAGGACTAGACTTTCTGTCATTCGTTGAACATGGATTGGTTTGTCGAGCGTTTCTCCTACAAATGCTCCTTGGTGAGCCACAATCATAGGATTTATTTTAAGGGCCTTAGCCACTTTTCTGGCTGAATGGTAACTTCTTGATGTAACTAAAGCTACATGTACACCTTTTTGATGAACATATTCTATGGCTTCCTTAGTCATTTTGTTTAAGCGGCCATTCGATTGAAGCAGGGTTCCATCAATATTGACCGCCAGTAACCGATATACCATGCCAATCTCCCCCATCTGTAGTGTTCTACTACAATTTATGAATCAAAAATGGGGGCTAGAACATCCATAGGGATTTTGTAAAAAACAAATGCCCCCCGAGCACAATGTGCTTGAGAGGCATTTCAATGACTTATTGTTCAGGTGCACCGTATAAGTCTTCTAAAGGCTTCATGATAATACGGTTTAAATCGGCAATAACCATGCTTAATCTTTGCTCGGCTTCCATTAATTTAGCAATGGTCTCATGCTGCTGTACAAGAGCAACTGTTTTTTGTGCTTGTTCCATTTCATCAGGGGCTATTTCTTGTCCTGTCATTTGTTTTTGCTGAAGAGTCATCTGAAGCTGACGGAAGTTATCAAACATTCCTTTAGCTCCTGGGTCGGCATTAACCTGATCGTAAAGATTCTTTAAATCAGTAAATTCACTGCTGTTTCTAATTGCTTTTTCCATATCATACGCTGCATCATATACATTTGACATTATTGTGTAACCTCCTAATAATCTATTTCCCTACTATACCAAAACAATCTTCATTAGCCAAAAAATATGGAGAAAAATCCTTGTAACATTCCAATCAATCCACCAAGCAGGAATCCTAGGTACGTAATCATACTTAATTCTCTCTTTGCAATCAGCAAAACAATTTCCTCGAGTCTTTCGAGTGAGAATGCCTTAACTTGCTCTTCCACAATTTCCTCAATATGCAGTCTTTCTACCATTGGAATAAGTTGTGCACTGACCAGCAGTAAGGCTTGATCGAGCAGGGTGGGAATTACCTTATCAAGGATGACAGATTCCATTGGAGCAGCAAGCTCATGAAGCGGCTTTTCAAACCATTCAGGAATATCTGCTAATTGAGTTACTTTCTTAGAAAGCAACTCTTTAATAGCATCTGCACCAAAGATGCCTTCCACTCTTTCCAGCTCCCATTCTTCTACTTTATGCCATTCTCGAGTAAGTAACACAGTAATTAAATCGGATGTTTTAGTCTGATTAAGAAATTTAAGCAATTCAGGTTGAACGATATCAACCAGTTTGGCATTCCCCATGAACATCTGAATCATATTCCCAATTTTTCCGCGCTGACTAAAAAATTCTTCCATCATTTGTTCAAGACGACGCTTGCCTTCTTGGCTCGTAAAGTATTCTTTTCCCTTGGAAAGAATATATTCAGATATATCAGGGATCTTTGCAACAGCCTTCTCTAGAATAGCCGGTGAAAATAAATCACTAGTCTGTTTACTGCGATTCTCAGCCATCCAACTGTCATATTTACTCACAAGGAACTTCTTTAAAAAGTCTTCAGTTACATCAGAAGCATTGTTTATCCCGTATTCAGCCAATAACTCTGCTGCGTTTTTTTCTGATGACAGCCATTTTTTCACTTCTCCCTGTACCCATGTATTCATATCTTGTTTAAGAGTAGAATTGAGCACCTTCTGCTGAAGACTTTCAGGGGTAAGTAAATGTTCAACTACTATTTTCCCAAGTTGAGAGGCTAGCTCATCACGTCGTTTTGGAATCAACCCCGGTGTGAAAGGCAGCTGTTTACCAAAAAGATAGATTGGTTTATACGGGTGGAACAGCATTTTTATAGCAATAAAGTTGGTAAATCCTCCTATTATTGCTCCAATAATAATCATAAATGCAAGTGTAATCATCCAGTTCATGCTTTATCTCCTTCTTCTGTTAAAAATATTCATCATAAAGGTACGTTCAAATCATCCAAAACATAAGATATGATATCCGCATTAGCCCATCTCTTCATTATAAAAGGATACTAATCTCAGTGCAAATGAGGGATGAGAATGAAGGTGTTAGAAAATCGTGCATTTATACTAACGGCAGGAAATGTTCCCGAGAATAAAGATTCCATTTACATTTCTAAAAGTCTTCTCAAGAAATGGGAACTCAATCATGGTGATAGCATCTTCGTGAAAGCAGGAATAAACCAACTTTCATTACAAATCCGTCAACTTCCAGGCCGCGACAGTTTAGTTAAGCTGGCGGAAGAAAGTATGCAAGTTCTATTGATTCCTTTACTTACCTTTCCAGTCCGAGTTCAGTATTATCCTAACGAAAATAGATTAACCATAGGTCCTATTTTGGCGCTTCTTACCAATCATACACCAAACTCTCTCAATGGAACATTTGATAACGATATATTTTACCGCGAGCTATCTTCCTATTGTAATGAACAAGGCTTTATTTTTTATTTGTTAAAGCTGCAAACCTTAGAAGATAGTCAAGTACTTGGATATTATCCAACAGAAGACCACTGGGAGAGAACCATACTTCCTATGCCAAATGTCATTTATAATCGGCTGCATTCAAGAAAGTTAGAAAAATCCGTGGACTTCCAACATTTTGTTTTAAGGTTACAAGAACTAGCTATCCCGCTTTTTAATGGGGGCTTTCTCTCTAAATGGGAAGTTCATGAACTTCTAAGCGCAGAGAATTCTCTGCTGCCTTTTTTACCTGAGACCGTTCCCCTTAAAATAGAATCAGATTTTATAACGTTCTTACTTAAACATCCTGCCGTCTATGTAAAGCCATCTTTTGGAAGCCAGGGAAAAAACATTTGTAAACTGACTCAAACCTCAGAAGGGTGGGTTATTGAACATTCTAATAACCTTACCTCTTTTCTTGTTGAATCCGAAGCAGAAGTATTTCGGATTTTAAAAAAGCAAAGCCGAAAACGTTCCTATATCATTCAAAAAGGGATTTCTTTATTCGAGCTGGATGACCAAAAGACAGATTTCAGGGTGCTCTTAATTAAAAACAAACAGCATAACTGGAAAATCGTTTCCATTATCGCGCGAACCGGTCACGCCGGTCATATTGTCTCAAATCTGGCACGCGGGGGCGAAATGGAAAACGGTCTTGAATTCCTGCTAACTATATTCGAACCGGCAAAAGCGTATGAAATTTATCAAACACTCTCCCAGCTTGCACTGAAAACTGCTGAAGTTTTATCAACTAGCAGAAGTGATTTATTCGGAGAGCTTGGGATCGATTTAGCACTCGATACAGATTATTTTCCATGGATCATAGAAGTCAATTCAAAACCTTCCAAAAAGTTTATAGGAAACTATGTACGTTTTCGACCTTCAGTAAGAAAGATCATTGACTATATGTATGCACTCTATTTAAACACTGATTAAGAAAGGAGCTGTATTATGCAATCTCTCGGAATTATGACGAATGACTTATCAAAAGAACATCTCTATTTTACAGCGATCGCAAAGGAAGCCATCAAACTAAATCTCAATGTTTACCGCTTTACACCACAAGCGATTGATAGTACAAAAAAAATGATTCAAGGTGAATGTTTTCATCGTAAAGATCACTATTGGACAAAAAGACTCTTTCCAGTACCTGAATTTATCTATGATCGAACCTTTCACGGCTTAACTCGCCAATCCAATGAAACTAGGAAAAATATAAACTGGCTTAAACAGGATACCAACTTCATTGGATACGGTCTTCCTGGAAAATGGGAGGTTTATCAAACCCTAAAGGAAGACGCGTTCTTACAGGCCTTTCTTCCACCAACAGAAAAATTACAAAGTCCTGCTGATGCCAACGCCATGCTCACGCAGTTTTCATCTATTATTCTGAAACCAGAATACGGTTCACGAGGATCCGGCATTTTTGTCTTAACCAAAATGGAGAAAGGCACGGAAGTATCCATGCAAAAACAAGCAGGTCGCTATAAAAGGGCTTTTACAACTGAGGAAGAATTAAATAAATGGCTGGAACGATTACTAACGAAATACCACTATTTAGGTCAGCCTTTTCTTACTCTCTTCACACAAGAACAAGAGCCTTTTGATATCCGGTCTTTGCTGCAAAAGGATGGAGAAAACAACTGGATTGAACGCGGAAGAGGGATACGTAAAGGAAAAAAGGATGGCATTACCTCAAATCTTGCCACCGGCGGACGGGCCTATTCATATGATTCCTATTTAGATACACTTTCTATTGCGTCAGCAAGACAGCTAGAACCGATGATCGAACGTATTTATCAAACGTTGCCTGTTGCATTAGAAACAAAATTTAATCGTTTATTTGAATTGGGTGTTGATCTTGGACTTGATCAGGATGGAAAGGTTTGGATACTTGATATTAATTCTAAGCCTGGCCGTAAAATCATCGAAAAGCTTCACCCAGAACAACTGACTAACATCTTTTCTGCACCTGGTCTATATTGTAAATATCTAGCATCAGAACTTTCGAAAGCAGGTCAATCATCATGAAGAGGATTTATTCAGTTGAAATCTCTGATATTTCAGATGATATCTTTTATTATCCTTCTGAATTAACGGATATGCAGGAAATAAACACCGTCTGTTTTGGTCATTCTTCTGCACCGGCCTTAATCAAGCGAAATCCATCCATTACACAATCCATTGTCATTTCTAAAAGCCTGGCCGAACGCCTGAACTTCCCGGATACAGAGACACCTATCCATTTGTTCATCTATGGAAAAGACATTCACATTGGTCCCCTTGTAGGTGTTTTTTCTTCTGGCTTTTCAACCATTCAAAACAAACCACTTGGAGAACGTACGTCGTTCTTCTCTAAGCTGCTCTCCTTAAACAAAGCGACTGGATGCATTCCTTTTATGTTCGGAGAAAATCATATTGATTGGGAGAATGAGACCATTACCGGATATATGTATCATCAGCATACATGGGAAACTTACGAGCTCCCCTTTCCTAATGTCGTTTATGACCGGCTGCCAAATCGCAAAACTGAAGGTCGCAGTGGACCGCGGGAGGTAAAGCAGACATTCCAAGAGAAATACGCGATTCCTT
>NZ_AJTN02000261.1 GCF_000305495.1 Peribacillus psychrosaccharolyticus ATCC 23296 | reverse complement strand
AATTCCACAAAACCCATTTCATAGCCTATATTAGTTAGGTAAGTAATAAGTTCAGTGGTTGGTTTTTTATTAGCAGGAAAATAAAACTTAACATGTTTTTGACCTTTTTTCAGATGATATTCCCTTAAGTAATTTTCAGCTTCTTTAAATTCAGGTAAATACGGTAGATTTGTAAACTCAATAAAATTACTATCATACCTAGTCAACATCTCAGGGTAATGAAAGTGTCTATATTGGTCATTTTCAACCACTACTTTTCCAAGCGTATAAATATCTTCAAATGTTATTTGTTTCATTAATAATTCTCCTATTTTATAGTCATTCCCTCTATTTTACCATTATTAACAAACAAACCCCTTTAGTTGGACAAAGTTTCAAAGGAAAATATGAATACTTTATACAAATCTAGTTCACATAATTCAACTTATCGGTTTAACACAAAGAGGAAACAACAAACACCTTCAAAACCTTTAGTTTCTTTCACTAAGACTCGAAGTTCATTCTTACTAAACGTTAACAAAGAGAAAAGGACCGCTTTTTGGTCCTTTAAGGTGTCTCCTTATTCAACTAGCGCATCGATTAGTTCATGAAAACAAATTCCAGAAGCATATCCATCTTTAACATCAACATAAAATTTATCTATTTTCATACTTGTGAATAATGCATTTCCACCAGCTAATCTACGATAACCTGTGGACTTTCCAGTACGAGCATTTACGAGACGAACACTTACCTTACTAATTTCTTATTTTCAGAAAAAGTCTTTAAATAGATAGGGAGAACTAGTCCTATCTCTAAGTCACTACTATTCCTCCTACCTGAACTATGATGGTTCATCAAAGTAACAATAGTTGTAATCCATTTCATCAATACTCAATCCAAAGTAAGGGACATTTCTACTTCGGTCTTTCAATGGAAAAAATTTCACCGATTTTCGCATAATCAGCACCTGCTAAGCGACTTATAGCGTTTAAGCCTCTTGGATCAATTCGCCCATCTTGATATATTGCCTCGTCCATATGAAACCGTACTATTTCTCCAATGAATAAATCACTACTCTTTTCTTCTCCTCCTAGAGGAATTGCTTGTACTAGTTTGCATTCCATTCGAACTTTTGCTTCTTTTACACCCGGTACAGAGACATTTTCACTTGGTATGAGTGTTAGATTCGCCAATTCGATTTCACTTTCTGATGCAGGTAATGAAGCTGCGGTTTCATTGATTTTCGCTACATTCTCATCATCCACAATATGCACAACAAATTGTTGGTTATCATAAATATTACGGGCAGTATCTTTTTTACGGTCACCCAGTCTTTGGATAGCAAGTGACACCATCGGCGGATTAGATGAAACAATATTGAAATAGCTAAAAGGTGCCCCATTCACAATTCCATCCTCGGATTGTGTGGTAACGAAAGCAATTGGTCTCGGAATGATAGAACCAATTAACAGTTTATAATTATCTCGTTCACTATTTTGTTTTGGATCAATTGAAATCAATATAGTCAGCCCCTTTATTAGTTGATTGGACGCACTTGAATTGGAATAAGTGAATTAACTAATTGTTCACGGTGTTGTTCGTATTGTACAGGTAACTTTAACTGAGTACCCATTGTTTCCGGTGTTTCATCATGTGCAAATCCTGGCGGGTCTGTTGCAATTTCAAATAAAATCTCCCCTGACTCACGGAAGTACAATGCATTAAAGTAGTTACGGTCTTTCAGCTCTGTTACATGTTGGCCAAGATTCATCGCATGTTGTTGCCATTCCAAATGATCCACATCATCCTTTGCACGCCATGCAATATGGTGAACGGTACCAACCCCCATTGAACCTCTAACGCCAGTGACCATTTTTAAATCGATAATATTACCTATATCCGCTGAAGCTTTAAAGCGTGTATAATCACCCTCGGTTCCAACCTCTTCAAGCCCCAATACCTCCGTTAGTGTTTTAGCGGTTTCCTCTGGTTTGCTTGAGTAAAGTATTGCACCACCAAAGCCTTTAATCGCGACTTCTGGTGTTACTCCGCCAAATGTCCAGTTGTTTTGTTCACCCTCTGCACGTTCAACAAGTTCCAAATGTAAGCCATGTGGGTCATCAAATTGAATGACTTGTTCCCCAAAACGCTCTGCTTTTTTGAATGGAATCGCAAATGTTGCAAGACGATTGACCCAAAAACTTAATGATCCTGTTGGGACTACATACGTAGTAATTCCGACTTGACCATCCCCGATTTGTCCTTGATAAGCATTTGCCCAAGGAAAAAAGGTAATAATTGTACCTGGTTTCCCTCCACCATCTCCAAAGTATAGATGATATGTGCCCGGATCATCGAAGTTCACTGTTTGTTTAACTAAACGTAAACCTAATACCCCTGCATAAAAATCAACATTTTCCTGTGGATGGCCAACGATTGCTGTAATATGGTGAATCCCCGCAGTATGTTTTTTCATCATTATTTCCTCCTCTATTAGATAAATTCCACAAATTCATCGACCGGCTTACGGTAACCAATTATCCGCCGCCAACTTTCTAAACCTTTGCCTATGGTAACCATTAATGCTTCTTCGTTCCCTTACTCAATCGGTTCTAATTTCGCCTCAATTTCCAAACGTCTGTCTTCTAAAAATGGTGGTAAGTCTAGCTCTTTACCCAAGGATTCAATGGTAGAATCTATTGTAAAACCTGGTCCGTCTGTCGCTAACTCAAATAGAATACCGTTTTCTTCTCTAAAATATAAACTCTCAAAATAGTAACGGTCTGTTATTTTCATCACTTCGAATCCAAAGTCTTGAATACGCCGGTGCCACTCTCTTAGCTCCTCGCCATCTTTTACACGGATAGCTATATGGTGTACACTGCCTTTTCCAGGTTTTTCTTTTTGACCATTTTGCTCCACAATAACAATTTCACCAAATGACTGTCCTTGTACCGATTGGTAGACAGCTTCGTTCGCTTTATGCGAAGCAAGTTCATAGCCAAACAATTTTTCTAATGTATTCGCTAAGCTATCAAGTGATTGCACAGTTATTTCTACAGCACCCATTCCAAGAATACGATGCTCTGCTATAATCATCGAATCATCCCAAGGCTGCCAATTCGCTGGTACTTCCTCACCATTATTATTAAGGAGGACAAGTCGTAATCCCTCGTAATCTTCAAAGTGGAGTGCTTCACGTCCTGCGTACATGGTTAGCTCCCCATGTTGTACATCAAGTAATTCAAATCTTCTCTTCCAATATTGTAAACTCTCATAAGACGGAACTAGTAAGCCAATTCGCGTAATGGCATTAGTTCCTCGTTTCGTTCTTCCTACCATTGGAATCTCAAAGAAGGATAGTTCTGTTCCCGCACTGCCCGTTAAATCCCCATAGAACAGATGATACATACTCGGATCATCTTGATTAACCGTTTTTTTCACTCGTCGAAGCCCAAGCACTTTTTGATAAAACTGATTGTTTTGTTGGCCATTTTTCGTAATCATAGAAATATGATGATGTCCTGCTATCTTGTTCATCTTGTTCCCTCCCGTTCGACTATAAATTCTCAGCGAAACCTTCAATCTAGTTGATAGCATTTTGCTCAGAATTTATTAAAATTAATCACAAAATGTACATGTGCTAAAGCAATTCACTTAAAATTCCACGTAAATGCTCTGTTGCGCGAGCTCCGCTTACAGCCCCAAATGATATGATACCCTCTAATATTTATTTAACTAAATATCTTTAATTAAAGTATCTTTAACTCAAGATAAATTTAACATGAATTTATATTAGTTGTCAACCCTATAGTTAATATGTGGTAACAGAAAAAATACTTGAATATATTGGATAAAAAAATTTCATATATTTTTTTACTTGGGAATCAATCAGCTTATTACGTTAGTTTAGGAACGCATCTGGATCAAACTAAACTATACTTAGGGATGTATGGCTATATGAAAGTGACAGATTTTAACCAAGGACCCATGATTCAAAGGAATAATCACATAAAAAACCACTTCCCAACGTTTAGGAAGTGGTTTTTTCTACTGATATATATTTTTCACATGAACGGCCTTAGTTGCTAAGAACATTATTCATTTCATTTTAAATCTCTTACTCCGGTTTCCAATATCTCCATTTGCAGCAGGGTCTGTTCGTCTGTAATGGTTTTAGCTTTCCCATTCACGATGGCTTCATATAAATCATCGTATACTCGTCCGTAGTCTCCATTTACCGATTTCACTTTCTCTTCGTGTATGTTTCCTTCTTCATCAATATATGTCAGTACACCATACTGTTTAATTGTATCGATTCCAAAGTCTTTGTTATCAGGCATGTAGAATAACTTTAAATGTTCTTCCTGGCGGTCTTTAGTTTCTTTCACAAAGCATCCTTTTTTGCCATGAACGACGAAGCTTGGTCTTTCTTTGAGTCTGAAATAACTAGATTTCACAGAAACTTTTAGTGTGCCATAATATAAGTCCAAATCGAAGTAATCATTCATTCTTCCTTGTCCTAGTAATTGTCTTACATCGTAATGAATATGTTCCGGCTTTCCGAAATAGCTGATAACCTGATCCAGTGTATGACAGCCATGTCCGTATAAAAAGGACAAAGCAGGATCGTAGGAATGAACGGACTCTGGTACTTCTGAACGATAATAGTCATAATGCATTTCCACTTCCAGCAAGTCCCCTAATTTCCCTTCTTCAATAACCTTCTGAACAGTTAAAAAATCACTGTCAAAGCGTCGGTTTTGATACGCCTGAACGATTAGTCCTTTCTCTCTTGCCAGTGCAAATATTTCTTTCGCCTCCTTGGACGTTTCCATAAAAGGCTTTTCAACCAAGCAGTGTTTATTGTGTTCTAATACATATTTTGCGTATTCAAGATGACTGTCATGTTTAGTACAAACCACAATCATCTGAATATCCTTGTCAGTTAATAGTTCATCTAAAACAGAAGTATAATGGACGCCTTCAATCCGGTCCCAGTCTTCATGATCAGGATTTCTTTGATAGATGGTTTTAACCTTTATATTCTCTCTTTGCAAGACGAAAGGAAGATGATATCTGTTCGTGCTTTTTCCATTTCCTATGTAACCAATAGTAAGCATAGCTGCCTCCTAAAATATATTTGTCTATTTTATATCTTCTGTTTTATACTATTATTTCTTGTTTTGAACTTCAAGGGTACAATGTATATGAAAAGCACCTCCATGATCCGCTCATGCTAGGAGGTGCTTTATATTTATTCGAGAATTACTATTTACATCAAGTGTACTAAGTGGAATACAATACCTACTACGAACAACCCAAGAATCATAACGATAGGAGATACTTTCTTCTTAAGCAGCCACATGCAGAAAAGTGTTAATAGTAATCCAGCTAAACCAGGAATTAAACTATCCAAGTTACTTTGTAAAGTAGTTACTTTCTCAGCGGTCAATGAAAGCCCGGAAGCTTGTTGTTCCAGCGCAGATTTAATCCCTTCCGCACCTGCCGGAAGTTTATCCCACTCGATAAAAGCGCCGTCATCAAGTTGAACTTTAGAAACGGTTGGAGCAAAACTTACAGATACCCAACGGTTAACTAATGAACCTAGGATAAACATACCGAGTATGGATGCTCCTTTGGTAATATCTTGAAGCAGCCCCCCAGATAAATCTTCCGTGATCTTAGATCCAGCTTTGTAACCAAATTCCTGCGTATACCATGTGAATCCCATCCGAAGCAGATTCCATAAAACAAAGTAAAGAATAGGACCTAGGATATTACCAGTCATCGCAAGGGAAGCTGCTAACGCACCAAGAATCGGCTTAATTGTAAACCAGAAAACTGGATCCCCGATACCTGCTAAAGGCCCCATCATTCCGACTTTAACCCCTTGAATCGCTACGTCATCAACAGGGGCGCCATTTGCTCGTTCTTCTTCAAGCGCTAACGTTACACCCAATATAGGTGAAGCTACGTATGGATGCGTATTAAAGAACTCTAAGTGGCGTTTTAGTGCAGCCGAACGTTCTTCTTTTGTTTTATATAATTTTTTGATGGCTGGAATCATTGCATATGCCCAACCGCCGTTTTGCATCCGTTCATAGTTCCAAGAACCTTGAATGAAAGTTGAACGCCACCAAACAGAAATACGATCTTTTTTTGATAATCTTAATTCTTGTTCCATTTTTCCGTCCTCCTTCATCTTCTTAGTAACTATCTATAATGTCGCCTATCGGATCACCTGTATTACCGTTACCGCCATTACCTCCACCTGAACCGCCTTGTTTAGAAAGAGCTAAATAGATAAGTGCAATAGCCACACCGATTGCACCTAAACCGATTAGTGTGATTTGTGAAACAGTCGCTAATACGAACCCAATGGCAAAGAACGGCCATACTTCTTTTGTTGCCATCATATTAATAACCATGGCATAACCAACGGCTACAACCATTCCGCCACCGATTGCTAAACCGTCTGTCAACCACATTGGCATAGATTCAAGCAAGTTTCTAACCGGACCAGCACCAATAGCTACAATTAAGATAGCTGGGATTGCAATTCGCAGCCCTTGTAAACAAATCGCCATAATGTGCCAAAATTCAACTTTTCTAATGTTTCCATCCTGAGCTGCAGCATCCATAAAGTGAACAAATGCTGTCGCAATCGTACGGCAGATGATAGTTAATAATAACCCTGCAACTGCAAGTGGAACAGCAATCGCGATTGCAGAAGATATGCCATCTTGACCTTGTCCGCTTAAAACTAAAATAATGGCAGATGCAACAGATGCCAACGCAGCATCTGGTGCTACGGCGGCTCCAATATTCGCCCAGCCTAAAGCGATCATTTGAAGCGTACCGCCTAAGATAAGACAAGGTACAACTTGGCCTGTAGCTAAGCCGATTAACGTACATGCAATGATTGGTTGATGGAAGTGGAATTCATCCAGAATACCTTCTACACCAGCCAAAAATGCTACGATAACGACTAATATGATTTGAATAATCGTCAAATCCATGATGATTTATCCTCCCTTTTTTTCATGATAATCATGATTGTTTTTGTTTGTTTAACTCCTCTTGCGCCTTCTTAATAATTTCAGCCATATTGCCTTTTGAATCGTTCGGAACTTTACGAACATCGAATGTCAAACCAAGCTCTTTTAGTCTTGCAAACGTATCAATATCATCTTGACTGAACGCCAATACCTTATTCGGTTGTACTTTACCAAGCGAGTGTGCCATAGAACCGACATTGATCGTCTCCAATGGAACGCCGCCTTCAACCGCTCTTAGCGCATCTTGCGGGTTTTCGAAAAGCAGTAATGCGCGCTGGCTGCCGAAGTGTTGATCATCTTTTGCAAGTTCAATCATTTTTTGGACCGGAACAACGTGTGCCCTTACACCTGGTGGAGCAGCTTGTTGAATCAATTTCTTACGAAGCTCATCCTTAGCTACTGTATCAGATACAACGATAATACGAGTCGGCTGCGTCGATTTTGTCCAAGCTGTCGCTACTTGTCCATGAAGCAAACGAGAGTCGATGCGTGCTAACACATATTCAAATTTACCAGGGACACCTGCAGTTGATGGTTGATCTGCAGATGTAACTGATGCTGCTGGTTCTAACTCTTCAGGTTTTACTTTAACTCCTTCTTTAGCTGTTCCTAAAATTTGCGCGGCAATTTCATGCGCTGTGTTCATAGAAAAACGCGATGCAAATGCTTCAATTAACATGGGCAAGTTCATTCCGGCAACAATTGCCCAATTGTCTTGATGTTCTTCAAACAAGCTATTGGCTTGGTTGAAAGGAGTACCACCCCAAAGATCGACTAAGAATAATACTTCGTCTTGGTTGTCGAAAGAGGAGATTGCTTCATTCATTTTTGCCTTTACATCATCAGGTCCTTCGCTCGGCATCAATGTAACAGCTTTTACATTTTCTTGTACTCCAAAGATCATCTCCCCGGATTGCAAGATACCATTAGCAAATTCGCCGTGACTAGCAATGATAATCCCTACCATCTTTTTACCTCCTATTATTATAGTAATAATCAAAAAACTGTGAAACGGGTCCAATTATTTCTTAGTGAACCCCATCGATTCGTAAGCGTTTCCACAAGCGCCCAAAAAGGCATGAATAAAAAGTTGATTACATGAAGATATAGGTATAGAATGCACCCTTTTTCTTCATCTATCAATACTCTTCACTCATGCCTGATCGAATCAGTAACACGTAAAAAATAATGGAGATGGATATATAGTATCATATTGCAAACGCTTTAATCATCTTTCATAGAGATTATATCACATAAAATAAACCATTTTCAAGCAGGAATTTACTTTTTTATGTGCCTCTTCACTCATAATCAGGACTATTCTATCAATTGCATATTATAGACTGTAAATGCTTGTAAACTCCCTTTAGCCAACGACTTTCGATGATCTATTTTCAGTTAAATAACATAGAAACTGCGTACAAACTATGTGTAAAGTGAAACGAAATGACAATAAAAGTTCACAAATTTGGTTTGCTCTCAACAAAAAAAGACAAGTTTCCAACTTGTCTTTATTGTGCGTATTCACTTTTTAAACGTACTCTTTATACCGCGTTTAATAACATCTAAAAAACTTAATGATTGAACCATACGATTCGGCTCAACATATTCACGAACTGCCCGCAAAACCTTTTTCGAGTCTTTCGAAGAAAATGTATATGTCCCGTTTCGCTTCGTTTGAATAGCATAACGCGGTATCCATTTCCCTTTGAACATGATAGAAGCAATGACAATATCAACTTCTTCCCAGGAAATTTGGATAAATTTACGAGCATCACGATTATTAAAAAATTCAAACCCTTTGTTTCCAATCATGATTTTTCCGTAATCAGGAAGTCCCATATGTGAGGTTGCATCAATAACTAAATCTACTTTTGTATTAATTGATTGAACCATGTATGTTCTCCATTTCTCTCTTTTATTAATCATCATTATACGCATTTTTCACTTTAAGCAAAACTCGTACAAGTTAAAGAATCTCGGTTAAATTCTAATAAAATAGAGATGATAAAAATTAAAGAATCTTCTAAAGCAAAACTAAACACCAAAGGAAGATGTTTACTACTAACTAAATTATATTAAAAAAGCGCCGGTATCACAATGAATAAATCAGGGGTATGTGGTCTTAACGGTGAACAAATGATGAAGAATGTGTTTCCTCATGAAAAAAGAAGCTTCTCCCAAGTTCAATGAACTTATGAGAAGCGTCCTTTAATTTACCATGTTATACTCCTAAACACCTATTATGAAAACCTAATCCGTTGCAAACATTGCGGAGACACAATCGAATCAAAAACCACACATGACTTTCAGTTCTGTAATTGTGGGGCAGTCGGTATTGATGGAGGTTTAGACTATCCAAAACGTATTTTTGGTTCGGATCCAGCAGAAGAACATTACGAGAATTGTCTGAATACGAATAACAAGAATGAATGTATTTGAAACATGTTCATTTTTATTTGACGTTAAACTCTATCCCTCTTATTTAAATAGTTACTTTATTACAAAAGAATAAAAACAAAATTATACCTATGTTACTATCTAAAGTACCCTTTACTTTAAATATATTTATTTACCGTAACGAATGGTATCATTCAACTTTTTACGATATTTTTCCTTCCAAGTTAGCTCATCCCTCATTAAATCGTCACAGAATGCAGCCACATCTTCACCCGTAAGATCAGTGACTCTCTTGCCTTCCGCTGCTCCTTCTTCAAAGAGATCGAGAATGCCGCATAAGATACGACTGCTGTCCTTCCAATCAGTGGGACCACCACCAGCAGTCCACATATACTTTTGGATAGCTTTGTAAGCGCTGCTGTACTCACGTGGAAGCGCCTTCGCACGTGCCTCCAACTCCCTCCATTCTTTTTTTTCATCAAAACTTCCAACAATTTTTTCAAAAGATTTTTTAAAAAAACTCATTTTACTTACCTCCTTTTATTTTAAGTTCGTTAATTTTGCTTGAGACGAATTCCCACTTTGCCCAAAAAATTTCAAGTTGTTCTTGTCCTGATGCGTTGAGCGTATAAAATTTTCTAGGTGGTCCCATAGTAGATGGCTTTTTTTCTATGTTCACAAGATTATTTTTTTCAAGCCGCATAGTTATTGTATATACAGTGCCTTCAACTACATCAGCGAAACCAAGCTGTCGAAGATTTTGCGTAATTTCATATCCGTAAGTTTCACCACGACTTATAATTTCAAGTACACAACCCTCTAACACACCTTTTAGCATTTCTGTGATATTTTCCAAAAAATCCACTCCAATTGTATTTCACTATATATCAGCGTTCCTCGTGTTAGGTACACACTAGTAAGTGATACTAATTACTAGTACATAGTAACACAAAATAGTTGTTTGTAAAGAGATATTTTAAAGCTACTGCTCCGTTAATGAAATTAGATACCTATCTACATCACTTACATTTCTATCTTGGAAAAGTGATATATACGTTAAAAATAAATGAAGCCCAAGGTCAAGTCATTAAATGGCCGGGCATGAATGTTGAATTAACACCTCATTCATTACGAAACACACATACCTCACTTCTTACTAAAGCTGTTTTCTCACTCGAACAATCATGGACCGTCTGGGTCATACTGACGATCAAATCACGAACAATGTATATCTCCACGTCCCCCAAGAAATGAAAAAAAGACTTCCCACAAGTTCAATGAACTCATGAGAAGCCTCCGTTAATTTACCTCTATGTTAGCATTCCACTCTCATCTAACTACAAAACCCAATCATATCAAGGATTCGAGGTGATGATTACATGATTCCGCCCATTTTTTTGGTGCTGTAACATCTTGCACCATGATTGCGTAAAGTGCGTTAAATCAACGTTTTCCTAGTTTTCACCTGTAACATCTTGCACGTTGAATTACGTTTTTTACTTCAATTCGTGAGCAAACTGTGAGCATTTTGTTAGCAAATAATAAGCAATATGATTAGGTTGTAAAACTTATTTTGAAGTTAAAGCAGTGTTAATACTTTAATAATTGCTGTACTGGTTACACTCTCCGACTGTGTGGACTGTAATTGACAACACAATTGATGTTGGTGGGTTTATCAATATTCTTAAGACCTTTTTCTCTCATAAAACACTTGTTAAACTAAACACCCGTTACCCATCCATAAAGCTTTGCTCCACCACCGAGAATGTAAAAAATTACTTTCTTACATGGTAGTTCAATACAGGTATGTTAACTACATCTACTTCTGGTTTAAATTATATGATACAGTTCACCACATCTAATCTAAGTAAGGTTCTTTATTTATGATACAGTGCTTGTAGATAAATATAAAAACCGGCACTATTTAAGAAAATAGATGCAACGATGTTTTTTAAAACTCCCAAAAAATAAGCAGCACTGAACAGGCAATGCTTATGAAACAAGAAACTTCAGGACATGCCTGGCACTTATCTCACTTCCAACACTTCCCGGACTTCTTCATCCCGAACTAACTCTTTAATTCGGCGATCAATACGCTCTATCTCATTTACAGGATTCCTCCACCAATTTCTGCTCCAGATTCGTTCGATTTTCCAGCCTCTTGATTCCAAATATCTTTGGCGATAAACATCTCGTTCTCTTGCGCTTGGGGAACTGTGATACATCGCCCCGTCACATTCTACTCCAAGGATGTATCTGGAACGATCGTTTGGATGGACGACTGCCATGTCGATTCGATAGCCGGACATTCCTACTTGTGTGGTGATTTCATATCCTATATTACGAAGTTGTTGGTACACTTGCTCTTCAAATGGGGAATCGAAGTGAAGAGTTTGTTGGACAACGTGTGTGTTTACTGCTTCGTTAATCTCTTTGATCACTGCATGGATATCTTCTAACTTTCCACCAAAAACGGCCCTTGCATATTTCAAGTAAGACTTTAATAGCTTCGGCCCGCGCTCGGACGTGTTGGCTATATTTAGGTCTTCTGGTTCGATACTAGAAACCACGATGATTCCTTCTTTTGCACGGGTAACAGCTACGTTTAATCGATTTTCTCCGCCTCTTTGGTTAAGCGAACCGAAACGGTTGTACACTTTGCCTTCTTCATTTTTTGCATAGCCAATGGAGAAAATAATAATATCTCGCTCGTCTCCTTGTACGTTTTCAATGTTTTTGACAAATAGCCGTTCATCTAGATCACGTGCCATTAGTTCATTATAAAGGGTTCTAAATTCTTCATCTTCTGCTGCTATAGCTTCAATCACATCTTGTACTTTAGACTGTTGTTTCGCATTAAAAGTGATGATCCCGACCGTCTTACCAGGTTGTTGTTGCAGCGTACACTTTAACTGCGTGACGATTTCCAGTGCTTCCACTTCGTTCGACTGGTTAAGCCATCTACCCTCTACACGTTTCCACACTATGCCAGGAGGCTCTCTAAATGGCGTAACGTTTGGAGCAATTTGGACATAGCCGTTATAGAAGGCATGGTTAGAAAAATTAATGAGCTCTTCATACTTAGAACGATAATGCCAATGCAAAATCTTCGCCGGAAAACGTCGTTTCGCTAAGTTGAGTAAGCTAATTGACTCATCGGTATCAAACTTCGCTTCTTCCTCGTCTTCTTCATCCGCGTATCCCGCTCGGAACAAATTGGATGGTTGGAGCTGCTTTTCATCCCCCGCTACGATAATTTGTTTACCACGATATACAGACGGCATACCGCTTTCTACTGTTAACTGGGAAGCTTCATCAAATATAACGATGTCAAACAGTCCCTCTGTTAATGGGAAAATAGACGACACCATTTCTGGTGAAGCTAGCCACACTGGTAAAATATCCACTAGTCCTTTGTCTGCAAAGTCGTTTACTAGTTTACGAAGTGGCCAGATCATTCTCTTTTTACCTGTTTGATGTTTCAGCTCTTTCGTCGACTTCCCTTGTACTTGTTGAACGGACTTTATCTTGTTCTTCAGTTCGTGGACCAAATACTCTGCCGCTACTTTTCGCTTTTCTTCCAAAAGATTAGCGAACGATTCGCGTATTCTACCAAACTCGTTTGTGGATATCTTCTGCACATCTGGATACTTTGCTTCAAGCTGATCAATCCAGTGTATATATGCTGAATTTTTAAAGGTGTCTACCCAAAATTCTGACAGTGATTGTTCTGTGTTATGCTCTTTTTCCTGCAGGGCAGTAATAACACTCGTTGTATCGTCACTTGCCTGTCGCCAAAATTTATCCATTAATTTAAGGTCATCAAAGTCACGATGGAAATACTCTAATAACAAGTCTAACTCTTTTAACGGAATATCCCCTTCTGCCACGCGATCTTGTAATTTTTTCACTTGTTCCTCTTGCATCAAAGTAGACAGTGCCTTCATGTCATCTGCCATGGCTTTCGTTACTTCTCCTAGGTCGTGCATAATCTTTAACGACTGTTTTACTTTCATCCACTCTGTAGAACTTGTTCCTTTGAACTTCTCTCCGTTTGTAATCTCTTCAATAATGGATTTTCCTGTAATCGTCGTCCACCAGAAAATGCGCAAACCTTGAAGCGTACGTTTTTGGCTATCATCTAGATCTGGATAGATTTTTTCTAATCGATGTTGTACTTCCCATGTATAAGCAGGTGTTATCTTTTCAATATCCAGCTCTTCGATATAGTCTGTTGCTTTTTTCGCTTTCTGTATTAGTGTCTCTAACGTTTCAATCGCTTCTAACTTCGCTTTCATGTCAAATTCAGCAAAGCTCTTTCGGTGACGTAACGGATACGACTCTTGACCAAACTGCTCGTACCACTCTCCATACGAATATACTGCTTCCGCCATATCTCGTAAAGACTCTCTCGTCAATCGGTCGATCACATTGTTTAAAGAGATAATCTTGTTTGAATCAGTTATCGGTTTAGATGCACCGTAAAGCTCGTATAATTTATACCCATATGGCTGAGTTTCATAGAGCGCTTTGGCAATCATGTTTAGTAACTGTTCTTGATTATCTAACCGAGAAGTCACGATAATCAGCTTTTCAACCGCTTCCGCAAACCGCACTTCGTTATGTTCTAAAACTGTTGAAATCTTTTGGTAAAGTGCTTTTCGGTCCACTTTCTCATCATGCACAAGGGCAACATGATCACTAAGCCCCAAACTATACATCCGTTGATACACAACATCTAGCGCGGCACGTTTCTGACAGACAACAAGTATCTTTTTCTTTCGATGGAGTGCATCCGTTATGAGATTTACAATGACTTGCGATTTCCCTGTACCCGGGGGTCCATGTACGACTAATCCCTTTTGATGACGAGCCTCTCGCAAAATTTCTTCTTGAGAACCGTCTGTTTGTAATAGATTCAGAATATCTTCTTTTTCACTGGTCTGCTCGTCTTTCTCGACACCACTAGGTAACACACCTGCCTCAATTGATTGATCATCTTCAGAATTAATCATCTCTCCAACTAACGAAAGAGAGCTGGTTTCTGATAGGTTAATCAACTCGTCATAATCACGAACAATAGAAGAACCACCTTGTGGAAAATCACCAATAACCGCATTTTCAAGCAATGTCATTTTGGCAACCTCTGGAATATCACTTACCTTATATTCCTTTAATCGACTGAGACCAGTTTCAGTAAATTGAACCTTCAGCTGGTGCTTCTCCAAAAAGGCCTTAATTTTCGTAAAGTCCATGGAACTTGCAGCTGAAACAGCCTCTTCAAAAATCTCCTCTGAGTAGCCGATCTTATTTAATTTCTTCATCGCCAAAAAGAGCGTCCGATTTAACTGTGGTCCACCTTCCTCCACTTGTAATACCCATTTTTGCATCGCAATATTATCTTTTTCCAACCGAATTGGGTACAAGAAAAGAGGGGCTTGAACAAAGGTTCCATCGAGGAGAACACCAGATAGAAAAGGATAACCTAAGTATAGATCATGTACTCCTGTTTCATCTTCCATTGCTTTAATTTGACGATAGAGATCAGTTAGTTTTTTTGATAAATTCATTGATTTCTCATTATCAAGGGATGGATATAATAACGTAACCTTTCCTTTCATTTTCTGCTCTACTATCTTCTTTATAATCGACTGTGCGTCTTCTTTTCCTTCTATTGAATCTATATTTGCAAGGTCAAAGCTCCATTTCTGATATATTTTCAATAGACGAATGGAACGATTTTGTTTGTTGATGTTGTTTAGCTTATCACGCATATGTATTAGATGAGCTTTCATTTGTATCACTTCTTTCATTAAAGCGGTTTTGTAGTAATATTTAGTTAAGGTAAATTATACTTTAAATTATGAGTAAATGGTAACAGGATTTGGATAGGAATATCTTCATACTATTTTTTATTTCACTTACTGTAGTGATATGTAGCGAGTACAATTGTAGAAACTCACCCCGTTAGCCATCCATGAATCGTACAGATCAGCGATTCACCACAGAGAATGAAAATGGTTAGGAAGTGTCAATACTGATACTGACCTTAATCCAGTCAACCCAATCCATAGGCTTTTAATTTAACGCTCTCCTCTTTTTTTTGACGATTGAGGAGGGTCTTTTTATATACGCACGATACAGATAATTTTTAAAAAAAGACTGCACAGAGGTTTCAACGTTCTATTGAATTATGATTTGGTGGTGGTCAAAAGTAATTTTAATTATAAAAAAAGCCCCCAACCAATATGGTTGAGAGCCTTTGAAGCCTTGATAATTAACACTTAGAGAACTGAGGGCACCTTTAAGACCGTATTTTTACGTTCTTTAATTTGTATTTATAATATGAGGAAACATAAATTAAAACAATACCTATTAGAGCCAATCTATTGGGTTCTAATAGGTAAATTTTAAATATCAAAATGTACAACTATATATGTTACGTGGTCAAAAAGTGGTCAAAACTAATTTAGAAAACAGGATGTTTTTTTATCTATGGCTAATGTATGCAAATCAATTCCACTCTAAATTTTAGTTATTAAAGTATCCACTAAAGTTTTTTATTTGGCTATCCATATTATCACTAACATTCTTAGAATTAAATGATTTATCATAGTTAGCATAAAGTGGAGTTAACATTAGGTTTTCTAACCTTCTTTTACTTGTTTTACGTCCAAACGAAAACCTCCAGTTGTGAAGGAGATTGAATACTGCCGTATAATACAATATTTCCTCAATCAACATTTCCTCTTTTGGCTTTAAAATTGTACACGAATCTCCACCATTTCCTTTTGGTAAGAATGATTTTAAGTGTAATGTAGCAAATCCCAATCCTGATATACATATAGCAGGTCCCTCAAAGACTCTGTCTTCTTCAAAAGGTTCCACATATTTAACTATTCCATTATTTATTTCCGTATTTGTAACAAAAGGAATTGGACCTAGATCATAATCATCTACTCCTCTTGACTTAGCAACTGTTATGTTAAAAAATTCATGGATTTTCATAAGTAAATTAATTCTCCTCGCGTATCTTCTGGAAGATGATTTCTTTATAAATATTCTTCATTTCCTCGTTAATTTCTTCCACTCCCAAGGGAGTATTATCTAGATAGTTTTGAGGAATTAGTTCCAGGTAGTTGTCATCTTCTTTGATTGGCGACGCCTGTGCCATACCAAGAATCTCAGTTTCTAACTCCTTATTTTCAATGAATGAAATCAATTTTTCTTTGTAGTCATCCAATTGATTAGGAACACCTCCACATTCATTGCGGCATACTCATACGTCATTATTAGCTGAAGCCGGAGTAAGTCTACCACAGATTATGGAGCGCCTAGGTCATAAGGATGAGGATACAACAAAAAACGTTTACTTACATGTTACAAAAGAGATGAAAAAAGAGGCTTCCCAAAAGTTCAAAGAACTAATGGATAACCTCTAATTTAGACCCTTATTCGAGAAAATGTTACTCTTTTGTTACCCTATAAGGGCATCAAAGGATCTTAAACCCCTTGTTTCAAGGGATTCCGGGGACATGATTACATCATGCCGCCCATTCATTTTCGTATAAAATAGAAGAAAATGAAATATAAAATACCGCTATAAATCAACACTTTTCTAGATTTAATTAAAATAAATTGAAATAGTGTGTAATAAAGCCGAGGACAAACAGGAGAACATAAAAATCATATACTGTATTAGGATACCACACTGTATCTAGCCTTTAATTTTCTATAAAAGTCTACCCTTTATAAAGGTAGACTTTTTATTTATGTACACTTATGCAAATTTCGTTTTTTCATCTTGTATAACCGTTTCTAAAATTACCCATATAAGGGGTATAATACTCTTTTGCATGTGGATCATAACTATCGCTGGAATAACCTTTTTCAAAATAAACCTTAACATCCCAAAATAAAGGCAGAACCCCTTCATCAATTTCAATCCAAGGTGACAACCTTTCCTCCAAAATTTTTTTAAGATGACCTTTTAATTCGGATCGCTCAAAAG
The DNA here is from genome assembly GCF_000305495.1 of Peribacillus psychrosaccharolyticus ATCC 23296. Lineage (GTDB taxonomy): Bacteria > Bacillota > Bacilli > Bacillales > DSM-1321 > Peribacillus > Peribacillus psychrosaccharolyticus. The sequence goes on along the minus strand of NZ_AJTN02000261.1, from coordinate 13,221 downwards.
GGTTATTAGGCGCCGTTTTTTCATCCGCTATAAAATCAGCAAATGCATGATAATTTGTATGTTTATCATCGTAATAAATAGCCCTTAATTGAAGATCTATTCCCTTAACACCTGTTTCTTGTAGAAGTTCCTTATAAGTCTTTTCAACAATAAAATAAATTTTTTCAATATATGTAACCGTACTAAAATGGATACTTAACCTAGAAGATAAATAAAGAAATGCCCGCCTATAATTGGCAGCCCAAAATGATGGTGATTCAGTATTGTAAATTCTCCACCCTACATTTTTTGAGCTCTTCGGAAAAAATTGTTCAATTAATGAAAAATTACATGGTTTTAACAATCTATCCTCTAGTTTTACTTCATCCCAGTAATCAATCACAAACTCTAGTCCGGAAGACAGTTCCTTATATGCCTGAATTAATCCAGAAGAAAGCGCAGTGGTACAAACCATTAGATATCCAGTTGCATTTATTCTTTTACAATCCGTAACCAATGAATTTGCCTCTTCTTTGCCGATACTTTTACCTGAAAATGCTTTATGCTTACACTGAACTAACCAGGTCCGTTCAAATTTACTTAAAGGTCCTTGGACTTTTTCATTTACAATCAAATCCCTTCCGCCGTCCGCACCTTTTCCAGTCCAATGAACTTCATAACCTTCTCTTACAAAAATCTCCCTAACTAATCGTTCCAAGTCTGTTCCATCTTGTGATAGTTCTTTAAAATCCAACATTGCTTTTTCGCCCTCCCCTGCTTTTACCAATTATATTTTAAATAAGTCCAAACTTTAATTTTTTTGTCACCAATTATTGAAGATGAGTTTTTCCAATAATAGGTTAATTTTATCATTTAGCGTCTGATAAAATAGTTAAATAGTTACCTTCAGCCCTGGAAGACTCGCTACGAGCGAATGGCTAGTTCTTTCTCGATGGGAATCCCACCCGCTATATGATACGATCTAGGCTCGGCCGCACAAGCACCCGTTCGTACAATAAGAAAAGACTACCAAAATGACAGCCTTAAACTGAACAAAAGCTACCCGTTATTCATCCATGCCACAGTGTGGTACCACAGAGGATGGAAGATGAAGACGAATAAAATTTTACTCTACTCGTTGCTTTTCTTTGGCTAGAGTAATATATATTTAAAGAATAACAACAATAATTAAAAAGTATAAGTTACTAAAGATAATTCATCTATCTACGATGATGTAAGTTCTTCTGATTTCATATGTAGGCTGTTTCCGAAATAGAAAGCTAAGGCTCTCTTGGGCAGCCTTAGCTTTTTTTTAAGGACGATCATTTTCTCTAACCATTTCATCGATACCGACTTCCTGCCTAATTTGGTCCACGTAACCCTCAAAACGCTCATTGATAAACAAAGTTTTCCGGTAACCGGAAATAAAGGATCCGCTTTGGGTTCTTCTGAGTGCAATCACACCGCAAAGCCTGTCTGCATTCTGCGGTTGGTAAAAATAGCCATCCGTATCGCGCGCCGTTCTCAAAGCCGCTACGCCAGGACTCATAGTATAGATTTCCTCACCGAATACAGCTTGCGAGATGTCCGTATCGTCATATCGATCCGCTTCCATGACAATCAGATTTACATGCTGCGCATCGTTATTCCACATAAAAGCACCGATAGCTTTATCAAGACTTGAGCGGATTTGGGCTTCTGCTTCGCCAGTAAGATCCCGCCAATCCATGTCCGCAGAGCTGCCGAGCGTCAAATGAGCCAGTGTAGTGTTACGCGGCTCAAACAAGAAAAAAGTGGCCTTCGGATCAAATTCATCCGGGTATGAATGCTCCGACGCGTCATCAGCATGGGCGGCAGTTTCTATTAAACGGACAAGCGGACCCACATCTTGCTCCGTAAAATCTTCCGCAAATTGTAACGATACGAATTTGCCAAAGGTAATCGTCCGTAGCTGATCTTGAATTCGTCGCAGCATATGATCTCTGCGATTTTCAAATTCACCATGATTAAGCCTTTTCATTTGCAAATATAAAGTTGTATTGCCCCGCGGCATCACAAAATCAGGCGGTCGGTCGTATCCGGGAGGCTCATACAAATGTACGCCTTGCGGTTCATGACGGATCAGATCAGCACCAAAGTTATGCTCTGCAATAAAATCGGGGATATTTCGAGTGCTTCCTCTCGCGTTTTGCAGCAACGTTTGATTGAGATTACTCATTCCATGCTGATCTAGCAATTCCATTTGTTCCGTGAGATTTTGTATCTCTGTCTCGTTGTTATAAAGCATTGTTCTATGTAATGCTTCTTCAGCCATTTGCCGGAAAGTTGACGTCATCTTTTCTCCACCTCATTTTTTTCATCCCATTATTGTACCAAGCCCTTTGGCAAATGTCATACTTTGGAAAGCTTCCCACATCAATGAAGCATGAAGTGTATGATGACTGTATAGATCCCAAATGTAACGATTTGTGAATACCGCAAACCAAAATAACGTTTCTTTTCTTTTGTCTTTTTGTGCGAAAAAGAAAAATAGATATATTAGCAGATTGTTCAGTATGGAGACCGATTCGTAAGAACAATATTTTTAATACTTATTCAACTCTACTGTGCCGTTAGCTTAGACATACCCATACTTCATTATTGATTGAAGCTGGAGTCGGCATTAAAGAAATACAACAGCGTCTTGGACATACGGATATTAATACTACGATGAATATCTATGCTCATATGACTGTTAATATGGAAGAAAAGGCCTCCCAACAGTTTAGCAAACTGATGAAAGACCTTCTCCTATAGTTAGCTTTTTTGTCAAAGGTTGCCGTGTTTTTTATAAAACGAGGACAAATCCGAGGACAAGAAAAGCATATTATCATTTTAGACGTTGATATAATAAGGTTTTAAAACCCTAATTACATCATGCCGCCCATGCCGCCCATATCAGGCATTGCTGGCATTGGGTTTTCTTCTGGTTTGTCTGCAACTACTGCTTCAGTAGTTAAGAACATTGCAGCAACAGATGCAGCGTTTTGAAGCGCTGAGCGTGTTACTTTAGTTGGGTCAACGATACCAGCGTCGATCATGTTTACCCACTCGCCAGTAGCTGCGTTGAAGCCTGTGCCTACTTCTTCGTGTTTTAGGCGTTCTACGATTACAGAACCTTCTAGGCCTGCATTGTGAGCGATTTGACGTACAGGCTCTTCGATCGCACGTAGTACGATGTTGATTCCTGTTTGTTCGTCACCTTCTGAAATAAGTTCTGCAACTTTCGTGTATACGTTAAGAAGTGCTGTACCACCACCGGCTACAATTCCTTCTTCAACCGCTGCACGAGTAGAGTTAAGCGCATCTTCAATGCGAAGTTTGCGTTCTTTTAATTCTGTTTCAGTAGCAGCTCCAACTTTAATGACAGCTACTCCGCCTGCAAGTTTAGCAAGACGTTCTTGTAATTTTTCACGGTCGAATTCAGAAGTTGTTTCTTCTAATTGAACACGGATTTGGTGTACACGTGCTTGAATTTGTGCAGAATCTCCAGCACCTTCAACGATTGTTGTGTTTTCTTTTGTTACAACAACTTTCGATGCACGGCCTAGTGAAGCTAGTGTTGCTGATTTCAGTTCAAGACCTACTTCTTCAGAAATCACTTCTCCGCCAGTTAATGCAGCGATATCTTCTAGCATTGCTTTACGACGATCTCCGAATCCAGGTGCTTTTACAGCAACTGCATTGAATGTTCCACGAAGTTTGTTCACAACAAGTGTTGATAGTGCTTCGCCTTCAATGTCTTCAGCAATTAGCAATAGAGATTTTCCTTGTTGAACAACTTGTTCAAGTACAGGAAGAATTTCTTGAATGTTTGAGATTTTTTTGTCAGTAATTAAGATATATGGATTTTCAAGAACTGCTTCCATTTTATCTGGGTTTGTTACCATATAAGCAGATGCATATCCACGGTCGAACTGCATACCTTCTACTACGTCCAATTCAGTTGAGAATCCTTTAGACTCTTCAATTGTGATAACACCGTCGTTGCCAACGCGTTCCATTGCTTCAGCAATTAATTGACCCACTTCTTCGTCAGAAGCTGAGATTGCTGCAACTTGTGCAATAGACTCTTTGTTTTCGATTGGTTTAGAGATAGCTTGTAACTCACTAATTGCAGCTTTCACAGCTTTTTCAATCCCTTTACGAATGCCCATAGGATTCGCGCCAGCCGTTACGTTTTTCAGGCCTTCACGAATCATAGCTTGTGCAAGGACAGTAGCAGTTGTTGTACCATCACCAGCAATGTCATTCGTTTTGCTTGCAACTTCAGCAACCAACTTAGCACCCATGTTTTCGAATGCATCTTCTAATTCGATTTCTTTAGCGATTGTTACACCATCATTAGTAATAAGCGGTGAACCGAATTTCTTTTCAAGAACGACGTTACGTCCTTTTGGTCCAAGTGTCACTTTTACTGCATTAGCGAGTGCATCTACACCGCGAAGCATGGAACGTCGTGCGTCTTCACTGAATTTAATGTCTTTAGCCATATATAAAAACCTCCTAAAGTATTTTGTATTAGTTTTCGTTTATTAAGTATGTTTAGGACAATTAGCCAATAACAGCTAAGATGTCGCTTTCTCTTAGGATTAAGTAGTCTGACCCGTCATATTTCACTTCTGTACCTGCATATTTAGAGAAGATAATCCGATCGCCTTGGGCAACCTCTAAAGCAACACGTTCGCCATTTTCAAGAACACGGCCTGTTCCTACAGCTACAATTTTTCCTTCTTGCGGCTTTTCTTTTGCAGTATCCGGTAAAACAATACCGCTGGCAGTTTTTTCTTCTGATTCAACTAGCTCAATAATTACGCGATCACCTAATGGTTTTAACAAGTGAAACGACCTCCTCAAATTCTACTGGTTAGTGTTTAATTATTAGCACTCATCTACTGTGAGTGCTAACACAATTACTATATTAAATAAATTGGGACATATTTGCAAGTATCTTATCTCTTTTTTTTCTATTAATTTCTAAGGATGCTTGGGAATACTATAATAAGAAAACACCTTCCACCGTCTTTAAATCCTTTACGTTATAAAAACCTTTATGTGGAGTTTGGTCGTTTATTTTGATACTCTTTTATAAGGTAGCTTAGGCTCTCACTAGTGCGATTCATTTTGTTGGGTTTACGGCAGGCTGCCTCAACCGCAACATCGAAGGAGTTATGAGTTTTGAAGAGAGAATATTGGTACATTATTATTGTTTATATCGCTATGCAGTTATCGAGTATTGTTGGTGTTCCTCTTTTAATGATGTTTGGGATTATGGGAGGAGCCGAAAAAAATGCCGAGCTTCAACAGCTTTCTGGCGCGTATTGGATTGTTATCAGCTTCCTTATTGGCTTGATAGCAACATTATTCTTAATACGAAAAGAAATGAAAAATAATGATGATTTTCGAAAACATCAAGCGTCTGTTCCTACCTCTATTTTTTGGGGATTCGCCGGAATCTTTCTTGCGTTATTTTCTCAATCCATAGCAGGAGCGATTGAAACAGCTATCGGCATTGAGGCAGGTTCTGAGAATACGCAGACGATTATTGATCTAATTCTCAATGTTCCTCTCGTCCTATTTGTTAGTTCTGTTATTGGACCGATTCTTGAGGAAATTGTTTTTCGTAAAATTATTTTTGGATCCCTGCACAAACGACTTAACTTTTTCTTATCTGCCCTGATTAGTTCATTAATATTCGGAGCCGCTCACGGAGAATTTATTCATTTATTGCTCTATACTGCGATGGGATTTGTTTTTGCCTTTTTATATGTAAAAACCAATCGTATCTTAGTCCCCATCTTTGCGCACGTGTCCATGAACTCCTTAGTGGTCATTACTCAAATAGTTTACAAAGATGATATTGAAAAATTGCAGAAGGACGCAGAGCACGTGCAAAACTTCATCGGAGGGTTTTTATGAAAAGAATTTCACCTTTAACATTAGCCATTATTTATATGGCTTTAGGCGCCTTATTTATCTTTATGTCCATCCAAACAGTTTCTAGATCCGGATGGGGATTCTTCGCCTATTTTCTTGTACTGCTTGCCACACTTGATTTAGGATCAGGCATTCGTATGCTTCTCCTGCACTTTAAAATTAAATCCATCCAGAAAAAGAATAAAGAAATAAACAAAAAACGCTGCTTATAATCCTGGCAGCGTTTTTTGTATTTAATCCGTGATGGCCTGAATATCAGATGATGGGTAATGCTTTAAGAAATAAATTAATGATTGCAGTTCAATAGATAAATCAATGTGGTGAACTCTTATGGCAGCCGGTACAGTAAGGCGTGCCGGAGTAAAATTTAAAATCCCTTTTACATTTGATTTAACGAGGTAATCTGTAATGGTTTGAGCCACATGTGATGGCACAGTTAAAATTGCGACAGATATATCTCGTTGATTTAACTGTTCTTCTAACTCGTCCATATGGTACACCGGGACGTCACAGATTCTCGTACCGACCTTACTTTCGTCAACATCAAAGGCTAACTCAATAATCGTGTTATTATTCTTTAAGAAATTATAATTCAAAAAGGCTGTCCCCAAGTTACCTACACCGATTAAGGCTACTTTAGTCAACTCATCTTGATCCAGTGTTTTCCGGAAAAATGATAAAAGATAATTAACGTTATATCCATAGCCTTTTTTACCAAGTGCACCAAAATAAGAAAAATCCCGGCGTATCGTGGCAGAGTCTACCTTGACAGCTTCACTGAGTTCAGCTGAGGAAACACGCTGCTTGCCTGATGAATGTAGGTTTTTTAGAAAACGATAGTATAAGGGTAATCTCTTGGCGGTTGCCTGCGGTATTTTTAAATGTTCTGGGCTCATATATTTTCCCCGCTTTCACAAATGTTTCCGAATCCTATTCTTCGGTTTGATTAATCTGCCTCTGATAGTCGGGACTGGAAACACCACCGGTTTTTTCAACTAAAAACGTTGGTCCTATGATCATACCCTTATCCACAGCCTTACACATATCATAAACAGTCAGTGCAGCTGCTGAAACAGCTGTTAACGCTTCCATTTCCACACCTGTGCTTCCCTTTGTCTTGGCCGTTGCTTGAATCTGCAGACGATGATTATCGTCCTCTTTTAACCAATTAAAAGAGATATTCACACCTTGTAATGAAATGGGATGACACATAGGAATAATGTTCGACGTATTCTTACAAGCCATGATTCCTGCCACCTGGGCAACAGCAAGTACGTCTCCCTTTTTCATTTTATTGTTGGTTATTTTTTCGTAAATTTCTTCATTCAGCAATATGCTCGACTGAGCAACAGCTGTACGAACAGTTTCAGGCTTTTGGCTGATATCAACCATTTTTGCCCTGCCTTCTTCATTAAAATGAGTTAACTCTTTCATTCAAAACACCTCTCCTAAATCATACACTAAAATTCACCATTTGTAATGACTTTGTTTCATCCTTCACATAAGCATATTGATACTCACCCTCGCGGATATTGCCCGAATAAGGTACACTATCTATAACGCAATTTAGAGGTGAAAAACATGATTCTATTACAAGTTAACCAATTATCGAAATATTATGGGGCAGAGCTTATATTATCAAATATGAAGCTCGAAGTTCAAAATAGAGATCGAGTGGCTCTTGTCGGCAGAAATGGTGCAGGGAAATCCACACTATTAAAAATTATTGCTGGTCATCTTTCTCACGATGGCGGCGAGATCATTAAACCTAAAGGCACCACAATTGGCTATATGGCTCAGGATACCGGTTTAGAGTCTGAATTATCCATATGGGATGAAATGCTGACTGTTTTTACCGAGCTGATTGCCAAGGAAAAACAGCTGCGGCACCTAGAGGTCACGATGGCCAAGCCGGAGACTTATGAAAATGAAGCACTCTACAAAAAGATTCTCTCTGAATATGATGCCCTGCAAATCAAGTTTGCTGAACAGGGCGGGTACCAATATGAAGCAGATATCCGGTCCGTTCTTCATGGACTGCAATTCTCTTCGTTTGATTCATCTACACCTATTGCTACGTTAAGCGGGGGTCAGAAAACCCGGCTGGCACTTGGTAAATTACTACTAAAGAAACCCGATATCCTCATCCTAGATGAACCAACCAATCACCTTGATATCGATACACTTTCTTGGCTGGAGCAATATTTACAAGGCTATCCTGGTGCCGTATTAATTGTTTCTCATGATCGTTATTTCCTTGATAAGGTTGTTAATCAGGTCTATGAAATATCCCGTCATTCCATGCGTAAGTATCATGGAAACTATAGTGCTTACTTAGCCTTAAAAGAATTAGATTATGAACGCGATTTAAAGCAATATGAAAAACAGCAGGACGAGATTGATAAGCTAAAGGACTTTGTTCAACGGAACATTACGAGAGCTTCCACAACCAAAAGAGCACAAAGCAGACGCAAACAACTTGAAAAAATGGATGTGCTGGACAGGCCTAATGGAGATGAAAAATCGGCTAATTTTTCGTTTCAGATTGAAAGGCAAAGCGGGAACGATGTGCTTGCTATTCAGGAAGCAGAAATTGGATACAATCAAAAGTATGTTTCCCGCAACATCAACATTAACATTTCAAAAGGGGACAGCGTAGCTCTTGTTGGTCCAAACGGAGTCGGAAAATCGACCTTGTTAAAAACATTGATTGGCAAACTTGAACTCCTTTCAGGTGGATTTAAAATGGGGACAAACGTCCAAATCAGCTACTACGATCAGGAACAAGCTAATCTCGTCTCAAATAAACGGGTGTTAAATGAACTATGGGATGAACATCCACTAAAACCTGAGAAAGAAATCCGCACCATTCTAGGCAATTTTCTTTTTTCTGGTGATGATGTCCTTAAGAACGTCTCATCCCTCAGCGGCGGCGAAAAGGCTCGCCTCGCACTAGCTAAGATGATGATGGAAAAAGGCAACCTGTTAATCTTAGATGAACCGACCAATCACCTAGACCTTGATAGTAAACTGGTGCTCGAAAATGCCTTAATCGATTATCCCGGGACCATTCTTTTCGTTTCCCATGATCGTTACTTTATCAATCGAATTGCCACAAAGGTAATTGAACTTAGTAAAGACGGCAGCGAAGAATTCCTTGGTGATTATGATTACTACGTTGAGAAGAAACAGGAACAAGCAGAACTCATTGAGCTCGAAAGAAAAGAGCGTGTAATCAAAGCTGATACACCTCCAGTCGCCACATCTTATCAAATGGATAAAGAAGTAAAGAAAGTGGAACGACAGCGTAAGCGGAGAATTGAGGAAATAGAAATTGCTACTGAAAAGCTAGAAGAAGAAATTACTACCTACAATGAGCTTCTATGCGATCCTGAAATTTTCCAAAACCATGAAAAAGTCCTTGAAATTCAAGTAAAACTCGATCAGGCACAATCAGATGTCGATTTACTTTTAGAAGAATGGGCTGAACTTGAAGGGTAAGAACAGGCTGCCTCAAGACCCGATAGACGGGCTTGAGGCAGCCTGTTTTCACGCGTAATTGACGTTCATTCACAATCATTTCTTTGTATTTTAAAAATGTGGATAACTTTTATTTTTAAAATCAAGTTATCCACATAATTAGCCACATTCAAAAGCCTGATTTACTCACTTCCATAAGAGTTTTCCACATTATCCACAAAACTCGGTCGTTTTATCCACAATAAGCCTAGTTATACACAATCTGTTTTAATAATCAAAAAACTTTATCCACAGAATAGTGAGATATTTTTCTTTTACCCACAGAAAGAACGTGAGATACCAAGTTTGGCATCTCACGTTTAATTTAGAGATTCTCAATATCAAGACCAGGATTACCGTTTAGAGCAAGATCTGATCGCTTCCCTTTTTCAAACAGGATACTTCCAGCTGCACCAATCATCGCTGCATTATCTGTACAAAGAGATAATGGAGGAATCACAAGCTCTATATCAGGAACTGCGGTAAAAGCTTCTGTAAGAGCTGCACGAAGTCCTTTATTCGCCGCGACTCCTCCTGCTAGCATAACTTGCTTCACATTAAAATCTTCAGCTGCCTTAAGGGTTTTTGTGACAAGCACTTCAATAACACTTGCTTGAAAACTAGCCGCCAAATCTGCCGGTTCTATTGTCTCCCCACGTTGTTCAGCATTATGAAGAGTATTAATAACCGAAGATTTCAGTCCGCTAAAGCTAAAGTCATAACTTCCATTCAGCCATGCTCTAGGAAGATTTATTGAAGGTTTTCCCTCATGGGCAAGCCGGTCAATATGCGGACCACCTGGGTAGGGGAAGTTAAGTGTCCGAGCCACCTTATCGTACGCTTCACCTGCTGCATCATCACGTGTCTCACCGATTACCTTAAATGATCCATGCTCTTTTAGTAATATAAGTTCTGTATGCCCCCCTGAAACCACTAGAGACAATGCTGGAAACTTCATTTCCTGTATTAATCGGTTAGCATAGATGTGCCCTGCTATATGATGAACACCTACAAGAGGAATCCCATGAGCAAATGCCACGGCTTTAGCAGCATTAACACCAATCAAAAGAGCGCCTACAAGGCCAGGTCCTTCTGTAACAGCGACTGCATCAATATCCTTATAGGTTACATCTGCTTGGAGTAATGCTTCTTCAATAACAAGTGTGATTTGTTCAACATGCATTCTTGATGCAATCTCTGGTACAACTCCACCAAAACGCTTATGGCTTTCTATTTGTGATGAAATGACATTGCTTAAAATTTCTGTACCGTTCTTAATAACTGCCGCAGCCGTTTCATCACAGCTTGTTTCAATACCCAATATAATTTGATCTTTTTTCACGATAAATTCACCCACATAACATATGCATCTTCCTGGTTATCAGTATAATAATTCTTACGAGTTCCACCAGTTTGGAATCCGAGTTTTTTATATAAGGATTGTGCCGTTATATTACTTACTCGAACCTCTAAAGTCATTTTGATTACTTGCTTGCTTAATGCTACTTCAATCATCTTAACAAGCAAAGCCTCGCCAAGCTTTTGTCCTCTGTACTCTGGCAGTATGGCAATATTGGTAATGTGTGCCTCATCTAAAACAATCCAAGCCCCACAATACCCAACGATCTTTCCTTCATCCTCAATAACCAGGTAAATAGCATATTGATTAGTATTCAATTCATTATAAAAAGCTTCCCTGCTCCATGGAAGTGTAAAAGACTCTCTCTCCACAATTAAAACTTGGTCAATATCTTCTGTTCTCATACGTCTAAACATTAAAGAATCACTCATCGATACTGGTCTCTTTTCACCAAGTATTTTCTCATCAAAGGTCATTTTTTTTCGCCTGAGTTTCCAGCCATTTAACTTCTGCTTCAGCCATCCGGACATAATTTGGTACAAACTGATGGATATCTTCTTCATCCTTATCCCTTCCCAATAAAGCCAGTTCACTCGGTCTTGGGTTGAATAATGAGGGCGGGGCAAATATGGCTTGTTCCCCTAATACCTCTTTAATGGCTTCTTGATGTAAAGCGATATCTTGGCCAATGAATAAAATAGATTCATTCGTAGACTTTAACCGTTTAGCCCAATCTACAGATAAAATGTTGCAATCTTCTATGATTGTTTCTAGTTTGTTATTTGTGAATTTATAAAGACCAGTAAAGATCAAGCCCCGTCTAGCATCGAACAACGGCGCAATATACCCTTCGAAGAAACGAGCATTCGCAGCCAATGCTTCAAGGCTGGATATGCCAGACAATGGAATTTTCAACGTCCAGGCCAATGTTTTAGCAATGGTTACACCTATCCGCACACCCGTATAGGATCCTGGACCTTTTGCCACAACAATTTTATCGAGTTCTGCTGGAGTAGTATCACATTCCTTTAACAAACCCTCAATAGCCGGCATAACACGTAATGAATGATTCTTCTTTAGATTCGTGATATATTCGCCAATTACCTTATCATCCTCTATTAAAGAAATACCTAATATAAAATTTGATGTATCCAACGCTAACACTTTCATTAACAAATCTCCTTACATAACTGAAGGTATCGTTCTCCCTTAGCTTCTAATACAAATTTACGGCTTGTATCACCAATCCGATAGATGTAGATGGTCAGCAATTCGTCAGGAAGCTGTTCTTTAATTAAATGGGCCCATTCCACAACAGTAACCCCTGTACCTTCAAAATATTCGTCAAAACCTAGATCTTCATCCTCCGCGCTTACCCTATAAACATCCATATGATAAAGGGGAATCCGCCCTTGGTATTCCTTAATAATCGTAAAGGTAGGGCTGTTGACTACCCGAGTGACGGCTAGACCTTTGGCTAGACCTTTCGTAAACGCCGTCTTTCCAGCCCCCAAGTCTCCTTCTAAGGCAATTACCTCTCCACCATTAAGCTTTTCACCTATCTGTTTCGCTAAAGCGAATGTTTGATCTTCATTTTCAGTAACTAACTCATACTGCTGCATATTATCTTCACCCTTATATCCTTCTTTGATCATCGACCTGTAATAAACCCTATACCTGTAGTTTACCTTTTTTCGCTATAGGAAACAACGGATGAACCGGAAATGTGATTTGATGAACAGCAACTGAAATAGAGATAATGCAGATATCTTTCTAGACATAAAAAAAACGAAACAAATGTTCGTTTTTTTTAACTGATTGCGGGGACAGGATTTGAACCTGCGACCTTCGGGTTATGAGCCCGACGAGCTACCGGACTGCTCCACCCCGCGACGATTTGAATGAAACTAAAAAATAAATATGCCTGGCAACGTCCTACTCTCACAGGGGGAAACCCCCAACTACCATCGGCGCTGAAGAGCTTAACTTCCGTGTTCGGAATGGGAACGGGTGTGGCCTCTTCGCCATCACTGCCAGACATTATTCATTTCTTACTATAAATATTATATTAACATTATTTTTACACAAATGCAAGAACTTTTTCGTTTTTTTCGGAAGTCTCTGCCTGTGAATCTCTAAACTCTATCCTTATTTTCTCCAATAACCAACTGATTATTCACTATCTCTTTTTTATTATATGACCTTGATCTAATTTAATGACATGTTTAATAATAGAAACCAAAAAAAGACAACAGAGAAGGTTCTCTGTTGTCTTTTTAACTGATTGCGGGGACAGGATTTGAACCTGCGACCTTCGGGTTATGAGCCCGACGAGCTACCGGACTGCTCCACCCCGCGACGATTTGAATGAAACTAAAAAAAACTCA
>NZ_AJTN02000262.1 GCF_000305495.1 Peribacillus psychrosaccharolyticus ATCC 23296 | reverse complement strand
GCACGGCTATGGGTTGGTTTGACCACGCTCTCGGCCCTGCTGGTTCTATTTTTGCTGCCGAATTTTGTGTCAGCGAAAAATGAGCTGGTGTACGTTGTTCCGATTGAGGAAACGGTTGAGGATGGATTATCTTCATTTATTGACCGTGCTCTTGATAAAGCTGAAGAGGATCAGGCAAAGCTGGTTATTTTTGAAGTAAATACACCAGGGGGACGGGTCGATTCGGCTGCGAAGATTGCAAAACGAATGACTAGTTCGAAAGTGGAAAGTGTTGCCTTTGTTAATAATGAGGCGTTGTCTGCAGGTGCTTACATTTCACTGAATGCGGACAAAATATATATGGTTCCTAATTCGACGATGGGTGCTGCTGCTGTGATTAACTCAGCTGGGAATACGGCTGGTAAGAAGGCTCAATCTTACTGGACCGCGGCAATGAGAACGGCGGCAGAACAAAACAACAGAAATCCACTTTACGCTCAGGCGATGGCTGACGAAGATATTGATCTTCCGGAGTACGGTGCTGAAAAAGGGAAGCTGTTGACGTTTACGGCATCTCAAGCTTTAAAGGCGGGCTATAGTGAAGGAACGGTAGGAAATCAGGAAGAGCTGTTAACTAAGCTTGGCCTCGAAGACGCTGATGTGCGTTATATTGATGAGAGCTTGGCTGAAAAAGTAGCAAGGTTCTTGACTAATCCGTTGATTATCCCGATTTTGTTAACCATTGCTGCGATAGGGATTGTCGTTGAGTTGTTCTCACCTGGATTTGGTATCCCGGGGTTTGTTGGAATCACTGCATTGCTTTTATATTTTTATGGTCATTTAATTGCAGGCGCTGCAGGTTATGAAACGATTGTGTTGTTTGTCTTGGGTGTCATTTTATGTCTTCTTGAGCTGTTTGTGCCGGGTGGAATTGTTGGGTTACTTGGGTTTGGAGCAATTATTGGAAGTTTATTTATGGCCTCGGATGACCCCGTTTTAATCGGGATTTCATTATTAATTGCTATAACCATTGCGGTTTTGGCAGCTATTCTAATGGTAAAGGTGTTTGGGAAAAATATGAAATTTTTCAGAAAGATTATCCTAACTGATTCAACCAATAAAGAGCAAGGTTATGTATCAAATGTAACCAGAGTTGATCTGCTTGGCTTAACTGGCAAGACAATGACAGATTTGAGACCTGCAGGAACGGCAATCGTTGGCAATGAACGACTGGATGTAGTTTCTGAGGGAAGTTTTATTAAAAGAGATAGCTTGATTGAAGTAGTTAAGGTTGAAGGATCGCGTATCGTGGTCCGTGAAGCCAAAATAATATAACGAGTTAGGAAGGATGAGTACATTTGGATTCTACGACAATTATGTTACTGTTGGCAATCGTTGCGATTGTCATTGTGTTAGCGGTATTATTTACCTTTGTTCCAGTTGCACTTTGGATTTCGGCATTAGCCGCGGGAGTACGGGTGTCTATTTTCACTTTAATCGGAATGAGGCTTCGTCGAGTTATACCAAGTCGAGTTGTCAATCCGTTGATTAAATCGCATAAAGCGGGATTGAACGTATCAACAAACCAACTTGAAAGTCATTATTTAGCCGGCGGAAATGTTGACCGCGTTGTAAACGCGTTGATTGCAGCTGAACGTGCGAATATTGATCTTCCATTTGAAAGAGGCGCTGCCATTGATTTGGCTGGCCGTGATGTTTTGGAAGCTGTACAAATGAGCGTTAATCCAAAAGTAATTGAAACCCCATATATTGCTGGTGTCGCAATTAACGGGATTGAAGTAAAGGCGAAGGCGAGAATAACGGTACGTGCAAATATCGAACGTCTTGTCGGTGGTGCGGGTGAAGATACAATTATTGCTCGTGTTGGTGAAGGGATTGTTTCGACAATTGGTTCCGCTAAACGACATACAGACGTTTTAGAAAATCCAGATATGATTTCTCAAACTGTACTTGGTAAAGGCCTTGATGCGGGTACTGCATTTGAAATCCTCTCCATTGATATTATGGATGTTGATATTGGTAAAAATATTGGTGCAATGCTTCAAACTGATCAAGCTGAAGCAGATAAGAAAATTGCGCAGGCTAAAGCAGAAGAACGTCGTGCAATGGCTGTTGCTGAAGAACAAGAAATGGTTGCTCGTGTTCAAGAGATGCGTGCAAAAGTTGTTGAAGCGGAAGCCGAAGTACCACTTGCAATGGCTGAAGCGCTTAAATCCGGAAACATGGGTGTCATGGATTATATGAACATTCAAAACATCTCTGCTGATACAGATATGCGTGATTCCATTGGAAAAGGAAATAAAAAAGACAAAGATAAGTAAACAGTAATGAGGAAGGAAGGTGTTTGAATGGAGGTCCTCATTGATTTTTTCATCAGAAACCCTTGGCTGCTCATTATTGTGATTGGGATTGTTACCTCGCTTTCGGGGAAGAAAAAGAAACCGGAACAGGAACAAACCCCCAACCGGCCGGCTAGACCACAGCAGCGGCCAACTGTACGAGAGGTATATCGTCAGGCAATGCAGGAAATGACTGAAGCTTCTAAGCCTCCGGTGGATGAAGCTTCGATGCTGATGGAGGAAGAGCTTGCTCGGAACCAAGAGCATAAAGCTGAATTAGAGCGAGCAAAGCTGTATCAGAAGAAGCAGAAGCAGCTTGAACGAATAAAAGCGGCTAAACCTGTGCTTCCTATTGAAGATAACAGCAGTCCGATCTATAACACGAATTTACAATTCGATCAGCAGCGATTAGTTGATGGAATCATCATGTCCGAAGTACTTGGGCCGCCGCGTGCTAGAAAGAATATGTACCGTTCTGGTGTTAGGCGTTAAAACTGAAAAATAACTGTGCTAGAACCCTCTTTTATCTCATACATTGAGATGAAAGGGGGTTCTTTTTTATGACACGAACTTGGAGGCAACGCTTTAAGCAACTAGTCGTACGCACAATGGACCTTCCTCAAGATGTCATAATGGACCTGCCGCGAATTACGATGATCGGTCAGTTACATATTTACATCGAAAATCATCGAGGGCTGCTTGCTTTTTCAGAAACTGAGGTGAGACTGATGCTAAAACATGGTCAGCTATTAATCAGTGGAAGTGCTCTCGTCATCAAGACGATTTTACCTGAGGAAATTTTGATTGAAGGTAAGATCGATAAGGTGTTATTTATAAACGAGTAATCTTGGGGAGGTATACCCTTGAAGAATCCATGGACAAACTTAATGACAGGCGTGGTAAAGGTCAAGGCAAACGGTAAGGGCACAGAACGTTTATTGAATAAATTGATGAAGGCTAACGTTCATATTTGGGATGTAAAGCGTAAGGATGCGGAATCCATTATCTTTACGATTGACTACTCTGAGGTGTTTAAGCTTAGGCAGGCTGTTCGTAAGAGTGAGTATAAGGTTTCTTTTATCTCTGGAAGCGGTGGTCCTTTTTTTCTTAAACGACTGAAGAAAAACAGCGGCTTTATTGTCGGGCTACTCGCGTTTTTATTGTGTATATTTATTTTGTCCAATATGGTCTGGGGGATCAAAATTTATGAAGCTGATCCGGCTACTGAACATGAAATCCGAAAGGAATTGGATTCGATAGGTGTCAAAGTGGGGAAGATTCAATTCTTTCTGGACAGTCCTGAAACGATTCAACGGAAATTGACTGAATCGATTGGAAGACTGACGTATGTAGGGGTGGATTTAAAAGGGACAATCTATCACTTAAAAGTTGTGGAGAAAAAACAACCAGAGGAAGTTATTCGGACAGGTCCTCAACATTTAGTGGCTAAGAAAAAAGCGATTATTACCGATATGCTGGTCGAGAAAGGACAAGCTAAGGTTAATGTTCATGATTATGTCACGAAAGGCCAATTGCTCGTCTCTGGCATTATTGGAAGAGAAGAGAAGCCTGAAGTGGTTTCTGCTACAGGGAAAATAATGGGCGAAACATGGTACAAGGCAACGGTTAAAATGCCGCTGAAAACACGGTTTTCTGTGTATAATGGGGATGAATATAGTAATTATTATTTGACGGGTGGAGGCTTTTCCCTCCCGGTTTGGGGCTTTAGTAATCCAACGTATAAACAATTTGAAGAAGAAACGGTCAGCCGTCCCTTTCATTTTTTACAATGGGAACTGCCAATCGGTTTCAAAACAAAAACACAAAGAAGTAAGGAAATCATCGTTCGTGAGTACACAAAGGAACAGGCTGTTGTTCAAGCAAAAATGATGGCTAAAAGTGATTTAGAGAAAATACTGGGCGAAGATGCAAGTATCGTTGGGGAGAAAATTTTGCATGAGCGAATCGAGAATGGTAAAATTATCTTATCCATTCACTTTCAGGTTATTGAAAATATTGCGACTGGGCTACCAATCATTCAAGGAGACTAACGAATGTCAGAAGATGTGAAAGTTATCAATTTAGAACTTGAATCACCCAATGAAGCATTAGCTCTTTTGGGAAATGGGGATGCGAATGTTAAAGTTCTTGAAAATGAGCTGAGCATATCCATCATTACACGAGGCGAAGGAATTGCTGTCGCAGGTGAACTGTCTCAAGTAGAGGCTGCACAAAGTATTTTAACAGCGTTGTTATCCGTGATTCGCCGAGGAATAAACATCAGTTCAAGAGATGTAGTATATGCCATAGAATTATTCCATAAAGGGACACTTGAATATTTTGGCGACCTTTATGAAGAAGAAATATCCCGGACTGCTAAGGGAAAAATTATTCGAGTTAAAACACTTGGTCAACGACATTACATCCATTCAATCCGCAAGCATGATCTCGTATTTGGAATTGGTCCTGCAGGTACAGGAAAAACCTATTTGGCGGTTGTAATGGCGATTAATGCCTTGAAAAACGGTGAGGTTAAACGAATTATTTTAACAAGGCCTGCTGTAGAAGCAGGAGAGAGTCTAGGCTTTCTTCCAGGGGACTTGAAGGAGAAGGTTGATCCGTATTTAAGGCCGTTGTATGATGCCCTTCATGACCTCCTTGGGCTTGAACAAACACAGCGAATGATTGAACGAGGCACAATCGAGATTGCTCCGCTGGCTTATATGAGAGGCCGAACGCTCGACGACGCTTTTGTTATTCTGGATGAAGCACAAAATACGACTCAAGCACAAATGAAGATGTTTTTAACACGACTTGGTTTTGATTCTAAAATGGTCATCACAGGTGATCGATCCCAGATTGATTTGCCAAAGGGTGCCAAGTCCGGGCTTCTGCGAGTAGAGGAAATCCTAAAAGGGGTTAAAGGCATTTCATTTATTTATCTCGAACAGAGTGATATTGTTCGTCATCCACTTGTTGCGAGGATTATTTCCGCATATGAAGAAGCGAATGAATAAGCATGTTCTGACCGTCATTTTTGGCGGTTTTTTTGTACCTCTTCACAAGGAAAGATGAAAGTTATCGAAAAAACTGTTATGATTTTACATAATTACTTTAAATTACATCTTCGTCTGTGGTTGACAGGAGGGAAAGATTTGGGAAACGTACAGCGATATCTGGCGAAATTAAAGGAACTGTTAGGAAACAGGCTGTTTAAACTGTTATTATTTCTTTTGGTTGGCGTATTCAGCTACATAATGATGGTCTCAAATGTCACTCCAGAGAAAATTAATGTCGAACTGCTGCAGCCTGCAGAACAAACAATTAGAGCCACAAAAACGGTTGAGGATACATATCAGACCGAATTAGAAAAGGATGAGGTAGCGAAGCAAGTTCCGGATGCGTATACTTTGAAAAAAGAATATGCCCAGAATAAAGTTGATTTGATCTCTTCTATCTTTGATTCGGGCCTTGAGGTTAAAAAAGAAATAGAAGATGAAGAACAGGCTAAGGAAAGTATTCCTGAACAGGCAGAGTCGCTGAAGGAAAAACTAACAGAAGAGGTAGCAAATGATCTTTCCGATTCAGTCTTCACCTCGCTGGTTAAAGCAAGTGAGCAGGAGTTAAGAATTTCAAAGGATCTGACCATCACAGTCATTAATAAGGTCATGACTTCGTCGATTCCATCTAATGAAGTTGAAAATGCCAAGAGAAGGGCTGAAGAGGATCTAAAGTTAACCAGCCTCACTAAAGAAATGAAGCGAACGTCCATTGAGCTGGCACGGTATGCGATTATTCAAAATTACTTTTTTGATCAGGAAAAAACTGAAGAGCAGCGGAGAAAGGTCATTGAAAGTGTCGAACCTGTGAAAATTCTTCAAGGGCAGATTATTGTTGAAGAAGGTCAATTAGTTGATCGTGAAATTTATAGACAGCTTGAATTAGCTGGTTTCTTGAATGCGGAAGACAGCGTGCTGCCTTTTCTTGGTTTAGCGTTGTTTATCTTTGTTGTTATGGGTGGGTTTTATTACTACTTCCGCAGTCCTGATGCTGTGAAGACTAGTCATAGTAATCAAATGCTGATCTTTATCATTACCTTTATGATAACGCTTGGAACAATGAAAATTATTAGTATGGTTCAGGAATTAAAATATGGTGAAATCTCTTTCTTCTTTCCTATTGCTATGGCGATTATGCTGGTGAGGATATTACTTAATGAGCGGTACGCTATTGCTATGGCGATTATTTTGGCCGGTTTTGGGACAATCCTTTTTAATGTCCATATTCCAGGGAATTTAAATTTCTCTGTAGGTCTATATTTTTTGCTAAGTGGAATCAGTGCGATCATCATCCTGTCTAAACGGAATTTCCAGGCTAAATTACTGCAAGCGGGTCTTTTGCTTTCGGGGATGAATATTGTCATACTGTTTGCGATTTTATTGATTACAAATGGACATTACTCAGAGATTGAATATCTTTTCTATGTGCTTGGAGCTGGTATTTCCGGAATTGCATCCTCGATCTTGACGATTGGGCTGCTGCCGTTTTTTGAAGCAGGATTTGGGATTTTGTCATCTTTAAAGCTGATTGAGTTATCGAATCCAAATCATCCGCTTCTGCGAAAAATACTAACGGATGCACCTGGCACCTATCATCATAGCGTAATGGTTGCTAACTTGGCAGAAAGTGCCTGTGAAGCGATTGGGGCAAATGGGCTGCTTGCACGAGTTGGTTGTTACTATCATGATATTGGCAAAACACGCCGGCCGCAGTTTTTTATCGAAAATCAGCTGAATCAGGATAATCCTCATGATAAACTACCGCCAGGGACAAGCAAAGATATTATTATTGCTCATGCTGTTGATGGAGCTGATATGCTTAGAAAGGCGAAATTCCCGACTGAAATTGTTGATATTGCTGAGCAGCACCATGGAACAACCCTGCTAAAATACTTTTATCATAAAGTATGTAAAGATGGAACAGAGATTAATGAAGCAGATTATCGTTATCCAGGTCCGAAAGCTCAGACAAAGGAAATTGCTGTTATTGGCATTGCTGATAGTGTTGAGGCAGCTGTTCGTTCCATGAATCATCCTACACAAGAAAAGATTGAAGAACTAGTCAAACAGATTATAAATGATCGAATACATGACAAACAGTTCGCAGAATGTGATATAACTATGAGGGAATTAAGTATAGTTCAGGACTCTTTATGTGAATCATTGCATGGGATTTTCCATTCCCGAATAGAGTATCCGGAACTGTCTAAATTAGAACAGAAGGTGAAAGCATGAAATTAGTTATTGATTTTTTAGATGAAACCAATGAAGTATCTGAAGCAGCCATCATGCTCGTAGACAGTGTACTTCAATTTGCAGCTGAAACAGAGTCGATTGAGGAAGGAAGCGAGCTGTCTGTTTCCTTTGTTGATAATGCTCGTATTCAAGAAATCAACAAGCAATTCCGCGAAAAGGATGCAGCAACAGATGTTATTTCCTTTGCAATGGAAGAAATGGGAGAGGATGAACTAGCGATTGTTGGTGCTGATATGCCAAGGATTTTAGGTGATATTATCATCTCAATCGAACGAACAAAGGAACAAGCGGCTGAATATGGACATTCTTTTGATCGGGAACTTGGCTTCCTAGCGCTGCATGGCTTCCTGCATTTATTAGGATATGATCATATGACTGAAGAAGATGAAACAGTCATGTTCACTAAACAAAAGGATATCTTAGCGGCTTATGGGCTATCCAGGTAGAGAGAGACGACACCCGCTTTATAAAAGCTTTGTGTTTGCCTTTCAAGGGATATTTGAGTCCATGAAAACGGAAAGAAATTTACAGATTCATTTCACCGTCGCTGTGATTGTCGTATTCTTTGGGTTTTTCTTTAAGCTGTCGACTGTTGAGTGGTTGTTTGTGTTGCTTGCCATTGCGGGGATTCTTACGCTTGAATTACTTAACACGGCAGTAGAACGAGTGGTGGATTTGGCGACAGATCAAGTTCATCCGCTCGCTAAGCAGGCGAAGGATTTCGCAGCGGGTGCGGTTTTGATTTATGCGATATTTTCTGTCATTATAGGGTTATTAATCTTTGTACCAAAAATTATTGATTACTTGGATCAATCAATAAGCCTTTAAAAAATAAACATTTGTGAGTACAATGAGAGGGAGATGTGAAATGGATACATCCCGTTTAATTGAAGAAGCAAAAATTGCACGAGAAAGAGCGTACGTCCCTTATTCTACATTTAAGGTTGGCGCGGCTTTGTTGACCACTGACGGAAAGGTGTACCATGGCTGTAATATCGAAAACGCTGCGTATTCTATGTGTAACTGTGCAGAGCGTACGGCTTTATTTAAAGCCTACTCTGAGGGAGACAAGGAATATGCGGCTATTGCAGTTGTGGCTGATACGCCAGGTCCGACCTCTCCATGCGGGGCTTGCCGTCAAGTCATTTCAGAGCTGTGCCCGCGCGATATGAAAGTTATTTTAACGAACTTAAACGGAGACATCAAAGAACTTACAGTAGAGGAATTGCTTCCAGGAGCTTTTTCACCGGAGGATTTAAATGGATAAATTAGTAAGCGATACACAGGTAAAAGGGTTTAAATCAGGTTTTATTTCTATTATCGGCCGTCCGAATGTCGGTAAAAGTACGTTTTTAAACCGCGTAATCGGGCAAAAGATCGCTATTATGAGCGATAAGCCGCAGACAACACGTAATAAGGTTCAAGGGGTATTAACAACTAACGATTCTCAAATGATCTTTATTGATACACCCGGTATCCATAAACCAAAACATAAACTTGGCGATTTCATGATGAAGGTTGCTACCAATACACTTAAAGAAGTAGATTTAATTCTCTTTATGATCAATGCGGTTGAAGGACTAGGACAAGGCGATCAATTTATTATCGAAAAGCTGCAAACAACAAAGACACCTGTTTTCTTAGTTGTTAACAAAATCGATCAGCTTCATCCAGATGACTTACTGCCTTTGATTGAAAAATATCAAAAGCTTTATCCGTTTACCGCTATTGTTCCTATTTCAGCGCTTGAAGGAAATAATGTGGAAACACTGCTTGAACAAATTAAAGCACACCTGCCAGAAGGACCGCAATTTTATCCAGCTGACCAGGTAACCGATCATCCAGAGCGTTTCATTATTTCTGAATTAATTCGTGAAAAGGTACTGCACCTGACACGGGAGGAGATTCCACATTCAGTAGCAGTGGCAATTGATTCGATTAAGAAAATGGATAATAGCGATACCATTAATGTAATGGCAACGATTGTCGTTGAACGTGATTCCCAAAAAGGAATTGTTATCGGCAAGCAAGGCAAGATGCTTAAAGAAGTCGGCACAAGAGCAAGAGTTGATATTGAGAATCTGTTGGGTTCTAAGGTCTTTCTTGAAATGTGGGTAAAGGTTCAAAAAGATTGGCGCAATAAAGCGTCACAGCTGCGTGACTTTGGATTTAATGAAGATGAATATTAATAATTAACAAAAATTACGTCTCATGAAAATCGATACAAGGGTCAAGATAATCTTAAGGTCGGAGCCTTAAATTTGCTAGTCGGAAGGTGGGCTTATAATGTTGAATTTTACCTGGAACGTGTTCAGCCAAACTGGTAATTTGGATACGTATCTTCTTTACAAGGAGATAGAGGTGGAAGGACAAGACAAACCCGATACAGACGAAGATCTAGCTTTAATGGATTCAATTTCTTAGATGATTCTTGGTCCTGGATTTGGTGGTGGCTTACCTTGCTTCAAAAATGTGAAGGTATCGTCATACGGCGGACTGATTATGGAGAAAACAATAAAATAGTCACTCTATATACCCGTGAGTTTGGAAAGATTGGTGTGATGGCAAGGGGTGCTCATAAACCGAGCAGCCGGCTTTCCGCCGTCACCCAGCTTTTCTACTACGGGTATTTTCTATTTATGCCTTCAAAAGGACTCGGCGGCTTACAGCAAGGGGAAATGATTGATTCGATGCGTTCGATTAGAGAAGATATTTTTGCAACGGCCTACGCTTCGTATGTGGTTGAATTGCTTGATAAAAGTGTCGATGACCGCACAGCGAATCCTTATCTTTTTGAGCTGTTGCATCAAACGCTGCATTATATCGATGAAGGCTATGACCCAGAGGTGTTAAAGTTTATTTTTGAAATGAAAATGCTTCAAGTTAACGGGTTGAATCCAGTTCTTGATCAATGTGCGGTTTGTGGAACTGCTGAAGGAGAATTTTCCTTTTCTATTAAAGAAGGGGGATTTATCTGCCAAAAATGCTTGCAGCGTGATCGATACCATTTAAAAATTTCGCAAACAAGCGTTAAACTCCTTCGGCTGTTTTACTACTTTGATTTATCCAGGCTGGGTAATATTTCGATTAAACCAGAAACAAAGAAGGAACTACAGAAGATAATTGATGCATATTATGATGAATACTCCGGTCTGCAGCTTAAATCAAAAAAATTCCTTAAGCAGATGGATGCCATGAAGGATGTCCTCGGTAAGCGGGAAACGTAACTTTACGAGATTTTTTCTTATCGTGGTTGACAATAGGATTGCACATCGTATAAAATTCTAAACATAAACTTATTCGTGCGTTGATGGAAAGTAGTACCTGAACTCATTCATAAAAGCGAACCTGGGATAGTGTAAGCCAGGGTATGAAAAGTCAGCGAAGGCATTCTGGAGCATTTAGAGTAATAAAAGAGGCCGTATTGACATACGGCAATTAGGGTGGAACCGCGGGTAAACTCTCGTCCCTATGCTAAGGCATAGCGACGGGAGTTTTTTGTTATTTAAAAGTCCCAGTCGACTATGAAAAAATTCGGAGGTGCGCAATGAATATTCAAAACATGATTTTAACATTACAGCAGCATTGGTCCAATCAAGGCTGTATCTTAATGAATGCCTATGATGTTGAAAAAGGTGCAGGAACAATGAGTCCATATACGTTCTTACGGGCAATTGGACCGGAGCCGTGGAGTGTGGCGTATGTAGAGCCTTCTCGCAGACCCGCTGACGGACGTTATGGTGAAAACCCGAACCGTCTTTATCAGCATCACCAATTTCAAGTTATTATGAAACCTTCACCTGATAACATTCAGGAACTTTACTTAGAATCTTTAAAGAAACTAGGAATTAATCCGCTTGAACATGATATTCGTTTTGTTGAGGATAACTGGGAAAATCCGTCGCTTGGCTGTGCGGGACTAGGCTGGGAAGTGTGGCTTGATGGAATGGAAATCACTCAATTTACATACTTCCAGCAAGTAGGCGGACTTGAGTGTAAACCCGTTTCAGTTGAAATTACGTATGGAATCGAACGGTTAGCTTCATACATTCAGGATAAAGAAAATGTCTTTGATTTGGAATGGACGGAAGGCTTTACTGTTCGCGATATCTTCGGAATGCCTGAATATGAGCATTCAAAGTATACATTTGAAACATCTAATTTAGAGATGTTGTTCCAATTATTTACGATGTATGAAAAAGAAGCTCATCGTCAAATGGAGGAAGGACTTGTTCATCCTGCCTATGATTATGTACTAAAATGCTCTCATGTCTTTAATCTTCTGGATGCAAAAGGGGCTATTTCAGTTACGGAAAGAACGGGCTATATCGGCAGATGCCGTAATCTTGCACGGAAGGTTGCTAAAACCTTCTACGATGAACGGGAAAAGCTTGGCTTCCCAATCTTAGCTAAGAAAGGAGAGGAAGAAGCATGAGTAAACGTGATCTTTTAATTGAAATTGGCCTAGAAGAAATGCCGGCACGATTTGTATCAGCTTCTATTGCACAGCTTTCAGATAAAATTCAGAAGTGGTTAAATGAAAATGCCATTGAATTCGGAGATGTTACCCTTTATTCAACCCCGCGTCGTTTGGCTGTAATGATTGCAGATACAGCTGAATCACAACGCGATATCGAGGAAGAAGCAAAAGGACCAGCAAAAAGAATTGCCCTTGACGCAGAAGGAAATTGGTCAAAAGCGGCGATCGGCTTTACCAGAGGAAATGGTCTAACAGTAGAAGATATTTATTTTAAGGAAATAAATGGTGTTGAGTACGTTCACGTAAATAAATTTACGAAGGGACAGCCAACCATCCAACTGCTTCCTGAACTGAAATCAATAATTACGGGCATGACATTCCCTAAAAATATGCGTTGGGCTGACCAGGAGCTCCGCTTTATCCGTCCAATTAAGTGGCTGACCGCTCTTTTTGGTCAAGATATTATTCCATTTGAAATCGCTGGTGTTGAAACAGGACGCGAAACGAAGGGTCATCGATTCTTGGGCGAAACTGTCTTTATTGAAGCACCAAAACAATATGAAGCCGCTATGAAGCAGCAGTATGTCATTGCAGATGCGAATGTCCGCCGCGAAATGATTCTTGAGGGCATTAAAAAAATCGAAGATGAAAAAGGCTGGACTATTCCTGTTGACGAAGAACTTCTCGAAGAAGTAAATAACTTAGTTGAATATCCTACGGTTCTTTTCGGCAGTTTTGAAGAGGAATTTCTTGAGCTCCCACAAGAAGTATTAATTACTTCTATGAAGGAGCACCAACGTTACTTCCCGGTAAAAGATAAGGATGGAAATCTCCTTTCCTTCTTCGTTACGGTTCGTAATGGAGATGACCGCCATCTAGACATGGTTTCAAAAGGAAATGAAAAGGTACTAAGAGCGCGCCTATCGGATGCTGCATTTTTCTATAAAGAAGATCAGAAAAAAGATATTGCTGATGCTTTGAAGAAATTAGATAACATCGTCTACCATGAGGAAATTGGTACGCTTTCTGAAAAAACAAATCGTGTCAAAAAACTGACAGAACACCTGGCCGATCGATTGAATCTAAAAGAGGAAAAAACGTATGCTGTTCGTGCAGCTGAAATTGCGAAATTTGATTTGGTAAGCCAAATGGTGTATGAATTCCCAGAGCTTCAAGGATATATGGGAGAAAAATATGCCTTGTTAAAAGGTGAACCTAAAGAAGTTGCAGCAGCAATTAATGAGCATTATATGCCAAGACATGCTGATGATGCAGTTCCTCCTTCAACGATTGGTGCTGTGTTAAGTCTTGCAGAGAAGCTGGATACGATTACTTCTTTCTTTGCGATTGGTACAATCCCAACGGGTTCTCAAGACCCTTATGCACTAAGACGTCAGGCTAGTGGAATCGTTCAAATTCTACTAGAAAAGAAATGGGCGCTTTCGCTTGAGGAAATCTTAGAGATAGCACTCGCAGAAATTGAAGGATCAGATTTCATGAAACAAAGCAGTGAGGAAGTGCTTCAAGAGCTGCTGAATTTCTTTAGAGCCCGCATTAAGCATGCACTTAGTGATACTGGTATTCGTTATGATGTTATTGATGCACTGATTCATGGTGAGATTGGACAATTAGCTAAACTTGCTGAACGTGCAGCTGTTCTTGATGAACAAAAAGACAATAGCGACTTTAAGCAGATTCTAGAAGCAGTAAGCCGAGTTATGAATATCGCAGGTAAATGTGAAACTCCTGTAACAGTGAATCCAGCTCTGTTTGAAAATGAATATGAGCGGGCCTTGTACGAAACGTTCAGTAAGGTATCTGCTTCATATGCTAAAACAAGCGATGAAAAAGAACATTTCTCTCTTCTTTCGTCGTTACAAAAAGATATTGAAAATTATTTTGAACACACGATGGTTATGGCTGAAGATGCAGCGGTACGTAATAATCGGTTGTCGCTTATGAAGGAAATTAGTGATTTAGCTGCAAGTTTTGCTGCTATGAATAAAATTATCACTGCATAAATGAATCGCAAATACCGGATATCCCTATATACACAGGGTATCCGGTATTTGTATAAACAGAAAGAAGCGCGGTTGTCCGGTAAAGACTTTATCCGCATTTTTTTCCGTATACATGGTATAGTATAAGTATTAATACATATATAAAGTACTTACATTCAGTTAGGTTAATATAGGGTGGTGATTAAAATCGAACTGAGTAAACGTCAGGAACGAATATTGCAAATTGTTAAGCAAGATGGGCCGATTACGGGTGAACATATTGCCGATCAGCTTAATTTGACAAGGGCGACGCTGCGACCTGATTTAGCGATTCTGACGATGGCAGGTTTTCTTGATGCCAGGCCACGAGTGGGTTATTTCTATACAGGGAAATCTGGAACACAATTATTAACGGACAGCTTAAATCATATTTATGTAAAAGATTATCAATCCATTCCTGTTGTGGTTGATGAGAGTATCTCAGTATATGATGCGATCGTTACCATGTTTTTGGAGGACGTCGGTACATTGTTTGTTGTTGATAAACATGCGCTGCTTGTAGGGGTGCTCTCAAGAAAGGATCTTCTAAGAGCAAGCATTGGTAAACAGGAGCTGACAACCATTCCGGTTAATATTATTATGACGCGAATGCCAAACATTACGGTATGTACTCGAGAAGATCTGCTAATTGACGTGGCTAAGAAATTAATAGAAAAACAAATTGACGCCTTACCAGTTGTTAAAGAAACAGAGAAAGGCTTTGAAGTGACTGGACGAGTTACCAAATCCAATATTACAAAAGCTTTCCTTGAGTTAGCTGAAGAAAGCTACTAGGGATTCAAAGGAATGGGGAGAAGTATGGGGAATTCAATTATTTATGTAGTTTCCGATTCTGTAGGAGAAACGGCTGATATGGTTACTAAAGCTGCAGCCAGCCAATTTGCAAGTGCGGCATTTTCTTTAAAGCGGATTCCGTATGTTGAAGATGAACAACATATTGAAGAAGTAATCGGACTTGCAAAACTCGAAAATGGAATTATTGCGTACACCCTTGTTAAGCCTACAATCAGAACCTATATGAAAACCAGAGCTGAGCAGGAAGGAATTATTTCTTATGACATCCTCGGACCATTAATTGATATTCTTCAAGGTAAATCAGAAGTGGCGCCCTTTAATGAACCGGGAATGGTACGTAAACTAGATGAAGATTACTTCAAACGCGTGGAGGCAATTGAATTTGCAGTTAAGTATGACGATGGACGAGACCCAAGAGGTATTTTAAGAGCCGATATTGTATTAGTCGGCGTATCGCGGACATCAAAAACACCGCTATCCCAGTACTTAGCTCATAAACGATATCGTGTCGCCAATGTACCTTTAGTTCCAGAGGTAGACCCTCCGGAAGAATTGTTTTTGGTTTCTCCAGAAAAGTGCTTCGGGTTAAAGATCAGCCCGGAAAAATTGAATGATATTCGCCGTGAACGCTTAAAAACCCTCGGTTTGAATGATCAAGCCATCTATGCAAACATGGAACGGATAAAAGATGAATTGACTTATTTTGATTCAATTGTCTCTCGTTTACAATGTCCTATTATTGATGTTACAAATAAAGCTGTTGAGGAAACAGCCAATACATTGATCAATCTTATTAATAACCGCCGCTAGACCATTCTGATTCTATGGATTGACCATTACCATTGGTACATGTGTTTTTCTGAGGGCCTTTATAAGGCTCCTTTTCTTTGTAACCTGTTGATTTTTTTTAAAAAACTTTCTAGTAGCATCTTTACGATAAATGTACTATAATAAAAAATTGTGAGAAAAATGTTTTCTATAGGTTTAGAGATCATATATCCGGAATAAACTATAAATAATGTGAAGTCAAGGTTTTCTTCGTGAAATTATTCGACAGAATCGCATATCTATAAACATTCGAGGGAGAAAAAAAGGATAATGCAGAATGATGTAGAATGTAAAGATATGAAAGTTAAACCAACCATATTTGTAGACGCTGATGCTTGTCCTGTAAAGGCGGAAACACTGAAAATTGCGAAGCTGTTTACGTTAGCTGTCACATTTGTCGCTTCATATAAAAATATGATGAATGAGCCAGAGGGACATTGGGTTTACGTAGATGCGGATAAGGAAGCAGCTGATCTGTATATAATCAACGCAGTAAAACAGGGTGATGTTGCCATTACTGCTGATATTGGACTTGCAGGAACCTTGCTTGCTAAACGCGTTTATGTTCTTTCACCCAGGGGAAAGGAATATACAGAAGGTAATATTTATAATCTGTTGGATATGCGGTACCAATCTGCGAAACTTCGCAGACAGGGAAAGCATACCAAAGGACCCAAAGCATTTACGAAGGAAGACCGAAACCAATATACAGAAGAATTAATAAGAATATTGTCGAATCATGCAGGAATTTCCGATCTTTTATCGAATTGAACACTAAGTAAAAGTAAAAATTATTGCCGATCGTAAGGTGAAATTATGGCAAATGCCCGAATAGAAGATGAAAAGGTAAATCAAATTCGTGAAGCAGTAGATATCGTCGATTTGATCAGCGAGTATGTGCAGCTGAAGAAACAAGGACGAAATTATTTTGGTCTTTGCCCTTTTCATACAGAAAACAGTCCATCGTTTTCTGTATCTGCAGATAAACAGATTTTCCACTGTTTTGGGTGCGGTGCAGGTGGAAATGCTTATACGTTTTTAATGGACAAAGAAGGATATAGTTTTGTCGAAGCTGCAAAAGTTTTAGCGGAAAAAGGAAATATCCCTCTGGATGTAGAAATTAATAATGAGGCATCCAGGCCTAATATGCCAGAAGGCTACAAACAAATGATAGAAGCACATGATCTTTTGCGTAAATTCTATCACCATCTTCTTGTAAATACCACTGAAGGACAACAAGCCCTTGAGTATTTACTTCAACGAGGATTGACTGAAGCCGTTATTGAAAAGTTTCAGATAGGGTATGCACTTGATTCATGGGATTTTGTTTATAAGTTTTTGGTGAAAAGAGGCTTTTCTGAAGAAATACTCGAAAAAGCTGGATTGATTATTCCGCGAGAGAAAGATAAAAGTTATTTTGACCGATTCAGAAACAGAGTCATGTTCCCAATAACGGATCATCAGGGGAATACAATTGCATTTTCAGGCAGAGCACTAGGTGACGATGAGCCAAAATACCTGAATAGCCCCGAAACGCCAATCTTTAATAAAAGTGCCATTCTTTATAATTTTCATAAAGCCCGCTCTCATATCCGGAAAAAAGAACAAGTGGTGATTTTTGAAGGATTTGCAGATTGTATATCGGCTGTTCGTGCGGGGGTAGAACATTCAGTTGCTACGATGGGGACTGCCTTAACGGATCAACATGTGCAGATCCTGAAACGGAACACGGATCAAATTCTGCTGTGTTATGATTCAGACTCTGCTGGACTGACTGCTGCTTACCGTGCATCAAACATGTTAATTGAACAAGGTTTTCAAGTAAAGGTCGCCCTTATGCCAGATAATTTAGACCCCGATGACTACATAAAGAAATATGGCGAAAAGAGCTTTAATTCTGAGGTAATAGGGGCCAGTTTAACGTATATGGCATTCCAAATGCATTATTTGCGAAGAGGAAAAAATTTAAATAATGAAGGAGATCGGATTGCATATATTGAAGAGGTATTAAAGAGGATTTCCAGGCTGTCAAATGCCGTGGAAAGAGACCTATATCTCCGCCAGCTTTCATCGGAATTTTCGTTATCGCTGGATGCATTAGAAGATCAAGCACGTCAAACCTTTATTACAGAACGTAAAACGGGGAATGTTCCTGAGCGGCCTTCACCGCAATTCTCCTTACGATACGAGCATAAATTAAAACCTGCCTACCATAATGCAGAAGTTAAATTAATTGCCCATATGCTCAAAAGCCGAGAAATTACCTTTAAGGTTCAGCAAATGCTTGGAACAAACACCTTGAATGTTGATGAACACCAAGCAATCATCACTTATTTATATGCTTTTTATGAGGAAGATCGTGAACCGGATACGAATTTATTCTTAACCTATTTAGCGGATCGAAATCTTAGAAGGATTGTATCTGAAATAGAAATGATGTCAGTAAATGAAGAAGTTGCTGATAAAGAACTGACAGATTATATAAATCAAGTGTTGAAATATCAAAAGATGTTAAAGATAAAAGAAAAAGAAGCTGAAGGAAAAGATGCAGAGCGCCGCAACGACTATGGCAGGGCGGCACAAATTGCCATGGAAATTATCCAACTGCGAAAGTTATTATAAGATTTATGGTTATTGTTGATAGTCTTTGAAGGAGGGGAACACATGGCTGAGAAACCAGCACGTTCCAAAGAAGTTGATACTGAATTAAATCTAGAACAAGTAAAAGAACAATTACTTGAACTAGGAAAGAAACGTGGTTCATTAACTCTGGAAAAAATTGCAGAGCGCATCGGAAGCTTTGAATTGGACTCTGATCAGATGGATGAGTTCTATGAGTTTTTAGGTGAAAATGGTGTTGAGGTCCTGACAGATGGTGATGAAGATGAGGATGAAGACGATCCAAATGTCAAGGAACTTCAGAAGGAAGAAGAATTCGATCTCAACGACTTAAGCGTCCCTCCAGGCGTAAAAATAAATGATCCGGTTCGGATGTATTTAAAAGAAATTGGCCGTGTCAATCTGCTTTCTGCTAAAGAAGAAATTGCTTTGGCTATGCGTATTGAAGAAGGTGACGAAGAGGCGAAGCGTCGTTTAGCTGAAGCTAACCTCCGTCTTGTGGTCAGTATTGCCAAGCGTTACGTAGGACGTGGAATGCTCTTCTTAGATTTAATTCAAGAAGGAAATATGGGTCTTATAAAAGCGGTTGAAAAATTTGATTACCGCAAAGGTTATAAGTTCAGTACGTATGCTACTTGGTGGATTCGTCAGGCGATTACCCGTGCGATTGCTGACCAAGCACGTACAATCCGAATTCCAGTGCATATGGTTGAAACGATTAATAAATTAATTCGTGTTCAACGTCAGCTCTTACAAGATCTTGGGCGTGAGCCGTCTCCAGAGGAGATTGCCGAAGATATGGATTTAACTCCTGAAAAGGTAAGAGAGATTCTGAAAATTGCTCAAGAACCAGTTTCATTGGAAACGCCGATAGGTGAAGAAGATGATTCACATCTGGGTGACTTTATTGAAGACCAAGATGCAACTTCACCATCTGAACATGCTGCATATGAAATGTTAAAAGAACAGCTAGAAGATGTTCTTGATACATTAACAGACCGTGAAGAAAATGTCCTTCGTCTTCGTTTTGGCCTTGATGATGGACGTACGCGCACGCTTGAAGAGGTTGGGAAAGTTTTCGGTGTTACCCGTGAACGTATCCGCCAAATTGAAGCGAAAGCCCTGCGTAAATTACGTCATCCAAGCCGCAGCAAACGATTGAAAGACTTCTTAGAATAAACTCTGCTGCAGAGCTGCACTTGACTGGTGATCATTTTACTTGCCTAAAAGCATGAATAACCTGCTTTTTGAGTGACGTGAGTCCAGAATGGTGCAGCTCTGTTTTTGATTTTGTAAATTCTTGCTAGGAAGTGCTGCCATGGATCACATGCGAAAAGAAGTCATTATTCAAGAAATTAATTTCTGGAAGAACCATAAAATGCTGCCGGAAACATACTGTGATTTTCTTTTAACCTTATATAGCGGTGAAGGACAACCAGACATTAAAACAAGTAAGCCTAAAAGTCATAACAACATCTTAATCTGTTTATTCCTTGGAATCCTGATAGGCTGTAACCTAGTTTTGAATTATTTTACTCATTTTTCATTCGCAATGCAAATGACCGCGGCAGTTATTTCTGTAATCTTGCTGACTGCATTTTGTTTCTATACGAATAATCGTACTTTTTTGCAGATTGGCCTTTTAATTGGAGCTTTACTCTTCGTACTATCCACTGTTCAGGCGGCGGAGTATTTTCAGTTGGGGAATGTAAGCCTTTTTACTATGCTGCTGGCAAATTGCGCATTATGGATATTCATTGGGAAAAAGTTCAGCTTGTCATATTTCTGGATCGCAGGTTTTTTAGGTCTTAGCCTTGTTACACTCTTTATAGCTAAATTATACAATATATTTTGAAAATAAAAAATATTTATAGGTAATTTTTGTTAAAGTATTAACGGAATGGGTAAAATAACATATATAATCCAAGAATTTGAAAAGTTCTTGCGTTTAGGGCTTTTCCTTGAATCCTTTTTCAAGTAAAATAAAAGGTGTTTGAATATAATATAAATGCAACAGGGACAGATTAGGTACTACATAGGGGAGGAAATAATATGAAAAATCCGCTTATTCCATTTTTACTTATCCTGATTCTAGGAATCGGACTTATGTTTATGCTTTCGTTTAAGGGGCTTGGCGACGCGAAAGATCTGGCAAGCGAAAAAAGTGGTAAAGGTGAAAAGACTGAAGAGGCTTCTAAAAATCCGGAAGATATCTATGCTTCTACCTGTGCAGGTTGTCACGGTGCTGGCGCTGAAGGGGGCGTTGGTCCGGAACTGAATGGAGTAGGGGATCACTTGTCTCTTGATGAAGTCAAAAACGTGATTGCAAACGGACGTGGGCAAATGCCTCCAAACTTAGTCGGGGATGCTGAGCTAGACGGTATGGCTGAATATATTCACGGACTAAAAAAATAGTCGCAAGAAATGGCTGGATGACTCTGAAAAGAGACACTTCAGCCATTTTTTATTTTGTGAACGGCGGTTTTGACTTTTCTTCTTATTGGACTTTGCGTATAATCTGATATCAGTAAACTATTTAAAAAGTGAGATGAGCTTATGAACCATGAAAAATTATCTGAGCGCTTAGAGCGTGTTTCAATACATATTCCAAAAGACAGCATCTTAGCCGATATTGGCTCAGATCATGCCTATCTTCCATGCTATGCAATCGAACAGGGTCTTGCTGCTCGAGCAATTGCAGGAGAAGTGAGTGAAGGCCCGTTTCAATCTGCATGCAGCCAGGTAAAACAAACGGAGTTAGACGAGGTTATTGAGGTCCGTAAAGGAGACGGTCTTGATGTGTTACAGGAAGGCGAAGCCACCTGTATAACGATCTGTGGAATGGGCGGTGCATTAATTTCACAGATTCTCGACCGCGGTAAGACTAAATTGTCAAAAGTTGAACGATTAATTCTGCAGCCGAATATTGCTGCCAATATCGTGCGGAATTGGTTAAAAGAGAATGGTTGGGAATTAGTCGGAGAAGATATCGTTGAAGAAGACGGAAAGATTTATGAAATTCTTATCGCTGAACAAGGAGAACCATTAAGGCCATACGGAGACCAAATCGAAAATGGACTTTTATTTGGCCCGTTTTTATTAGCAGAACAAAGTGATGTATTTAAAAAGAAATGGAACTTCGAAAAAAGTCATTGGGAACGTATCCTTCGTCAGATGCCTGAAAAAGGAGAGAACCAAGAAACAGAAGCCAAACGAGAGCAGTTGATCCAACTAATCAAACAAGTAAAGGAGATCCTTTAGAAATGAAGACGCCAAACGGATATGAAGTGATCGAGTTGTTTGAACAGTTTTCACCTAAAGCCTATGCAATGGAGGGAGATCCAATCGGACTTCAGGCAGGCCGGTTAAATAAACCAGTGTCTAAAGTACTTGTTGCTCTTGATGTGCTTGAGACAGTGGTCGATGAAGCGATTGAAGCAGGTGCAGGACTGATTATCGCTCATCACCCGCTAATCTATCGTCCGTTGAAAAGAATTGATCTAGGAGCTCCTGAGGGGAGAATTCTTGAGAAATTAATTAAACATGAGATTGCCGTTTATGCAGCTCATACAAATTTGGATATCGCGTGGGGCGGTGTCAACGATTTACTTGCTGATGCACTCGGTTTACAAGAGACAGAGGTGCTTAGTCCGACACATGAAACAACGCTTAAGAAACTGGTTACGTATGTACCTCAGGAGAACGCGGAGGCTGTTCGTGAAGCGTTAGGACACGCTGGTGCTGGAGCAATTGGTCATTATAGCAGCTGCAGCTTCAGTGTAGAGGGAACAGGTATGTTTCTTCCTGAACACGGAAGCAATCCGGTTATTGGTTCGAAAGGAACACTTGAACGAGTAAAGGAAATTCGGATTGAAGTCATTTATCCTGAAACGATTGAGAAAAAGTTACTATCTGCTTTATTCAAAGCTCACCCATACGAAGAGCCTGCTTATGATCTATTCACTCTAGACAATAAGGGGGAAACACTTGGGTTAGGGCGAGTGGGGATGCTTAAGGAAGAAATGACGTTGGGTGAATTTGCCGAACATGTGAAGCAGGTCCTCGAAGTTCCAGCACTGCGTGTCGTTGGTAATCACAATGCCATCGTCAAAAAAGCAGCTGTTTTGGGCGGAGACGGTAATAAATATTTTCAAAGTGCCATCTATAAAGGTGCTGACGTTTATGTGACAGGTGATATGTATTATCATACTGCATTAGATGCCATGAGTTTGGGTCTTAATATTATTGATCCGGGTCATAACGTCGAGAAGGTCATGAAAAAAGGTGTGGCAGCAGAAATGGCAAAACGCTGCGAAGAAAAAAAATTCCTGGTTGAGTTTATTCCTTCACGGATAAACACCGACCCTTTTACATTTATGTAATTTTTATAAATAAAGGAGGCTGTAGACAAACTCGGGTGGAAATCGAGTTTGTCTACAGTCTTCTTTTTTAGTTTTTAAAATGCGGCTGTTGATTGCAGTGAAAGGCGTTTCGCTTTCCGCGGGCGGGCGGTGAGCCGCATCAATGCTTACGCTCCTGCGGGGTCTCACCTGTCCCGCTGTTCCCGCAGGAGTCTTCACGCCAACACTCCAATCAACGGTCTTTCTAAATTTAATTTGGATTTTAGTCCGCTCAAATGGAAACACGTGCTAACCAATAGCAGATTTAGGAGGAGATCAATTCAAATCGGGGGAATTACGAAGAAAACTCTTTCCGACAAATCCGTTCGAACAGGAAGAATCAACGATTATTAAGTAGAACACAAGTGATCCTGAAAGCAGATACAATTTAAAGATGGAAAACAGTACTAATTAGAGACTTAGTTGCCTTAATAAGCAGGGGAAATTCCATGAAATGTGTTAAAAATGCCAAAAGAGGCACGGAATGAACCATTCCGCACCTCTTTTGTCTACAAACTGAAAGGAGGCTGTCCTTGGGACAGCCTCCTTTATTTTATATTTTCGGTTGTTTGATCTTCGGAAGAATCTTATGAAGCGGAACTTTTTTCTCTGTGTTCCATGTTGATTCGTCAGTTGGATCATACTTTTCAAGGAAAGTGATAACTTCCTTCGTAATCGGTGTTGGAGTGGATGCTCCAGATGTTACGCCGACCGTCTCAGCTCCTTCAAGCCACGCTAAGTTCAATTCGGAAATATCAGCAATCCGATATGCACGTGTATGAGCAATTTCCTCTGAAACTTGAGCAAGGCGGTTAGAGTTATTACTCTTCGGGTCACCGACTACAATCAGTACATCTGTTTCACCAGCCTGCTTCGCAACTGCTTCTTGGCGAATTTGAGTAGCCATACAAATTTCTTTATGAATCTCTACATGGGGGTATTTTTCCTCGACAGTTTTCATCAATTCAATAACATCCCACTGGCTCATCGTGGTTTGATTGGTCACGATGATTTTGTCATCTGCTGATAATGTCAAATTGCGGACATCTTCAACGTTTTCAACAAGATGGACGATGTCCGGTGCTACACCAATAGCTCCCTCAGGCTCAGGGTGGCCTTTCTTGCCGATATAAATAATTTGGTAACCCTCAGCCTGCTTTTGTGTGATCAGGTCATGTGTGGCCGTTACATCAGGACAGGTAGCATCAATGGATACCAGCCCTTTTTCATCAGCTAATTTACGGATTTCCGGAGAAACACCGTGTGCTGTGAAGATAACCGTACCGCTCTCAACTTGTTCAAGAATTTCTCTGCGGTTGCTGCCATCTAATGTTATGATGCCATCTTCTTCAAATGCATCTGTTACATGTTTGTTATGCACAATCATCCCAAGAATAAAAATGGGACGTGGTAATGTCTTATCTAAAGCCGCATTTCGAGCAATTACCATGGCATCAACCACTCCATAGCAATACCCGCGCGGGGATATTTTCGTAACCTTCAAACTGTTTCCTCCTTCAAGGGACAAAGAATTCTCCATGCCTGTTCTATTCTATTATATAAGAGGTCCCCAAATATTACAAAGATGAATCCTGGAATAAAACCGTAAAACTCATAAAAGATAAGGAGAATTGGGACAAAATAAAAAGAATGCAGACATATCCTGCATTCTGTAAATTAAATTAAACATATAACTTTGGAGAAGAGGATCCCTGTTTTTTTCGTATTTTCTTTCTAGGGACTTCATCTGATTCTACATCCGCATCGACTACAGCATTCTCTGAAACGACTTTTTCTTTAGGCGTTTCTTTTTCAGAATCATCACTGCTTGATTTCATGGCCTGATAGAGTTTCCACATGGATGGGATGTTTTTAACCATGGGGCCATATTGTTGAACCATCGGCCCTATTTGTTCAGCTGCCTGAAGGACTCTCTGTGTATTGTTGATCACAGTGGAGAGGGTTCCGCCTTCTAGCAGCCCTGCGGCTGTTCCAACAGCGGCACCGCTTCTTTCTGCCTGCTGTATAGATCCCGGAGGTGCGAACGGATTGATTGGTGCTTGGCCTTGCTTATTTCTCCCGAGGATTCTTGAAAGTAATCCACCTTGGGCAGGTTCAGGGGCTGGGGGGCTTTGGTTTCTTCTTTGCCCAAATAAACCTCCCCTGTTTGAATTCTGAACCATTTGTTGTCTATTCTGATTTGGCGGTCCAAAGGGAGCACCGTTAAATCCTTGCTGTCGAGGCCGCCCCATTTGGGGTCCTTGAAAGCCCATATTTCCTTGTCGCTGGTTTCTTCCTGGCGGCATACTTTCACTCCTTTCCATCCATCTGTAGGGAAAAAAACATCTTCTCTCTACAGATTATGCAGTTCTAAAGAAAGTGTTAGCAGCCTGACTCATTATCCTGCTAACAAAAATGACCTGTTGTGAACCGGAGCGAAAAACGGTAAAATGGTAAGGGTACATTAAAATGGCAAACGTGTGGACAATTGGTTTGCGTTTATGTTCCATCATTTATTATACTAATAGGACATGTCAGGGCGGCCGAAGGTCACGCTTTGTTGATAAAGGAGTTTTCTCATGAAACAAAATCAGTTTGATAAATACGAATTAAAGAGCTATTTGCTTGAAGCTGTGAACGAGTTGGGCTTTACGAAACCAACTGAAATACAAGACCGTGTAATTCCTACCGTGTTAAAAGGTACAAGTGTCATCGGACAGTCACAAACAGGAACAGGCAAAACGCACTCTTATTTGCTGCCGATTATGCATAAAATTGATCCAACTAGACAAGAAGTACAAGCTGTTATTGCTGCTCCTACACGTGAATTAGCTACTCAAATTTATAAAGAAGCACTTAAAATTGCGGAACATTTCCCCGAGGATGCCCCTTTGCAGATTCGCAGCTATATCGGCGGTACAGATAAACAGCGAATGATTGATAAATTAAAAGTACAGCCTCAGCTTGTTATCGGGACATCCGGCCGAATTAAGGATTTAGTCGAAGAGCAGGCACTACTGGTCTATACGGCAGATATGCTGGTCATCGATGAAGCAGATTTAATGCTGGACATGGGCTTTATTGAAGATGTTGACCGTTTTGCTTCTAAAATGGTTAAAGATCTTCAAATGCTTGTTTTCTCTGCAACAATTCCAGATAAATTGAAACCATTCCTTAAAAAATACATGGAAAATCCTAAACATATTCAAGTTGATCCTAACCAGGCAACTGCAGTGAAAATTGACCATGTTCTGATTCCATTGCGCCATCGTGACCGGATTCAATTACTGCATGATGTTATTGTTAAATATAATCCGTATATTGGTATTATTTTTACCAATACAAAGAAAATGGCGGATAAAGTAGCTGATTCCTTGATTGAAAAGGGATTACGTGTCGGAAGAATTCACGGTGATTTAACACCTCGTGAGCGTAAGCAAATGATGAAACAGGTTAACAATCTTGATTTTCAATATATTGTAGCAACAGATTTAGCTGCAAGGGGTATTGATATTGAAGGTGTAAGCCATATCATTAACTTCGAGCTTCCGCCAGATCTTGATTTCTATATCCATCGTACTGGCCGGACTGCCCGTGCAGGCCATTCAGGAATTGCTGCTACCATTTACGATACACCGGATGAAGATGCACTAAATAAGTTAGAGAAAATGGGTGTTACGTTTAGTGACGTTGATCTAGTCAAAGATGAATTCGTAAAACTCGGCGATCGTAATAAGCGTAAAAAACGTAAAAAAGTTGAAAGTGTTATCGATGAGAAGGCGAAAAGAGTCGGCGTAAAACCTACAAAGGTTAAGCCAGGCTATAAAAAGAAACATCAGCGTGAAGTAGAAGACTTCAAAAAACGCGAACGCCGTCTTCAAAGAAAGAAATAGGTTTCTGAAGGAGTTTTACGTATGTTGAAAATTGGTTCACATGTTTCGATGAGCGGGAAGAATATGCTGCTAGGTTCAAGTGAAGAAGCTGTTTCCTATGGAGCAAATACGTTTATGATCTACACGGGAGCCCCGCAAAATACAAGACGGAAAAGCATTGAGGACTTAAATATTGAAGCAGGCCGAAAACATATGGCTGAGAACGGTATTGAAGAAATCGTTGTTCATGCACCGTATATCATAAATATTGCGAATACCACAAATCCAGCGACGTATGAATTAGGTGTTAATTTTCTCCGCAGTGAAATGGAACGTACTGAAGCACTGGGAGCGGGACAAATTGTTCTTCATCCTGGGGCTCATGTTGGCGCAGGTTCTGACGTAGGAATTAAAAGGATTATCGAAGGCTTGAATGAAGTACTGACGCCAGAGCATAATGTCCAGATTGCCTTAGAAACAATGGCTGGAAAAGGGACAGAGTGCGGCAGAAGCTTTGAAGAGCTTGCGATGATTATGGACGGCGTTCATTTGAATGAAAAATTGTCCGTTTGTTTTGATACTTGTCATACTCATGATGCAGGCTATAATATTGTCGAAGATTTTGACGGCGTTTTAAATGAATTCGATAAGATTGTTGGTATTGACCGCCTTAAGGTCCTTCATATCAATGATAGTAAAAATCTTACCGGCATGAGAAAAGACCGTCACGAAAATATTGGTTTTGGTCATATTGGTTTTGATGCATTGAGTTATATTGTCCATCATCCACAGCTGCAAATGGTACCTAAAATTTTAGAAACCCCATTTGTTGGTGAAGATAAAAAGGATAAAAAAGCTCCCTATCAATTTGAAATTGAAATGCTGAAGAGCAAACAGTATGACAAAGAACTGCTGACGAAAATTATGAATCAGCAGTAAGTGTGTAGAACAGTGACCAATCTTGGTTGCTGTTTTTTTGATATTAGAAGTTAGAAATCAGTTGATTAAAGACATGTTCAATTTGAACAGCCGTCTTTTTTCCAGCTACCGCAGAAATTTCTTCGAGTACAGTTTGTCTTTGTCCGCTGTCAAAAATGTTGATATTCTTCCCTGCTAAAATAGACGTAATATCCTCTGACTGCTTAGTAGACAGCTGAACATTATATTGAGCAGCAATGGAGAGTAATTCATATGGTTGAATCCGGTTGATTTTATGGTTAACCATCGTTTCAAATAATTTCATTTGGTACCTCCTCATTTTCTCTTTTTTTAACATATGAATGTATAGCTTGATTGTTGAACCAAAATGAATAGGAGGATTCTTTTCCTGCTGACAGTTCAACTGCCTTTACAACGACATCTGCTTCCGTTATACTATTTTAGTAAATCGTAATGATTCTTAAAAAAAGGTGATCAATCTGAATAATAATAGTAATGAGCCAATTGTACAGGCTAAGAATCTTTCTTTTAAATATGCCAAGGATTTAGTTCTTGAGAATATTACCCTGGATGTTCCAAAGGGTGCTTTTTTAGCGATTGTTGGACCGAACGGATCAGGGAAGTCAACGTTGCTTAAATTGTTTCTGGGTTTAAATAAGCTGCAAAAAGGGAGTATCACTTTATTTGGTGAAAGCATCCAGTCTTTTAAAGACTGGCAAAAAGTCGGCTTTGTCTCACAGAAAGCGAATTCCTTTAATACTGGTTTTCCAGCCACTGTTTTTGAGGTTGTGGAGAGCGGATTAACGAAAAAAATCGGCTTATTTAAATTCGTCACGAAAGAACATAAACAAAAAGTGAAAAAAGCACTTGAAGCTGTCGATATGCTGAACTTCCAGCATCGAAGCATTGGAGAGCTTTCTGGTGGTCAACAGCAGCGGGTTTTCATTGCTCGTTCATTAGTGAGTGAACCGGTCTTGATGATTCTGGACGAACCAACGGTTGGTGTTGATTCAAAGAATGTGCATCAATTTTATGAAATGCTTGAAATGATGAACAAACAATTAGGAATTACCCTGATTTTAGTGACTCATGATGTTAGTACGGT
Source organism: Peribacillus psychrosaccharolyticus ATCC 23296 (assembly GCF_000305495.1). Taxonomy (GTDB): domain Bacteria; phylum Bacillota; class Bacilli; order Bacillales; family DSM-1321; genus Peribacillus; species Peribacillus psychrosaccharolyticus. The sequence goes on along the minus strand of NZ_AJTN02000262.1, from coordinate 2,144 downwards.
GTCGGACAAGGTGACACACGTCGCTTGTTTAAATAAAAATCTGCATTTCCATGGAGATGCGCATGAATATAATCAATTGACTGAAGAGGAGTTATCAGAGGTATATGGCCATGATATAAAGCTCCTCAGTCATAATCATGAATAAGGTGGAGGCAATCAATGATTTCGGCTATACTGGACTATGAATTTTTGCAAAATGCATTCCTTACGGGGATTATCATCGGGGCATTGGCTCCTATGATTGGTGTGTTTGTTGTCGTGCGGCGCATGTCGATGATTGCCGATGCATTGAGCCATGTTGCCCTGGCGGGGATTGCATTCAGCCTCCTGTTGGAAAAAAGCTTTGTCTCTTTAGCGGGCTTAAATCCACTTTATCTAGGGATGGGTTTCTCCGTTGGTGGTTCGCTTTTTATTGAAAAATTGAGAAGTGTTTATAAAAATTATCAGGAACTTGCCATTCCTATTATTTTATCGGGCGGAATTGGACTGACCGCTATCTTTATTTCTATTGCTGATGGTTTTAATGCCGATCTTTTTGGTTATTTATTTGGAAGTGTTAGTGCGGTAAGCCGCACTGATTTATGGTTAATTGTAGGGGTTGCACTTAGTGTAGTCATTATTTTCTTTTTCTTATATAAAGAACTCTTCTTATTATCATTTGATGAAGAACATGCTAAAGCTTCAGGATTACCTGTTAAAGCCATTCATTTTGTCTTTATCGTTATGGTCGCATTGGTCATTGCTGCATCCATGAGGATTGTAGGCGTTCTTCTGGTATCGTCTCTAATGACCATTCCTGTTGCAGCAAGTCTCCGTTTTGCAAAAGGATTTAAGCAAATGATTACGTACTCTGTCGTCTTTGGAGAAGTCTCCGTTATAGGCGGTTTGGTTTTATCCTATTATCTAGATTTGGCGCCGGGCGGAACGATTGTGCTCATCGCTGTCTTAATACTGATTGCTTCGATTTTGTTCGATAAATATAAAACTCGGTTTGCATAATGAGGTGAGCATATGAATGTTTCTAGAGCTATGGAAGTATTGAAAGAAGAAGGCTACAAGCATACTGGTAAGCGAGAAGAGATGTTAGAATTTTTTTCGGCAAGCGATAAATACTTAACGGCAAAAGATGTGCTTGAGAAAATGAAGGAAAACTATCCGGGATTAAGTTTTGATACAATTTATCGAAATTTATCATTGTTCGTGGACCTAGGTATTTTTGAAATGACGGACTTGGCCGGAGAAAAGCACTTCCGTTTTACCTGCGGACATAAGGATCACCATCATCACTTTATCTGCATGGAATGCGGGAAAACAAAAGAAATTGAAGTGTGCCCGATGAATGGGCTTAAGGAAAATCTTCAGGATTATGAGGTTTCCGGACATAAGTTTGAAATATACGGCCGCTGTCCACAATGCAGCGTACTAGTAAAAAATTAAAAAAATGCCTGAATGACTTGTTCATTCAGGCATTTTTGTTTCCTTCAGCCAGTTCTCTACCCATTTACGGGCTTCGAACCAATGGTTGACGCGGATAACTTGCTCTGGGACAGGACCTAGATTATAAGGGGTATTAAATAAAATCACGGGGATCTGACATTCCTCGGAAATCGTTACAGCATTGTCATGCTTATCCTCAAAGAACAAATCAATATTGAGCTTCTTAGCCATTTCAATCTTGTTGTGCGACCCAATTAAATCGATTTGGTGATAGCGTAGTTCATTCGTGGAAAACCATGTTTCGGTGACATCCATCAGTTCTTTCCTGCGGGCGCTGATAAAATAAAGATCTGCATACTGCTCAAATCTCTCCAAACATTCCCTTGCACCATCCACCAACAAAGATTCCGAATAAATCATCGGTTCCGAATCATGAAACCAAGCAGCAAACTCCGAGGGAGAAACATCCACAAACGGATTTAAATCATATGTATTAATTTCTTCATATGTTAACGCCAGATTAAATGCTTTATTAAGATAAGGTACCATCGTATCTGGCCGCGTAATCGTGCCATCAATATCAATTCCAAATCGCTTTTTCATGCCTGCAGCTCCTTATGTAAGAATCCATGTCTAAGTGTACCACAAGGAAAAACACGCCGCACTCCTCAATAGGATGATTTTTACAAGCCCTGCCTAGGAGGAAG
>NZ_AJTN02000263.1 GCF_000305495.1 Peribacillus psychrosaccharolyticus ATCC 23296 | reverse complement strand
CTTTTTCATTATCGAGAATAAAAACATAGTCTCTCATGATGTCACCTCCTCTTACGTATTGATATCATATATAGGAAAATCGATTGGTTAAATGATTACGTTTACATTTTATATAGATTAGCTTTAGTACTTCTTCATTTATTATACAATAATATTGAAAACGTTTACATGTTTTTTGTGAACATTTTATGAATTCCTGTATATAATTGAAACATTTAGCGGGATTCTGAATACATTTCTAACAAAAACCCCGCTCTCTATCCGATTAATTTAATATATTTATATTATTTTTAAGATACCTTGTTCGTGCTTCAATGTATCCACAGATCATTTCTTCCTCTTTATCAAACAAATGAATATTTTTATTTACATAACGATCTTTTGAAATATATGGCCTGATTACTTCCATTAATGTTCGAATTTTAGGCTTCATATATTCTACAGTGAATTGGTGTTGTAATATATTCTCTAACCGCTTTTGATATTGATGACGAAATGTTTTCACATTAAGAATTCGTGCGGTCAGTGTATTAAAACCTTCTATTCTCAAATAATCTTCAGCCATTAATTCTCCATGGATATCCCTTCCCCAAGTCGCATCATAGTCCCAGGGAATAATCTCAAAAAGACCAGACTCTCCGTTTCTATATAGCGCATAATTATGTACAAACCCGTCATAATTTTGGGTGAAAACCACTCCGGCAAGCCAGGCTATATATTTTTCAACGTTTAAATATCTAACAATTTCCTTTTCAAAGTTCAATCTAGAAATTGTATTTACTTTTATAATGAATTCATGCAATGCATGCTCATCTTCAATTTTTCCACACTTTCTCTCATACCCAAGTTCGAGTGATTTCTTTACATCTTGGTCAAGTTCACTCATTAATGAAAAATTGGCATCACCATCTACTGCATAAAATATAGACCCTTTAGGTAGTTTTTGATTTTCTAAAAAGTATTCATCCACTGATTCTAGTTCTAAATAAACTCCTTCGTTTTTCCCATTTATTTTTAGATTAACAAATCGTGATGTTGGTGCTAAGGAGCCAATATCTTTAAAAAAGTCTAAAGATAATTTATTTCTTATTAATGATGGATCCATAAATTCAGCGTTTAAATGCCATTCTTTTGCGTTCCGATACATCCCTGGCTTTCGAAAGATTATATGGTAGGATTTTTTTTCAAATTCCCGAATATGAGAACCTCGGTAGGCTAAATCGATGTTATACCTTTTTTTGTTTACAGTCAGCTTAGCTGGAATCGGCTCGTCAATCCAAATATCCCTTCTTAGTTCAGTAAAATCTATGGGATGAATAAATAGCTGATATTCAGTAAGTTTTTTAGTATGTTCCACCTCAAACCCTCGCCTTCCTGTTTCCCTCTAAATCGTCTTTCAGAATTTTTTTGATCACTGGGTGTTTGCAGTTTACAAATTTTGTACTAGCTACATAGATTATAGAAGGATAAGTTGTGTACACGCTACAGTACATTTCATTCCTTTTTATAACTATGAAATGGAGGCTAACAGTATGTCGAATTTCTTCAATGATGATATACAAAGAGCAGTAGAAAGGGCAAATCGTATCGGGGGAAGCGACTTTATGTTCGAGAGTCCAGAATCAAGCTCCTGTTCTAGAAAAGATACATGCAGTAATCGACGTCGCAGCTCTAACAATAACCGCCGTCGTTGTTCGAATGATCGACGCAGCTCTAACAATCGTCGCCGTTGCTGTTCGAATGATCGACGCAGCTCTAACAATAACCGCCGTCGTTGTTCGAATGATCGACGCAGCTCTAACAATCGTCGCCGTTGCTGTTCGAATGATCGACGCAACTCTAACAATCGTAGCCGTCGTTGTTCGAATAATCGTCGCAGCTCTAACAATCGTTGCCGTTGCTGTTCGAATAATCGTCGTTGCTCTTGCAATAAGTGTCGTAACAATTGTAGAAAAAATTGTAAATTCAGTCACAAACAAATATCTTTTAGCGGCTCAAATATGTGTGAGTTTAGAATGTGGAATTAAGTAAACAATAGCATAACCAAAGGTGATAAGATTTTCCTTATCACCTTTTTTATCTTGGTCGATACATTGCTTTTTAACGGTCAGAACATGTTTTATATTAAAATTGAATATTATTCTACCCCTCTAAGGTATCTAAAAAAAGTAATCATTAAACTTCGGCTAACTAGCACAAGGTCTGTCATTAATCAATACGCCAAAGTTAGCTTTCTTACCTGTTGTTAGTGAAACTTTCGTGAACTATTATAAAGATATAAATGATGAAGGGGGAATTTGTATGGCTCAATCTAAATCAAAATTAGCTGTGCAGAAATTCGGTAATTTTTTAAGTTCGATGGTTATGCCCAATATTGCCGCATTTATTGCATGGGGGCTTATAACGGCCCTATTTATACCAAGCGGCTTTATTCCAAATGAAGAACTAAATAAATTAGTCAGTCCGATGGTCAGCTTCTTACTTCCAATCTTAATTGGATATACAGGTGGTAAGCTGATGCATGAACACCGAGGCGGGGTAGTTGGAGCTATTGCCACAATGGGGGTAGTTGTTGGAGCTGACATTCCAATGTTCCTCGGAGCCATGATTATGGGACCACTCGGTGGTTACTTAATCAAGAAATTCGATCAGGCAATCGAAGGAAAAGTTAAAACCGGTTTTGAAATGTTGGTTAATAATTTCTCAGCTGGTATTCTTGGCGGAATCTTATCTATCCTATCATTCCTAATCGTCGGCCCTGCCGTTGCCATTTTCACTGGCTGGCTTGAAAACGGCGTTGAGTGGCTTGTTGCAATGAAACTATTACCTTTAACTAGTATTCTCATAGAGCCTGGGAAAATTTTATTCCTTAACAATGCTATTAATCACGGGATTCTTTCTCCAATTGGAACTGAACAAGCCCATGAAGCAGGGAAATCCATTCTCTTCCTGCTTGAAGCCAATCCAGGACCTGGGCTGGGTGTCTTGCTGGCATTTTCTATTTTTGGAAAAGGAACAGCCAAAAGAACTGCTCCTGGAGCGGCAATCATTCAGTTTTTAGGCGGTATTCACGAAATCTACTTCCCATACATCTTAATGCGTCCTATTCTTTTCCTCGCAGTCATTTTAGGCGGGATGAGCGGTGTGTTCACGATGTTACTTTTAGGCGGCGGTTTATTTGCACCGTCATCACCAGGAAGTATTCTTGCGATTGCTGCTGTTACTCCACATGATGCCGGCACATATCTTGCAAACTTTGCTGGAGTATTCGTTGCTGCTGCTGTTTCATTTATAGTTGCTATGTTCGTCTTAAAAACGGGTAAACAACCAGATGAAGATATCGATGATGCTGCGAATAAAATGCAAGAAATGAAAGGGAAAAAAGTTCGGTAACAGGTATGTTTACACAATCACAAGGTTTCCCGCAGAATGTTAGTAAAATCGTTTTTGCTTGTGATGCTGGAATGGGTTCAAGCGCTATGGGAGCCTCTCTCTTACGAAAGAAAGTCAAAGAAGCAGGATTACATGTAAACGTAACTAATACAGCTATTAGTAATCTTACGACTGATGCAGAAATTGTAATCACTCAAGATGAATTAACACCAAGAGCAAAAAACAAGGTACCGTCTGCTTACCATATTTCAGTTGATAATTTCCTTTCCAGTCCTGAGTATGATAAATTAATCAGCCAGTTACATGGTCATGTAACTGAAAAGGACCATGAAGAACTTGCAGCAGCCAATGTGCAGAACACAAGTGATGATACCTTATTACTGGAGAATAATATATTCCTTAACATGGAATTTGCAGACAAAGAAGAAGCAATCCGCTTTGCCGGCAGAGCATTAGTTAATGGAGGATATGTGGCCGAAAGCTATGTTGAAGCCATGATTGAACGAGATAAAATCACGTCTACTTATATGGGAAATGATGTAGCGATCCCCCATGGAACTGAAGAAGCGAAAAAGGCTGTTCTAAAGTCTGGCTTTACTGTTCTTCAAGTTCCTAATGGTGTAGACTTTAATGGAGAGAAAGTTCGGTTGATTTTCGGAATAGCAGGAAAAGATGGTACCCATTTAGAAATTCTCTCTGGCATTGCAGTGACATGTTCAGACATGGAGAACATTGAAAAAATGGTTCAAGCAACATCAGCTAAAGAAATAAAGAATATTCTAGATGAAAACTAATCAATAAATTTATTGAAATGGATAGAAAGCTGCATCATGCTTTCTATTCATTTCCCTGTTTATTTTGACATTCTCTATATGTCACAGGAAATGAGTTGATAACATGTTTATTTCCTCGAGGGAAAAAGCAATTATTGAATTAATCATTAGAACGTCCGGCAAACATACAGCCTTTTCAACTGCAAATTTTTTAAATGTAAGCGTTAGAACGATTCAGCGGGATTTAAAGGCAATAGAAAAGATTCTGAATCACTTCCAGCTTCGGTTAATTCGTACAACTGACGAAGGACTCCTTATCGAAGGAAAGAACGAGATGATTTTTCGTCTTGTCCAGAAACTGACAGAAATTACACCTGTTGATCAAACTCCAAAAGAAAGAAGGCTTGCCCTCCTTCTTATTCTTTTGCACGAAGGAGATTCCTTTAAGATTCAGGTCTTAGCGAACCAACTGAATGTCAGTATTACCACCTTGACATCCTATTTGGACGAATTGACAGAATGGATGAAGAATTACCAAGTCGTTCTTTCAAGAAAACGTGGTGTGGGCATTAGTTTAGAAGGTACTGAAAAAAACAAAAGAAAAGCACTTGCCGGCTATTTTTTATTACATTTCAATGAAGAACTGATTGAAGCTTTATTTCTATTAGAAAAAAGTGAAGTTTTTCAAGATAAAATCTTAGGGTATTTTTCACCAGATTTTCTGCTGATAACTGAGCGTTTAGTTAATGAAATCATCTATAAAGGTCCATCAAAACTAACCGATAGTGACTATGTTGCGCTCATTGTAACGATTTGTATTTCCATGCAAAGAATAAAGCTTGGTTTTCTTTTAAAAGATGATGAGGAACAACCTCCCTATGATATACCAGGAGAATATAGCATTATGGAACAGTTATGTGAAAAACTCGGGGAAAAATATTCTATCGTGTTTACACCCAAGGACATTTATTTATTAGCTGTTACCTTAAAGGGATCTAAAATTCATACAGCAGAAGCTATTCATGATGATAGTGTATTACTCGGATCCCATATTAAAAATGTCATTCGAAATATATCGGCACAGCTTAATATTGATTTAACAAGTGACTTTTCGCTTTTTCAAGGACTCCTTGCTCATATGGAACCCTCTCTTTTTCGGATTCAGCAAAAGATGGATTTGTTTAATCCTTTAACAGATGATATCAAAAAAAAGTATCCCGTATTGTTCATGGCCGTAAAGGACAGTTTGGAGAATGAATTCACTAATTTGGAATTCCCCGAAAATGAAGTCGCCTTCATTGTTCTGCATTTTGGTTCAGCTTTACTGTTAAGTGAAGAGGCCATGTCGATTAAATCCCTCGTGGTCTGTCCTACTGGAATTGGAACGTCTAAAATGCTGGCTAGCAGGATAAAAAAAGAAATTATCGAAATAGATACGGTCGAAATTAAATCTATTAAAGATCTAAATCAAGTAACCCTAAGCCAATATGATGTCATTATATCTACTGTAAGACTTCCATTTATGGATGTAGATTATCTTCTGGTAAGCCCCCTGTTGAGTAGTGAAGAAATAAAAACAATAAGGACCTTCTTGCAAAAAAATCTACAAACTCTTACAAAAAATAAATATCATTTAATGGTAAATGGGAAAGAAAAAACTAATTCGCGTATACGTACTCAGTCAATCACCGACGTTTTAAAAGAAATTAAAGAGGTACAATCAAGTATAGAAACCATTCTCAAAAACTTCTGTGTTTTTCAAAAGAAGAATGAACCTTATCAGCAGGTGATTATGGAGATGATTCATACAGCTGAGAAAAACCGTCTTTTATCCCAGCCTGAAGCAGTTTGGCATGAAATTATGGAGCGGGAGAAGTTAGGCGGGCTCGGAATTCCACGAACAAGCATGGCCCTTTTCCACTGTCGTCATGAAAATGTTCATGAATTGATATTCCAGATTACCCACTTGAACACCCCATGCATAGTTAAGGGAATGGATGGAAAAGACTTACCCATTAAAAATTTGATGATCTTGGCAGCTCCTAGAATTATGAGTGTCAGGGAGCAGGAAATACTTAGTTTGATAAGCACTAGTTTAATTGAAAACGATGAAGCCATACTAGCATTTTCATCTTCCAATGAGGATATGATTCGTTCTAAATTGGAAGCCATTTTCTTAGAGTATCTTCACAATAATCTAATAAAGGACTGATACAAATGAAAAAAGTCGTTCACTTTGGTGCAGGTAATATTGGAAGAGGATTTATCGGAGCACTATTTTCCCAGTCAGGTTATCATGTAACTTTTGTAGATATTGCTGATGAAATAATTAATCAATTAAACGAAGAAAAAACCTATCTTGTAAAGCTGGCAACAGAGCAAGGAGAAGTTACCAAAATTGATCATGTCTCTGGTCTTAATAATATGACACAAGAATCGGAGGTAATCGAAGCAATAAAAACTGCAACATACCTTACCACTGCTATCGGACCTAACATCCTGCCGCATATTGCTCCATTAATTGCTAAAGGAATAGCAGAAAGAGTTAAGGCATCTGACGAAAAAATATATATTATTGCTTGTGAAAACCAGATTTCATCTACGGACATATTGAAAAAATTCATCTTAGACTACCTGGAGGAAGAAACAAAAACAGCCATGCAAGATAAAGTATTCTTCTTTAATTCAGCAGTAGACCGGATTGTTCCCATTCAAAATACAAAAGGATCTCTTGATGTTCTTGTTGAATCCTATTATGAATGGGTGGTCGAAACAAAAGAAACCATTCCTCATGTTGAAGGCATGACCATTGTAGAGGAGTTAGCGCCTTTTATTGAAAGAAAACTGTTTACGGTTAATACTGGACATGCTGTTATAGCCTATCTCGGTTATCTAGCAAATAAATCAACAATTGATGAAACATTAGCAGATCCTGAAGTCCTGCAACAAGTTAAGGCAACATTGAATGAAACGGGAGCCTATTTAATTAAGCAGTATAATTTGAATCCAGACGAACATGAAAAGTACATTAATAAAATTATTCAACGCTTTAAGAACCCCTATTTAAACGATGGAGTAACAAGAGTAGGCCGCTCACCTATACGTAAGCTTGGTCCAGAAGATAGACTAGTACGACCAGCAGTACAAGCTCAAAAAGCCGGCCTCAGCTTTGACTACCTTGCCAAAGCAATGGCAGCAGCCCTGCACTTTGATTGTCAAGATGACCCTGAAGCAGTAACCATTCAAGCGATGATCCAAGAACATGGCGTATTCCATGCTTTAAAAGAAATTAGTAACTTAGACGAAAATAATGAAATAACAAGAACCGTCGTCCATCATTATGAATCCATGAAAAAGTAAACAGAATGACGATTAAACGGGGAATGAACTTTTGTTCATTCCCCGTTTTTGCATCCACTCATTTTACGATACTTTTTTGTTTGGCCTCTCTTAACCACATTGGGAATTCGTTTAATAGCTGGTCGTATAGTTCTTCATCTGATACTGTTTCAATGTTCATAAAGTGAAAGAAATTGGCATTATCGATCATTCTGCCATCCATTGTATCTAATTTTCTTAAAACATCAAAATTAGCATCACCAACGCCAACAAACTGCCAAAAAATTGGCTTGTCCGAAGATCCTACAATGAACTTTTTAATGCCTGATTTACAGCCTCCATCATTGATAAATACTAGGAAAACGGGCAGCTCACTTGGCTCTTCTTTTAGATATTTTTGCAAAACGTCTTTCATAACTTTTGGTTCATCATTTCTTCCGAATTTATGAATTGTATCGTTTGTCAAAATCTGTTCATTCACATAACCTGCAAAGTCTTTTTCCGTTACTTGAGGCAAACGAGTAAATTCATTGTCATAAATCCAAACGTCCAACGCCCCGTCATCATCAAATTGACTAGCAACTGCTAAAATTCGGTCAACAACTTTTTGGACTGTGCCATCATTATAAAGCTTTCTCATCGAACCGCTAATATCTAAAACCAAACCTACTTTGGCTGTAACATGTTGTATTTGCTTTTTCTCAAGCACAATTTGAACTTTCTTTTTTAATAGAGAAACGGTACTCATTTGCTGTGGAAGACTATCCACCTTAACTGGTTCTGTTGAGGACGGCTCGCTAACCTCAACGCCATATTCTGTACAAAGATCTGCTAACCCGCCAAAATAACCTGCCCCTACTGCCTCGTACTTCCATTCTCCCGCATGACGATACAAAGTACCGAGAACAATAGCATTTTCATTAGTAAAGGAGTACGTGACTGGAAAAGTCGTTAATACTTCCTTTGTTTTATCATTTATAACCTGCAGCTCAATCTCTGATACATTAGCAAATATATTCCCTGTTGCTTCAGGGTGATCAATGGTCAGCGTAAAGACAATCTTTTGAACATCAAGGGGCACTTGAGTTAGGTTAATGACAAAATGCGGCTTCTCTAATTGCTCTAATCGCACCGAACCGCAGCTAGAGACAGGTTGTCCATAAAACACAAAGTCTTCTTCCCTGACAACTTCCCCCTTTTCACCAATCATAAAAGCAGATGCATCAATCTCCATATCTTTTCCTACATGCCAATTCATTTTCACGTCTACTAATTCTATATCTGATTTATTTTTAGTCAGATCCATTTTTTGACCTTTTACTACTGTCAAACTCATTGCTTTTTCCCTCCCTCGAGCGTCTAATTATTATCATCTTTTATTATGCAATAGTTCATTACTTTTTTCAGCAAAATAAACAAGGCTGATTCCCACTTGGAATCAACCTTGTTTATTTTGCTGCTTGTGACATACCTATTCCCCTTTAATCATGATTTCTAATAAACGATTCCTTTAAATAAAATCTTTGCTTGGTTCCCTAATTTCTTTTGCCTTTGAAAATCTTTGACCTTTCTTATGGCATCCATCATTCCAGTGGCTTCTATAATAATCTCCTGTGGTTCGATGTCGTAATCAAGTATAAATATATAATCCTTCATAAAGTCTCCCCCTTTAGCTATAGTTTATAAATTGATTATATTGAACGTATAGTTTTTTTATGTATTTTCATTAAGTTAATGAATGCGCTTACATTTAATTATAATATGAAGGAACAGCCTTTAAGAGCTTTTTTGTAGCATTAAAAAAGATTATCTTATGGTTTAACAATCCCTATGGACTGTTAAACCACTCTGTTTTCTTTTCGTAGGATTAATGAGGCATTGGCGGCTGAGACTGTGCTGGTGCAAATCCATTTACCATTTGTTGAATATCCGCAGGGGCAAGCTGTGGAACTTGATAATAATGATGTTTGTTTTGATATAGTGATATCTCATAAGCCATCTCTATGCAGTTTGGAACAGAATCAGCAAAAACGCGGCGAACCACTGGATTGGTAAGTTCCAATGTTGACATAGCTTTCAAAGATGCCCCTGCTTTTACTTCTCCTAGCATAAGACTCGAAATACATTCATCAGTAATGTCAGACACTGATTGTATCGGTTTCTTTGGCTGTGACGGCTTAAGTCCATATATAAAATCATTGCCTTGTTTCATTTTATAACTTTGTGTCGGTTTAGATGGATCCATTCCTGTCTTAAAGCACTCTACAGATATGTTATATTCCTCTTGAATAAACTGATACTGACGATCTAGAATGTCCTTTAACTCTGGATCTTTAATATGTTGGCGTAACAAGGTATATAAGTTTAATGTATTGATTGTCCCAGTTAGGACTTCATGTACATCAAATAACTCATGGCCCCCATGGTTCATTTGCGGGGGCACAGCACCTGTTTGCATATTTTGATGAATTTGTTCTTGTTGATTTTGCTCCATTGGTATTCCTCCTCATATCTAATTAACATGACAACTGTTAGTATGATAAAAGGCCAAGAATTTATTCTATTTCATGAGTTGGACTCCAAAAATAAAGAGGATAACTCTGCGTGAGTTAACCTCCTTCAAATAATTAAACGTTGAATATATGGTTAATTTGATCAATAGCAAAGTCCAGCTCTTTTTTTGTTATGGTTAGCGGTGGAGCAAAACGAATCACTGTTTCATGCGTTTCTTTACAGAGTACATGTAATTCTTTTAATCGTTCACAATAAGGTCTTGCTTCTTCAGTTAATTCTACTCCGATGAATAAGCCTCTGCCCCGAATTTCTTTGATCTTAGGACTCTTAATTTCCTGTAAACGTCCCATAAAATATTCTCCAAGTTCTAATGAACGTTCGGCAAGCTTTTCTTCTTCAAGTACTTCAAGAGAAGCTATGGAAACAGCGCAGGCTAATGGATTACCACCGAATGTCGAACCATGAGAACCAGGATTAAACACGCCAAGAATTTCACGATTTGCAGCAACACACGAAATGGGGAATACTCCACCACCGAGCGCTTTCCCTAATATATACATATCTGGAGTTACTTCATCCCAGTCTGAAGCAAATGTTTTCCCTGAACGTCCAAGTCCTGATTGGATTTCGTCGGCAACGAAGAGAACGTTGTTTTCTTTGCACAATTCAAAGGCTGCTTTTAAAAATCCTTGAGGAGGTATAATAATCCCTGCTTCCCCTTGGATCGGTTCTATTAAAAATCCTGCCGTTTGAGGCGTAATTGCTTCTTTCAATGCTTCCAAATCGCCATATGGAATCAGCTTGATTCCTGGTAACATTGGACCAAATCCTCTTTGATATTCTTCATCCGAAGACAGTGACACAGCTGCCATTGTCCGGCCATGGAAATTACCTGTACAAGCAATAATCTCCGCTTGATTATCAGGAATCCCTTTCACATCATAGCCCCACCGTCTAACAGCCTTGATCGCTGTTTCAACTGCTTCAGCACCCGTATTCATTGGCAGCGCCATGTCTTTTTGTGTCAGTCGGGCAATTTTTTGATACCATGGACCAAGCTGATCATTATGAAACGCACGAGAAGTCAATGTAACACGTTCTGCTTGATTTTTTAAAGCTTCGATAATTTTCGGATGTCTATGTCCTTGATTCACAGCTGAATAAGCACTTAGCATATCCATATACTTATTTCCATCAGGATCTTCCACCCATACTCCTTCGGCCCTTGTAATAACGATTGGGAGCGGATTATAGTTATTCGCACCGTATTGCTCTGTTTGCTCGATTACTTTTTCTGTTCTCGTTCTCATGCTAAATCCCTCCATCCTGCTTCTTTCATTATTAATACTGCAAGATTTGTGCCAACATAAAACACTTTAAACAATGAAGTAATCACCCTCCCTGCAAAGAGGTTTTGCATTATGGGTGCAAAAATCGGATCACAGGTGCAAAGAATCATTGCACCAATATTTTTATTGATTTACACTATAAATATTAATAAGAATGGGGGATTCGATGTTTTTAGATAATGAAGATTTTCATTCTATCTTATATTCACTAACAGATGTTATTGATATTGGCATACATATAATAGATCAAAATGGACTAACCATTGTTTACAATAAGAAAATGAGTGAAATAGAAGGCATGTCAGCAGAAGATGTATTAATGAAAGAAATCCCAGAAGTTTTCAAGTTTCACGAAGAAACAGAAAGCACCTTAATTCGTGCTCTCCATCATGGTCAAGAAACCAAAAACTCTAAACAAACCTACTTTAATAATCGTGGTCAAGAAATCACCACCATAAATAATACAATTCCAATCTTCAATCAATCCCAAAAAGTGATTGGGGCAATAGAAGCGGCTAAGGACATCAGCAGTCTTGAACGATTAATCAAAGATAATATATTAAATAAAGGCGAAACCAAATATACCTTTGAAAGTATTATTGGAGAAAGTGAGAATTTCTTAGCTGTCATTGAAAAAAGTAAACGTTCAACTAGAACCGCCTCATCTATCCTCATCGTTGGAGAAACAGGGACAGGAAAAGAATTATTTGCACAAAGTATTCATAATGGCAGTAATCGATCGACTATGCCGTTTATCAGTCAGAACTGTGCTGCTCTTCCTGATAGTTTAATCGAAGGCATTCTTTTCGGTACGAAGAAAGGGGCTTTTACTGGATCCATTGAACGTCCGGGATTATTTGAACAAGCACATGGCGGAACCATTCTTCTAGATGAAATTAACTCACTGAATCCTCAATTACAGGCAAAGCTGCTGCGTACTATTCAAGAACGCACCATCCGTAGAGTAGGTGATACGAAGGATATAGACATCGATGTTCGGATTATCGCGACGATCAACGAAGAGCCAATAGACGCCATTGCAAACGGTCATTTACGAAAAGATCTTTACTACCGGCTAAGTGTGGTCACGTTGTTTATCCCGCCGCTGCGGGAACGAAAACAAGATATCCATCTGCTGGCTCAATCATTTATCAGAAAATTTAATGATTTATTTGAGTTGAATATTGAGGATATTAGTGAGGAAGCTTACTCTCTTTTTTATGATTACGAATGGCCGGGAAATGTAAGAGAGCTTGAACACATTATTGAGGGCGCGATGAATTTATTAGAATCCACTGATAAAACTATTCAAACCTCACATCTGCCTACTTTTTCTAAAAAGAAAGTTCCTGTTAAAACCAATCAACATGAAGAAGTTTCTGAATCCTTACTTTCACTTGAAGACTATCTCTCAACCACTGAAAAATTATATTTGGAAAATGTACTAAAGCGGTATCAATTCAATGTCTCTCAAGCTGCTAAAGCATTACAAATAAGCAGACAAAGTCTCCAATATCGATTAAGAAAATATCAAATCAAATCATTTACTGTTTGATTATATTCTCTCCAATCACACAATAGCATTTATATTTTCATGCAATATGATAAGATAATGAAAGTACATAAACATGGGAGGCCGTCATGAATCGTTTCAAAACTATTTCCATTGTTATGATTGTTGTTGCAGTCTTAGCAATCTGGATCCTTCAAAAGGATCACTCAGCGGTACACCTTCAATGGCGTATATTAATTGCCGCTGGCGGATCAGTATTATCTGGCGTATTGGCTTATTTTCTTTTACAAAAAGACATCGAACATGTTGATTCAAAACCCGATAAGTAATGCTTAAACCCCACTTCACAAAGTGGGGTTTTTTCTTGCTCCCTCCAAAAAAGATAAAAATGTCCAAGCCATTTACGTTTGGCATCATAGAATATAGTAAGTTTAAAAATGAGGAGGCTTTGATTATGGGATCTTACAAAAACGATAAAGAATGCAAATGTGATGTAGAGCAAAATGTGAATGTAACTGTAAATGCACCTGCTGGAGAGCAGGGTCCAACTGGACCTGCTGGACCGACCGGTGCACCCGGAGTCGTCAATTATTCATTTTCTCAACCTTCCAGTATCTTTGTTCCTTCCCCAGGTTTATTTACAGTGACAAATTCCGAAACCCCAATTACTAATCTATCAATCACACTCACCCAAGCAGCTGTGGTCGAATTAAAAGGGGCAATCGGGTGGAGCTCTCCAACCTTCTTTTCTATCAATATGATTTCGCCGAATTTACCTGAACTTGTCTTCATCTGGCGTATACGCCGCGGAGTAAATGGACCTGTCATTTGGGAGAGTCGTGATGGAATCAGCCTTGAAAATGGTGAACAATCACTATTTTCAAAATCAGTTTTCCATATTGATGCAAGTGCTGGATTAGGTCCTGTCACCTACGAACTAACTGGACAAGTGGACCCTCTATCCTCTCTAGGATCAACAGCGGAAATCAACGGACCCATTTCCTTTGTCGCCACAGCTTTTCCGGTATAACCAATTTCGATCATTGTTTGGAACAGCGAGACTTTTGTGTGCTTGAAGCTCATCTAACCATGTGTTTCAGGCCTTTTTGTGCGGGATTGGTTAATGAAACTATTGAAATGAAGAGAAAAGTTACCCCATTTTCAAAGACCAATGGTTGAGGTGTGCAGAACACGCTAATTTCTGAGCAAATGACGTTTTTGAGCGAACAGGTTTATTGAAAAAATAGAGAGATCATATAGAAGAAGTTATCCTATTTTCAAAGACCAATTGTCGTGGTGTGTGCAGAACAAGCCTTTTTCAGTGCAAAGGACGTTTTGTGTTATTGAACAATCATCAATGGTGAGCAGTTGAACAGTATTAAAAGACTGTCGAGAGTTTCTCGGCAGCCTAAGTATTTTACTTCATTAAGTTCACTAGTCTTTGACCGGATAATCCATCATTTTTAGAATCTGTTACATACCGTTCTCGTGCTTCTTGATATTTTTCCCTTTCTTCACTGGAGAGATAATACTGATTCAGGATGTCGCTAAGTACGTCCGGGTCATCTTGGATATATGCTCCGAACGAATCAAAATAGTCGTAGGTCCGATTGCTGAATAAAAAATTAAACAGGAACACGGGTACATTAAATAAGATACTTTCTAGGGCCACCGTGGATAATGATGAAACCACCCCATCAACATGAGAAAGCAGATCATATAAATTATTTTCTCTTGATGTATAAACTTTAATGGCTTTGTTCGTTTGCTCTAGGTTTAGATACGTTTGATACTTCCCTTTCCCCATCTCCCATGGATGAGGCTTTATCAGCAGCTGAAATGAATGTCCAGCGATGTTTTTAATTAGTTCTTCAAATTTGACTTGATCAAGATTTGGTCCAGTAATCACTAATAAGGTCAACTTATCCGGATCAAGACCAATTTTTTCAAAAAATGTTGCTTTGTCAGATGGAGAGTGAGTAAAGATTTCATCAAATTTCGGATGACCGATTTGAGCTATTCGTTCAATGGATACTCCTCTTTGTTCATACCATTTCCGTTCATATTCCCCGTAAACTCCTACAAGGGTTGTAAAGACTGGCATAAATGCTTCTTCCCCCATTAGGATACCGTGCTGCAAGCAAATGCTCTTAATCCCCCGCATAGAACCGACGATTGAGAGCGCTCTACTCAACATATCTTCAGTCGTCCCTACAATTACAGCGGATATTTTCACGTGGTCAAATAGATTAATTGCTGAACAGATGGCTTTTACGATGAGCGGAATTCGTTTTAAAAAAGTCTGTTGGAACACCTCATTACCAAATGCAACATGCGTTTTGAATTGTTCAAAAATAGCCGTGGCCTGTGTCGTTAATTCAATAACAGCCTGCTCATCATTTTCTTCATAAATTCTCATGCAGACGGTTGGAATTCCATATATTTCTGTTTTTTTCGAGCGTGTAAGAATCATCGTTTCCTTAGAGTCAAACACTTGGGAGTAAGTTTGTTCAGGAATGCGCGTGTAATCTGAGACAATTAATGTCTTTCCGCCTGCCAATCGTCGAAAGCTGCCTTCTCCGAGTATCTCTTCAAAATAAGGCTGTATCCTTCTCTGTTCCATAACGGGAAATCTTAAACCAGCCTGAAATTCCTCTTTTTCCATCTTCGTTTTTAGTTCCTCATTGATTTGTTGATAAAAGTTCGTCAGCAAAACGATGGGGATCTTTCGAAATGAAAGCTGATTAAATGTTTCCACAAAATCTCGATAGAGCGACCAATAATTCGTTAAATAGGTACTCATACTCCCTTCCCCTTCCTTAAGGCCCTAATTGATTCTCTCAGCTCTTTACATGTTCTTTGATCTGGAAGCAATTCTGAAAATTTATTCGGAGTATCACTAAATAATTGAGCATGGATGGATTTGGGGGTTATATAGTTAAAATCGAGGATTTCATTTAGAGGATAAAATGGCCAATAATGATTAATTCTCCAAAAAAATCTCGCATCTCCCAACCGGTAGAATTGCGGATCTTCATCCCAATAGGAACCATAGGCTTCCTTAATTTTAGGAAGGATCGACATCCTGTGCATAACCGAACAATGGTCAGTCATACACGAAGCAAGCCATGAAATCGATTTTGCTGGACGATCCACACTTTTCGTTGTTTCCCCTGACCCATTTAAATGTACGGTTTTTGATGCTGAATAGACAATCATCGCTTCCTGCTGGTCCTCTAAAAAGGCTACCATTTTCTCAATTTTTTGTTTGTGGAAAACATTATCATCTGTTGCATAGGTTATATACTCACCTTGTGCTAGATCCAGCGCTTGATTAATTAAAACAGCGTAGCGGGTTTTTTCTACCCTTTCCTCCAGCGTTTGGATATTGCTTTTATAAAACTTTACTCGCTCATCCTTCAAATATGGTTCAATCACCTTTAAGGTTTCTTCATTTGAATTGTCATCCATAATAAATAGTTCAAAATCCTGATAAGATTGACCTAAAATGGATTGAATCGTTCTGTCCACATATTCCTGTTTATTATAGCTTGTTAGAATGACTGTCACTTTTGGCAAAAAAAACACCTCTTTTCATAGAATTTTAGAACTCAGCTGTTAAAAGAAGGTCCAATCTGCAGGCGTACCTGCCTTGATTTCTTTTACTACTTTTTTTCCTAGTAAAATATCATAATATTTTGGCGCTAACCCATATCCAGGTCTAATTATTCGAAGGTTTTCCTTCGTTAACACCTCGCCGGCTTTTATATCTTTGACCACAAAGACAGACCTTCTAAATTTCAGTGAACTTTTCTCTGCTTCTGTTGGTCCATACGAAATCCCTCCCAAAGCCTGCCACGCAGCAAGGGTGTCATTGACCAATAACTGCATGTCTGCTGGTTCCAACGAAAAAGTAGAATCGACACCTCCCTCTGCACGAGATGTGGTAAAGTGCTTTTCAATAATGGTCGCACCAAGGGCTACACTCGCCACCGATACAGCCGTTCCTAAGGTATGGTCAGATAACCCAATTTGGCAGTTAAAGAGTTTTTGCATATGTGGAATGGTTGAAAGATTGGTGTTTGTCGGAAAAGCAGGATACGTACTGGTACACTTTAAAAGAATAAATTCTTTACAACCAGCTTCTTTGAGGCAGCGAACCATATCATCGAGTTCTCCCAGACTGGCCATACCCGTAGAAATGATCAATGGTTTACCTGTAGCAGCTGCCTTCTTAATAAGAGGAAGATCATTATTCTCAAATGATGCGATTTTGTACATAGGGACTGCTAAATCTTCAAGGAAGTCTACTGCAGTTTGATCAAATGGCGTACTAAAAGGTATGAGTCCTAGTTCTCTACATCTGGTAAAAATCGGTTCGTGCCATTCCCATGGGGTATAAGCTTGTTGATACAGTTTATAGAGATTGTTTCCGTTCCATAAACTATCTGTATCCTGAATGTTAAAGACCTGATTATCTACATTGACTGTCATCGTATCTGCCGTATACGTTTGGATTTTTAACGCGTGGGCGCCTGCTTTGGCTGCTGCGTCAACAATTTCCAAAGCACGTTCCAGCGATTGATTATGGTTCCCAGACATTTCTGCAATGATAAACGGCGGCTGGTTCGGTCCAACCATCCGTCCTCCTAGATTAATACCTTCCATCAACTCACTCCTCATTTCGAGACTTCACCTTTTCTTTAGATAAAACAAAGCGATTATTTGCCCCTGCTGATTTTGATAGACTCCTTCTTTTTCAAACCCTAATTTCCGATGTAACCCTTTACTTTTTTTGTTAAAGATAAGCACTTCTCCAATGATTTTATTCATGTGCAGCTGATAAAAGGCATAGTCAATAGCTAATGTTGTCATGATCGTTCCCGTACCTTTTGGAGCATCTTGTTCACCAACATAGAAGCCCCAAACACATTCATCCTTTACCGTTTTCTTAAAAGACACGAACCCTAAAGGTTTATCAGGACCGATAAACACCCGAAAATAATTCGAGTTATGCATCGCATCTTCAAACCAGCGACAGTGCTCTTCGTACCTAATGGGGTGATTAGAAAACATGTTCACCCTCACTTCTTCTGCATTTCTCCATTGAAAAATCATGTCCTTATCACTATCAACTAATTCCCGTAAAAAATAGGTCATCTTATTCATCTACTCTCATAATCTCTTGAACTAGCATCTGTTGGCTCAAACGATTATTCTTCATTAACAGATAGCCTCTAATGGACATCTCCGTTCGTGCTGTTTCATTACCCAATAAGCTACATAATTGTTTCGATACTAAAGAGGTTTCTACTTCTTCTTTTTTACCTAAATAGGCCACGATTTTTTTTCTTCCCGCATTCTCACAAATCTTCACTTGATTATCAGCAATACTCCACACGATCGACGGTAACCCCATCATACAGCGTTCCCAGGTTGTCGTACCGCCTGCTCCAATGGATAGATCCGCCTTATACATTAATTCAGCAAGATAATTAACCTGATAGTGAAACGTAAGAAAATCATATTGTTTGCAGATATGGGCCAATTCTTTTTTATGGAGATTCGTTTGACCAACTACAAGATCTATCTGAATATCCGTTCTATTCAATGCCAAAAAGGCGTGTAAGGCTTTCTTTGTTTCATTCGTTTGATCACTTCCGCCAAAAAAGAGCAAAAGTCTTTTCACTGGTCCCCTTCGAATTCTCCGCTTCACCGGAAAATAAAATTCACTTCTAAATAAGACAAAGTTAGGTCCTAAAAAAGTTTTACAAGGAGCGGGAACAAGAGACTTATAACGTAATTGATACTCATCATAATCATTTTGGTCTAGTAAAAAATCACAATCATGTTTTCGATCAGCTAAATCGTCAATCACCATTATCTTTTTTGTAGTCTCTCTAAGAATACTTTCCCACACCTCATTAATTGCATAATGATCAATGACTAACAGATCCACTGCTTCCTTCTTTAACAGCCGTTTTGTTTGTGCTGCATCTTGTTGCTGTGACACCCTCAACCATTGTGATTGAGCCGTGTCAGCAGGCAGTGATTGTTTTTCCTGAACAAGGGGAAGTCTTAAGACGGTGTATCCTTTTATTTCGATCAAATCACACAAATGTCCAACATGTTCTCGACAAATAAACCTGACTTCAGCACCATGTCTTCGCAATTTTTCCGCAAGAGTTAGACATCTTATCACATGCCCTGTACCTATCTCTATAGAAGCATCAACCCGTATAAGGACGTTCATTGCACATCTTTCTGTTCAACATGTGAATTTAGTAAGTTCCATTTTGGATTTTTTTGCAGCAGATAGAGGATATCTTCGAGAGAAAAGGATTGGTTTTTCTTATAAAGATGTTCAATGATCAAACGGACTAACAATAAGTCTTCCTCTGTATCAACGGTTAACCGATGATGTTGCAGGCTGCTTGAATGTGTAACCTGACCAATTATAAAGCGTTCAGGATGTTTATATAGATAGGGCGTGACGTGTTCACGATACCCTGCATTTGTTGTTTCTCGATGACATTGTTTTAAAGCATCCATTGAAAATACCTCAATATCAAATCCACGCGGATATGTTCTTTTAATAGTATTTGACACATAATCATATCGAGTACTATTTCGAAATTCGTTAACCACCTTATCAATAATAAGTGGATCAATTAAAGGACAATCAGACGTTAGACGCACAACTGCATCGGCCTCATAGTGAATGGCTGCTTCATAAAACCTTTCTAATACATCTTCTTCTGCGCCCCGGTAACAAGGGACTTTTACCTTCTCACACAGATCAATGATCGGCTGTTCCGTTTCTCGTTGTGTAGTTGCCACAATAAGATTTTGAATGGATTGCGACCTTCTTACTCTCTCAATCTGATATTCAAGCAGTGATTTACCCAGAACTTCTTTCATTACTTTTCCAGGCAGTCTCGTCGAACCCATCCTTGCTTGAATAATTGCTACTATTTTCACAATATCACCTGCTAATCAATTAGAATATGTGTTGATAACCTCTTTGACAGCCTCAATCACATCACTCACATCATTTTCTGTCATAGCTGGAAAAAGGGGCAATGTTATCACTTGTTCATACAGCTTTTCTGCCTGTGGGCAAAGACCCTGCTTATACCCTAATTCTTGATAATACGGTAAAAGGTAAACCGGAATATAGTGCACATTTACACCTATATTTTTATTAATTAATGCTTGCAGTATTTCTTTACGATTTCCTGTTAACTTGTCTCGTTCAAGACGGAGAACATATAAATGCCAACTTGACTGACAATTCGTTTGTTGAAACGGAATGGTGATCCCGCTCGTATTCTTAAAGGCCTCGTTATACATGGAGGCATAGTTCATCCTTAAGGCTAAAAATTTATCTGCTTTCTTTAACTGACTAGACCCAAGAGCTGCCTGGATATCTGTTAAACGATAGTTATACCCTAAGAAAAGCATCTCGTAATACCAGGGTCCATGATTTTCTTTCATCATGTTAGGATCACGGGTAATGCCATGCGAACGAAATTGAATTAATTTCTCATAATATACTTTGTTATTCGTTGTAATAACGCCGCCTTCTCCCGCTGTAATATGTTTCACGGGGTGAAAACTAAACATGGTCATATCGCTAATGGATCCTATCTTTCTTCGTTTGTACTCAGCCCCTAACGCATGCGCTGCATCTTCAATAATAATGAGCTGATGTTTTTTTGCGAGATCATGTATTTCATCTAAAGCGCTTGGCTGTCCCGTAAAATGAACGGGAATAATTGCTTTTGTTTTATCCGTAATCTTCTGTTCAATCTCTTTTGGGTTTATGTTATAGGTTTGCTCATCAATATCAGCAAAGATTGGCTTTCCACCTTGATATAAGATACAGTTTGCACTCGCTGCAAATGTTAACGGACTTGTGATGACTTCATCCCCGGCACCTATACCCGCTGCATAGCATGCTCCGTGCAGCGCGGCCGTTCCATTTGAAAATGTGACTGCATACTTCGCACCCACAAAGTCAGCCAACTCCTGTTCAAATTTCGTTACATAAGGGCCGGTAGTAAGAAAGTCTCCTTTTAACACATTTACCACGGCATCGATATCTTCTTGATCAATCCATTGCCTTCCATAGGGAAGAAACGTCTCTCTTATTGCTCTATTTTGATCCATTCACCTTCACCATCCACGCTATAGACTGGTCTCATCTTATTCAGCAACTAATTTTCTCAGTTCTTCGACTGACAACCATTGATCATTCGTATTACTAACATAGCTGAACCCTTCTGCTAGTAACTTTCCATCTTTTGTATAGGCAGCATCCCACCAGGGGAACTCAGGTTGTATCACATAATAGTCGTCATATTCTACTGTCCGACGGGCATCGTCTTCCGTGATCATCGTTTCATGTAATTTTTCACCTGGGCGAATCCCATTAAATTCAACTTTACAGTTTGGAGCAATTGCTTTCGCCAAGTCCATGACATTCATACTCGGAATTTTCGGAACGAATATTTCTCCGCCCTTCATTCTTTCTAGACCATCAATCACGAACTGCACCCCTTTGGTTAAAGTAATCCAAAAACGAGTCATCCGCTCATCGGTAATCGGAATGATGCCAGTATCTTTGATACTTTTAAAAAATGGAACGACGCTGCCACGACTCCCAACAACGTTTCCATAGCGAACCACACTAAAGCGGGTTTTCTTAGTGCCTGCATACGAATTCGCTGCTACGAATAATTTATCTGAAGCCAGCTTAGTCGCGCCATACAGGTTTACAGGACTTGCTGCTTTATCCGTGCTTAATGCAATGACCTTTTCCACCCCTCTGTCGATCGCTGCTTCAATAATATTTTGTGCTCCATGAATATTTGTTTTAATGGCTTCAAACGGATTATACTCACAGACACCTACGTGCTTTAATGCTGCAGCATGAATAACTATATCTACGCCTTCAAACGCACGAAATAACCTCTCTTTATCACGGACATCACCAATAAAGAAGCGCAGTCTTGAGTCTGTAAACTCTTGAGCCATTTCATACTGTTTTAATTCATCCCGGCTAAAAACAATTACTTTCTTTACTTCACTTTTCAAAATGGTACTGATAAATTTCTTGCCAAATGACCCTGTACCGCCTGTTACTAGGACCGTCTTTTGCTTTAAATGAGACATACTCATTCCTCCTTACTTTTTTCAAAAAGTCTATTTAGGATGACTTGAATTCTATGGAACATGGTATGACCGCTTAAAGCCTTTTTATAAGCATTTTGACTATACTGGGTTCGTTCCACTTCATTTTTCATAAAAAAATATATCAACTCGATACAGTGTTGAGGACATGAATAGACAACGATTTCTTTTTCGAGGGCAAAATGCACACCTGTATCAGGTTTATGAGGAATTAGCTGAAACCCACCGCACGCCGCGATATCAAAGCATCGATTATTGATACTTTTACTTGTAATTCCAAGATTATTTTGGTTTGCAACAAAGTTGTCATCTCGATGGGGATTCAATATAATTTTCGATTGATTAAATACGTTTCGGATCAGATGAGGACTACTCCATCTATTAATAATCGTTACTCTTTTCTGATCATTCTCTGTAATCGATTTCCTCCATCCTGGACCAACCACTATCAAACTATATCGAGTCTCTGCTAGAATGCGTTGAACCAACTCGACTCTTCCTGGGTATGGAAACCCTGCTAGACATAGATCATACTTCGCTTTCACTTCCTCGGGTTGATAGATAGAAGGAATCGTTCCAAGAGGCAGATGTAAAATATCTTTCTCCGGAAACAATACTTTATAAAACTCAAATGCAGCCAAATCAATGGTAAAAACATGCTGAAAATAAGGTATTAATTCTATGGATCTATCTAGGTAAAAGGGATCCTCCGTAAACCACACACATAATACAGCACCCGTTTTTTTCAGGTAGTTTAATAATTGTTTATCTGTCTTATAACCAACAAGTGTAATAACCACATCTGGGTTAGATTGCTTAATTACTTCCCTTAGTTCTTTTGTTAGAGTGGGATTTATTTTTACTACGGAGTGTCCTAATTTCAAGAATTCATCCTCAACTGTTTGTTCTATATAAGGGTAGATACCTTTATAACTAGAAGAAATGAGTATAATGTTCATGACAGATTTTCTCCTTGTCGCACATTTTTGGTATACGCCCCTTACTTTTTCTTGGTATTGTATTCAGGTAAGGTAGAGATTGTGTGGACAAACTGCCATCAATTATACTTTTGATAGTCAATTCTAACTTTATTAGACAGATAGTTAGTAACATGCTAGAATTTATGGATGAACCTTACAAAATTTACCTTTCAAAACACATATGTTTTAAGAGGACAAAAAGGGAGAGTGTCAGTTTGGAGAAAGTAATAACCTTAACGAATGTATCGAAGAAAATTGGAAAAAAGCTGATTATTGATAATATCAGCTTTGACGTCCATGCCGGAGAAGTGTTTGGATTTCTTGGGCCTAATGGTGCTGGAAAAACAACCACAATCAGAATGCTGGTTGGCTTAATGAAGATTACTTCCGGTGATATTAAGATCGGCAAGTATAGTATTTCTACAGATTTTGAAAAGGCAATCGCCCAAGTAGGCGGTATCGTTGAAAACCCAGAAATGTATAAGTTTATGTCAGGTCTTGATAATCTAAAGCAATATGCCAGAATGACTAAGGGTGTAACTAACGAGCGAATTTTAGAAGTGGCTGAACTGGTCGGACTTCAGGATCGTTTAAAAGAAAAAGTAAAAACGTACTCACTGGGTATGAGGCAGCGTTTAGGTATTGCGCAAGCATTACTCCACCGGCCGAAGATATTGATACTCGATGAACCAACAAATGGCTTGGATCCTTCGGGAATACGTGAAATTCGGGATTATATTAAGAAGCTTGCCCGCGAAGAAAATATGGCAGTTATCGTTTCCAGTCATTTATTAGCTGAAATGGAAATGATGTGTGACCGAATTGGCATTATCCAAAACGGACGGATGATTGATGTCCAAAATGTTAACGATATGATGACCGAAGATAACAAAAGTTATTCGATCGATGCAAGACCTATTTCGAAAGCATTAACTGTCCTGCAAGCATCTATTACCGACGCGGTTATTACTCAAGGAAAACGGTCTATTGAGATTACTGGGACTTCTATTAATATGCCGAATATTATTAAAACACTTGTTGAAAACGATTGTGAAATCTATGAAGCAGCGCCTATTAATAAATCTCTAGAAGATAAATTCCTCGAGATAACTGGTAATAAAGGAGGCGTAGCATAATGGGCCTTTTAGCAAATGAATGGATTAAGATTTTCAAACGAAAAGCAACCTTCATTATGATTGGAATCACTCTACTGCTGGTGCTTGGTACGGCCGTTGCGTTATATTTCTTTGATAAGCCAGATACGAATAGTGAAAACGGTGCTTGGAAAGAAACACTTACCGAAGAGAATAAGGAATATACTAATGAAGATATCGAATTTTATAAGCAAACTATCGCAGAAAATCAATATCGAATTGATCACAATCTACCTCCAAGCACGACGTATAATGTCTGGGACTTTATGACGGATGCCGTAGGCTACATATCATTCGTTGCCCTCTTTACGATTATTATAGCAGCAGGTATCATTGCTAATGAGTTCAGCTGGGGTACTATCAAATTACTGCTCATCCGCCCTATCAGCCGTGTAAAGATCTTACTTAGTAAATACATAACCGTTTTATTATTTGCTTTGTTCATGATTAGCACCCTATTCGTATCAAGCTTTCTATTCGGTTCTATTTTCTTTGGGTTTGAGGGTACCCAGCCCTATCTGGCATACGTCAATGGTGAAATAATCGAACGGAATATAATTGTTCAATTACTTATTGAATATGGGTTAGAGTCAGTGGGTCTGCTCATGTTTACGACACTAGCCTTTATGATTTCCGCTGCATTCCGCAACAGTTCACTTGCTATCGGACTAGCAATTTTCTTTTTATTATCAGGTAATATTATTACCGGAATAATCGGCGCTTACTATGATTGGGCAAAATACCTTATTTTCGCCAATATTAATCTAAGTCAATATATTAATGGCTCAAGTCTTATTGATGGCATGACGATGACCTTCTCTGTGATTATGCTGGCTATTTATTTCATAATCTTTATGGTAATCGCTTTTATAGCCTTCGTGAAGCGTGATGTGTCGGCATAACGAACGGTAAAGAAAAAGAGAAACCCCAAAAGTTCGGATAGTTAATTATCCAAACCTTTGGGGTTTCTCTTTAGACAATAAAAGTCTTTGGAACAAAAAGAAAAGCAATATTAACAATCATATCACTTTAAACATCGAACCTATTTATTTTTCT
>NZ_AJTN02000264.1 GCF_000305495.1 Peribacillus psychrosaccharolyticus ATCC 23296 | reverse complement strand
TCACTTCGTTAACTTATTTTAATTTATCCCTCGTTCAATTAAATGTACCAATAGGATGGAGCAATGACAATAGCGTATTTTGGCATCGCCTCGATTTGAATTAGTTGACACTGTTTTTTTGACATGATATAAATACATGCGCATGCATTATATTACACGATGAAGGAGTTAGATAATATGAATCATTTATTTTCCCCATACAATATAAAAAATCTCGATCTTAAAAACAGAGTCGTCATGCCGCCTATGTGTCAGTACTCAGTCGATGCTGAAGATGGCATACCGACAAGCTGGCACCAACATCATTATGTGAGCAGAGCGATTGGTGGCACAGGTTTGATCATCGTGGAAATGACCGATGTGGAACCGGATGGCCGGATTTCCAATCGCGACCTTGGCTTATGGTCTGACGATCAGGTTGGAGCTTTCACTAAGATTGTCGATGAAGTGCATCAATATGGAGCTAAAATTGGCATCCAAATCGCTCATGCAGGACGTAAAGCCGAAGATGCAGAAACACCTGTGGCACCTTCAGCAATAACCTTTGACGAGTCCTACAAAACGCCAAGAGCCTTGGAAACAAAAGAAGTGAAGGAAATGGTCGAGAAGTTCCGTCTCTCAGTCAGGAGAGCCGTACAAGCTGGATTCGACGTCATTGAGTTGCACGGAGCACATGGTTATTTAATTCACCAATTCACATCTCCACTTACGAATAAAAGGGATGATGAATACGGAAAAGACCTTACCAAATTCGGAGTGGAAGTCATTAAAGCAGCGAAAAGCGAAATGCCTGCTGATATGCCATTGATCATGCGTATTTCTGCTAAAGAGTATGTGGATGGCGGATACGGAATTGAAGAGAGTATCGAGTTTTCAAAAGTCTTTAAAGAGGCAGGAGTCGATATGTTCCATGTTAGCTCTGGTGGGGAAGGACCGATTGGTGCTGATGGAAGACCAGGTACACACGCCAATTATCAAACGCCATTAGCGAGAGAAATCAAAAAAGCGCTAGACGTTCCGGTGATTGCTGTAGGCCGATTAGAAGATCCAATTCTTGCAAACTCAATTATTGGTAATGATGAAGCTGACTTAGTGGCAGTTGGAAGAGGCATGCTCCGTAATCCTTACTGGACATTAGAAGCTTCTAAAACTTTGAATAAGCAGATTGAACTTCCAAAACAGTATGAACTAGCATTCAAACATTAAAATAGTATGAAACAGGATGGTCGCAAGCTTTGCTTGCGGCAATTTTGTGCGTATTGACAGTCATTAGGCCATATTTATAAATAAGTACTTGCAGATAACGTTGTTTTTGCTGAATCATCTAGAAAAAGATTCAAAAGACCATACCCTACGTTGCTGACCATGGGGTTGAGATAACTGCATGATCACATTCCCTCCATCAGAAAGTCCCTCAAAAATCTGTTTATTCATTTCTGGAGCAGCATCAATAATACTGATTATGACGGCATTCCCTTTTGTGATTCCGCTTGTCGCAGCTTGCAAAACTCAATACGAGATAAGGCACTAATGGTTTGTAAATCGATACTCGATTTATTCTCCTTAACTTTCAAAACTATTTGGTAATAACCATACTGAAGAATCTATGTTTCCTAGCCACAGATTACAGCCTTATATTGTCACAGATTATAAAAAATAAACAGATGAATCGGCATCAACCAGTTCAATAGATGAAGCCATTTTTTGTGGTATTTAAGACTTTTGGCCACCAATACTCAAATCTTTTGCTATTCACATTATCCAAGTGAACATCTCGCACTTTTTTATCCTCTCAATTACCGAGGGGATTTTATTATATAAGAGAATAACGATCCTAGCCTTCCTAACCTCCCGAGAATTACGATCCCACATTCCCTTTCGTTTTCTATTCTCTCTTTCTCTATGCAATTACTCCTTAAAAATAAATATCAGAAAATTCCGTTAATGTGTTGATAAATTCTGAATTGTCTTTATAATTAATTAAAATCATATAATCCCCACCTATTTACTAGTATATATATTTATAATTTAGAAAGGTGCTGAAAAAAACGGATGCAAGAACTAAAGATTGATTTCAATAAGGAGCTTTTTTATTCTTTTGAAGAAATCGTTACCTGGAGACGGTATCTGCATATGAATCCAGAGATTTCTTTTCAAGAAGTCGAGACTCCAAGGTTCATAGCCGAAAAGCTGAGGAGTTTTGGGATTGATGTTCGAGAGAACATTGGAGGAAACGGTGTCGTTGGAGTCATCAAGGGCGATTCTCCAGGTAAGACCATTGCCTTTCGGGCTGACTTTGATGCCTTACCCATTCAGGATGAAAAAGAGGTTCCCTATAAATCGACTGTTAATGGTGCCATGCATGCCTGCGGTCATGACGGTCATACGTCTGCCTTGCTGGGGGTAGCAAAGGTGCTTAGTCGTAAACGGCATGATTTATGCGGAACCCTTATCTTGATCTTTCAGCCTGCGGAGGAAAAGCCTCCCGGTGGTGCAAAAGCAATGATTGATGACGGGGTATTAGACGGAGTCGATTACATCTTTGGCGGGCATTTGGCTACTGATGTACCGATTGGTAAGGTAGCCATACGCTCTGGTGCTTCTATGGCCTCTGTTGATGCCTTTAAAATTACCATTCAAGGCAAAGGCGGTCATGGTGCAAAGCCGCATTCGACGGTAGATGCGGTCGCAATTGGCAGCGAACTCGTCAGTCATCTGCAACAGATTGTTAGTCGGCGCGTAGATCCGATGGAACCTGCTGTCGTGACGATCGGAAGTTTTCATGCAGGCAATGCCTTCAATATTATCGCGGATACCGCCGTGCTTGAGGGGACAGTTCGCGCGCTTAACAGTGATGTCAGAACGCAAATTGAAGAAGAAATCCGCCGTATATTGGACGGCTTCCAGACTGCTGACGGTATCACGTATACATTAGATTATCTGAACGGCTATCCAGTACTTGAAAACCATCGGGAGGAAACCCAGCTTATTGAACAGTTAGTGAAAGAGAACCTTTCTCCTGAAGCTCTTGCATTAAAGAAAGTGGTCCTTGGTGCTGAAGATTTTGCATACTATCTTCAACATCGACCAGGCGCCTTCTTTCATGTAGGGGCTAGAAATGAAAATCCCGCGACGCAATTTGCTCACCATCATCCTCGCTTTGACTTTGACGAGCAGGCAATGTTGGTTCAGGGACAGGTATTTCTTCTGCTTACAGCCCATTATTTACTATAGTTTAAAGAGGGAGAGCGTACACATGACATTCAAATTAGATCATATCGTGCACTTCGTAAAAAGCCCAGAGGATGCCATTATATCGTATCAAGAAAAGGGTCTGCATGCTGTTGAAGGTGGACGGCATGAATCGCTAGGTACATACAACGCCCTAAGTTATTTTGGATTAAGTTATATTGAGCTGATTGGTGTATTCGATCAAGCACTGGTCGAGCATTCAGCTGAGGCTCCTTATAGCCTAAGAGAAAGTATTGTGAAAAGACAATTTGCCGAGGGCTTAGCACGAGTGGCTCTTCGCTCCACGAATCTAGAAGCTGACGCTAAGAGATTCCGAGACCTTGGCCTAGACGTTTACGGCCCTTCCCCGCTTAGTCGGACACGTCCTGATGGCAGTGTTGTCAGCTGGAAACTTCTTTTTGTAGGCAAACCGGATGAACAACCAGATCTGCCGTTTTTTATACAGTGGGATGAAGCCGACGATGAACGCACAGAAGATCTTTCGAAGCGAGGTGTGATTGCGCCTCATCCTGCTGGTAACGTTGAACTTACTTCCGTAGCTTTTGCTGTAAAAGATTTAGAAAGTGTTGTTGAAAGATGGTCAGCCTATCTTGGATTAGAAGCTGAGGAAGCATTCGTTGATACGCATTTAAACGCTAAAGGACAGCGTTTAAAATTGGAAGGCGGCGACCTTATTTTTTATCGTCCGATTGGGGACGGAATTGTGGCTGCAACCATTAAAGAACACGGTGAAAAACCATTTTCACTTGAATTCTCGGGTACTGGTCAAGAAATTGAATTCAGCTTGTATGATGCTACCTACAAATTCAATAAATAAAAGGAGACTACACGAAAATGACTCATACAAAACGACTGGTTACCGGATTACTTCTTCTTCTCTCTGCCGTCTTATTGTTAGCAGCTTGCGGCAAACAATCGAGTGAAACAGGAAGCAATGAGAAGAAAGTAGTGACGATTGGTTATCAAAAAGGAAACACCCTAAATATTTTAAAAGAAACGGGGTATTTAGAAGAAGAACTCGAAAAAGAAGGATATACAGTGAAATGGAAAATGTTCACTCATGGCGGTACACTGCTGGAAGGTCTTTACTCAAAAGCGATTGATTATGGTCATGCCTCTGATGGTTCCGCTATCTTTGCTCAAGCAAGTGAAAAGCCCCTCGTATATGTCGGGGCTGATTCACCGAACCCTGAAGGTGTGGGGCTGATGATATTGAAGGAATCAGGAATTACTTCTGTTGAACAATTAAAAGGGAAAAAAGTAGGCGTACTGAAGGGCGGTAATCATCATTATTTGGCCATCCTTGCCCTTGAGAAAGCCGGTTTGACCGCAGATGATGTGAAATGGGTTTACCCGGAAGATGCTGCACAAGGACGAGCGATTTTTGAAACCAAACAAGTAGATGCCCTTGCTTCCTACGATCCTTTTTTCGCAAGTGCGGAAACGGAGCTTAACACCCTTACCTTTACCGAAAATGTTGATTATGACTATCCAAACCGAACATTCTACTTTGCTACACCGCAATTTTCAAAAGAACACCCTGAACTGGTGGATCTTATTCTAGAAGCTACTGATAAGTCGGATAAGTGGGCGAACGAAAACAAAGCAGAAGTAGCCAAACTATTATCGTCTAGTATTGGCATTGATGAGAAAATCACGACCAAACAAGTTAACCGCCGTACGTTTGGAGCGGGTCCCATCACTCAGGAAATCATTGATGCTCAGCAAAAACAGGCGGATAAATATTTTGAAATCAAGTTAATTCCTAAGAAACTAGACGTTTCTGTTGATATGCCCCTAGGAAAATAACAACTATTCTTTGTAAAGGAATGAGCCATAATGAGAAAAAAATGGATATATGGATTTCAACCTTGGGTGATTCCTTTTGCACTTTTATTAACCTGGCAGGTGACCGCTTCGATGAAACTTGTCACTCCCTCACTATTCCCGTCACCCATTTCCGTTTTGGTTACGTTCTGGGAGTTATTGATG
The DNA here is from genome assembly GCF_000305495.1 of Peribacillus psychrosaccharolyticus ATCC 23296. GTDB lineage: Bacteria > Bacillota > Bacilli > Bacillales > DSM-1321 > Peribacillus > Peribacillus psychrosaccharolyticus. The sequence continues at coordinate 8,418 of NZ_AJTN02000264.1, read as the reverse complement.
AGTGGTGAATTAGTGCGGCATGTGTTTGCAAGCTTATGGCGAGCAGGAATCGGATTAATGATCGGCGGATTAATTGGTTTTGCGCTCGGGATACTCAACGGATTGTCTACTACCTCCTATAGATATCTCGATTCAACCATTCAAATGATTAGGAATATCCCCCATCTCGCCTTGTTGCCGCTGGTCATCGTATGGATTGGGATTGATGAAGGAGCCAAGATTTTCTTAGTCATTATCGGCGTCCTTTTCCCAATTTATATCAATACTTTTCATGGCATCCGCAATGTCGATCACGACTTAGTAGAGATGGGGAAAATGTATAAACTTAAAGGTTGGAGACTTTTCAAAGACATTCTTCTTCCAGGCGCACTCCCTTCTATATTTGTCGGACTTCGTTACGCACTTGGTGTGATGTGGCTGACCTTAATCGTAGCTGAAACGATTCCGACAGAAGTAGGAATTGGCTATCTAGCAACGAATGCTCGTGAATTCATGCAGACAGACATTATTATATTGAGCATTATCATCTATGCCTTGCTGGGGAAAATTGCCGATATCATTGCACAAATCGGAGAAAAATGGTCCTTAAAGTGGAATGTAAGCTACAACAAAGAGTTATAAGGGGATGAGTGCGTAAGATGGAAAATCTAAAACGAATAGCTGCAGACCATTCTATTCAAATAGACATTGAAAAGGCAAGCAAGTCCTTTGGTGAAAAAGAAGTGTTAAAAGACGTAACGTTAACGATCAATAAAGGCGAATTCATCGCCATTATTGGAAAAAGCGGCAGCGGCAAAAGTACATTATTACGACTAGTCGCAGGTCTTGAGACGCTAACGAAAGGCGACCTACGATTTGATGGGGTCCCTTCCACTCAATCCACCTCGAACATCACCATGATGTATCAGGACTCGAGACTGCTGCCTTGGAAAAAAGTGAAAGAAAACGTTGGGCTTGGCCTTGATGGCAACTGGGAGGATAAAGCTGAAAAGGTGTTAGATGCAGTCGGATTATTGTCCTTTAAAGATGTTTGGCCGTCTAAACTTTCTGGCGGTCAAAAACAGCGTGTAGCGTTAGCAAGAGCACTCATCCATGAGCCCTCTCTTTTAATGCTTGACGAACCACTCAGTGCACTCGATGCCTTTACTCGATTAGAAATGCAGAATTTGATCGAAACCATTTGGAGCACTTCAGGTTTTACCGCCCTGCTTGTTACACATGACGTTCGAGAAGCTATCCGCTTAGCCGATCGTATTGTACTCATAGAGGACGGAAAGATTGCGATGGATATCAAGGTACATGCAGCTAGACCTCGGCATATGTCCGAAAGTAAATTATCTCTATTAGAAGAGGAAATTCTCGATCGTATTATTAACGGCCAAGAGCCAAAGATAAATCATCCCCGAAAAACGTCAAATTTATAACCATTGAAAGTTGTCGAGAAACCCTCGACAGCTTTTTTCAGCTTTTATTTGTCCCTAGTATACATTTTTACAAACCAGTGACTTTCCGCTATTTTAACAAAAGGAAGCGTTTGTTTGTTATAATACGTGCAGGATACTGAGAAAGGAGTTACACCATGTCGATTCCTATTTTTATTCTTGGCTCTTTAGCCGAACAAAATAATTATGCTTATTCAATTTATAAAGGTGCCGCAGAAACGTTGGCGATTGTCCAAGTAAGCGGTTTAACCGAAAGTAAGTTATATTATCATTTCGAGGCGCTTCATAAGCGTGGTTACGTTGAAACTGTGGAAGTTCTCAAGGATCCAAGACGGCCTGAAAAAACTATGTACCAAATTACTGATGCCGGTCGGTTAGAGCTTGAAAAGAAGATTTATACAATTTTTAAACAGTCAACCGATGTCGGGGAGCTTTATTCAGCACTTATTTTTATTAAACATGTAGATATCGATGAAGTTCTCTCCATTTTTGGCGCGAACATTGAAAAACAAAAAATGCGATGGACGCCTTCTTTAAAGGATAAAGTCCCGCAAGAAGTGCTTAATAAAAACAAACATCTACCGTTTATTGCCGATCACGCAACCAGCTATATTGATTTCCGAATTGAATGGTTAGAAAGATTATTCACCTACATAAAAAGTTTGCAATCAGAATAATTAACATATTTATTAAAGGACTAAGTAAGGTATTCTACCAGACTCAGTCCTTTTCATTTTAGTCCGACTATTCATTAGACTAGTCGTCTTTTATTCAATTTTTATTTTTGATTCTCCATTAATGCTTCATAAACAGCGGTCACTACACTGCCATATTGTCCTGTATTAAAGACATCCCCTTCTGACTTGTTTGGGTTGATAAGCGGATCAATCAATGGTGAATGCTTCTTATTTGTTAGAAGGACAATCCCTAGATTCTTCTCCCTATCAATAACGGTCACTGTACCAGTCCAACCTGTGTGCCCCACTACATTTTCACTTGCATATGGACCAAACATCCACTCCATCGATTCATTGCCATTTCTTCTCCAGCCTAAGCCGTAGGTAGGATTCAATTCAGAGGGAGCAGTAAATTGGTCAATAACCTTTTGATCAAATACTTTCACCTTTCCATACCCACCATTATTAAGCATTACCTGTAGAAGGACGGCTAGATCTTCTGTATTTGAAAAGAGACCTGCATGCCCGGATATTCCATTCATTGCATAAAACGCTTTTTCATCATGAACTTCTCCCTGTAAGGTGTACGTTCTGATATTTGGAAAACTAATCACTCCGTCGCGGGTATTGCCCATTAATTCAGTAGCTGCAAAATCCTTTGGTTTGAATCCATGTTCCAGCGGATTAAAATAGGTATGCTTCAATCCAAGCGGCTTATAGATATGCTTATCAACGTATTGGTCAAGTCTTTCACCCGTAACTTTTTCGATAATATATCCAAGAAGCATATAATCGACATCACTGTAAATATTTTTTGTCCCTGGTTCATATTCTAGAGGTGTTTTGGAGATCATTTTTAACGTGGTATTTCGGTCCTGAGAATAAAGGTCTTTAGCTACACTAGGATTATGGTACTGCGGGTCAGCAGGAAATCCGGCACTATGATGGAGAATATCTATTACACGAAGCTTGTCCTTTCCTTTGATCAGATCTGCTTCCTGGTCCTTAAATTCTGGAATATAGTGCTGAACGGTCTGGTTAATATCAAGTTTCCCCTTGCTCACAAGCTGCTGGAGCGCAAAGTTCACTGAATACATTTTGGTATTGGAAGCTAAATCAAACAGCGTATCTGGTTTCATTTTTTGGGGATGCTTCAGCAGCGTAAGATTATCATATTTTTTGGCATATCCATAGGCTGTGTTTTTTACTACTTTCCCGTCTTTGATAATCAATAGAACAGCTCCCGGGAATCCTTCTTCTACTTCTTCTTGAATCATGCCATCTATCTGTTGGAGCTTCTTATAAGAAAACCCTGCTTCTTCAGGTTTCTTAGCTTTCTTTAATACAGGATACTGCACCTGCTTTTCCTTAACGTATGGAGCTGAATAATTGGTACCGGCTAAGGCAGCAGGTGTCCCCGCAGCAAAAAGTGATATGGTTAATAAAGAAGTGACCGCAACATTTACTATTTTTTTCATGACTTTTTCCTCCCTTTTCTATTATAGAAAGCCAACTCTACGAGAATAGTAAAAATGGCGGAATCCCTAGTAAAGCCTAGCAAAAGTAGTAATCTATCCATATTTATACAAAAACATATACTCTAAAAATAACTTTTTCTCAAAATTCTGAAAACTGTCGTATTTCCTATCTTAGAAAGAGACTATCTACCTATCTTCTTCTCTCTTACTTAACGAAGTTAGCAAAACCACCGTTAGAGGATTAACGGTGGTTTTGTATGGACATTATATGACCTCTTATCGTGCGGTCTCCTTAACCATTATTTTAAACTTTTCTTCTTCTTCAAAAAATGGGTAATGGTTACTTTCTTCAAATGTAGTAAACGTTGCTTGTGGAAGTAGTTCTGCGATCTCCACACAAAATTTATGGGGACATTGTGCATCATATTTGCCAGCATAGATGTATGCTGGCACTTGGACGTTTGGTAACCATCACAGAGATCATAGGTTTGGCATTCTACTGTTCTAAAGTAGGTTAACCGTTCCCCCACTGTAAGGCCGCTGTCAGGTTCTTCTTTAGAATATTAAGTCTCTAAAGATAAACTTCGTCATTTTAGTGCCATAGAGAGTGAATTATGAGATTGACAGGTGCAGCTGGGAAGCTTATCTTAACCAATTATTAAAAGCTGATGGACACAAAACTATTCCAACCACGAAAAAGTTAGGAAAAAGAGTTGTTGACGCATATGTTAAAAAAACCAATTTGGGACAAGAATCGAAAGAAGGTTATACGTCTAAAACAAAGTTTGTTGAGAAACAGGTTAAAAAAGATGCATGGTTGGTAAAGAATGATGAGCTTGATGGTGTGAAATGACACTTCTTTAAAAGTGCAGAAACTGGTAAAGTTGGAGGCAGTAAACCTTTATTGGCATACTTGAAAAAGAATAAGATTCCCTATCAGATACTAAAATAATTTTTAGGAGAAGACTATATGGATTATCTTTGGATGGCACCTCCATTTAAAATGAAACCTTTTGTAAAAATGAATAAAAAAGAAACCCAACAACATTTTGATTGGTATTTACAACAGATTCCCTTACGGATTCAGGTGCTATATAATTTAACTAATGGAATAGTAAAACTCGATTATTCTAAAGAATCTTTAATAGATATATTTAAATGGTATTTGTCAGTAATCGAAGTTCGTACATTAACGGATGAAGAAATACAAAAGGACTTAGATGAACTACGTCAGTACCCTGATTTCATCTATGAAGACGAAAAAGAAAGGTTACTACAAAACCCTGTAGATTTAGAAGTTAATGATTATGCTTTAGCAATGGATATTGCGATTTACTATGCTGAAACAATCATCAAACACAATCCACAAGTTCAGTGGACTTTCTTAACAAAACCAAAATCGTATATATATTTAAATGAACCTATTCTCCATTTTGAAGATGAAAATGTAGAATTTAATCGCAACCCAAGACAATTATTAAATGTTATCATACAAAAGATCAAAAAGAATAAAGTAGATGAACAGCATTTGTATAATCGATTTTTAGCTGATGAATCATTAATTATAGGCGAAAATCATTTTGAATAAAGTTTACTACACAAGATATTACCCTTTTCTTAATGAAAGGGGTTTTTATCAATGTATACATGTGGACACGTAATTTTGGGGATCGCCCTGAACTGAAGTGCACACCAAAAGTTAGAGTCAAAATCTAACCTTTTGGGGTGTTTTAGTATGGCTAAATATAGTGATGAGTTTAAGTTGAAGGTTGTGAGAGAGTATCTGACTGGTCCCCTTGGTTACGAACTACTCGTGCGTAAATACGGGATCAAATCACCTACGCAACTTAAAAATTAGGTATATGTATACAAGAAACAAGGTGCCGTTGGACTCATAAAAAAGAAAAAAGTGAAGTTTATTCTGTTCAATTCAAGCTTGATGTACTAAGCTTTAGGAATCGGACAGGCGCTTCTTTTACTGAAACGGCTCTTCACTTCGGGTTAACGAATCTACCGTTGATTGCTTCGTGGAATAAAAAACTCCTTGAAGGCGGTACGGAAGCCCTGGACAAAGCGAAGAACAGCCAAAGAAGAAAACAACCTGTAAAAGAGATGACACGTGAGCAGACACTCGAACGGGAAAATGAACTTCTCCGTTTGGAGGTTGAGTACCTAAAAAAGTTGCACGCTTTTCAGATGAATCCGGAAGGCTATCTCGAAAAGCACAAGCAGCGATATCATTCGAACTCAAAGAAGAGTTCCGACTGAAGGATGTGCTACAGGTCATTGGCATTCCGGAATCTTCTTATCATTATCATGTTAAAAAAAGCAAACTGAAGAATCCTCATGAAGAACTAGAAGCAATGATACAATCCATTTTTGAAGAGCATAAGGGTAACTATGGCTATCGGCGGATTCGTTTAGCGTTAAAGAACCAAGGAATCCTAGTGAATCATAAGAAAGTCCAACGCATCATGAGAAAGCTTGGGTTGAAGGGGGATAAGTTCATCCGGAAATCCCGTCGATTTAGTTCGTACAAAGGAACCATTGGTACGGTAGCGAAGAACAGAATCCATCGCCGGTTCAAGACCCCTATTCCCTATCAAAAACTCACCACCGACATCACAGAATTCAAGTGTGTGGATGGAGGTAAACTCTACCTCAGTCCGATTATGTATATGTATAATGGTGAAATTCTTTCATACGGGATAAGTAGGCATCCGACACTAGACTTCGTGATGAAGCCATTGAAAGAAGCTCTTCAAGTAGTAAAAGAAGCAAGATATCGAACGACTATTCACTCCGATCAAGGCTGGCATTATCAGCACACGAAATGGGTCCAAATATTGAAAGAACATAAGGTGTTCCAAAGCATGTCCCGAAAGGGAAATTGCTTAGATAATTCGCCTATGGAGAACTTCTTTGGATTGTTAAAGCAAGAGATGTACTATGGAGAACCACTTCTCACGTACGAGGAACTGAAACGAGAGATTGAGTCCTACATTTATTATTATAATAACCAACGCATCAAACAGAAATTGGCTGGTATGAGTCCGGTACAATACCGACTTCAGACCAACCAATTGGCTGCGTAATATAAAACTCTAACTTTTAGGGGTCACATCATTGGCAGCCTTTTTCTTTCGCTAAGTTAACATAAGACCTGATCTAGGAAGCTGTCCTTGTGTCGGCTTTGTTGAATAAGGATATTGCTACCCAAAGATTTGTGCAGTAATAGCATATAACTCTTGATTCCTATAAGGCATATTAATAGAGTTCTTTATCATTATCGGGGGAATACTAACTTTTACAAATCCACTTTTCTCTAAGAATAACATTAATTCATCATTATTGGATGGTACATCAATCCTTAGCTTTCCTTGATGATTAAGAACTAACCTATCGATTATTAAAGCAGCTATTTGTGAATCTGGTGCTACAATAGGTCCTATTAATAGATTTACTGGTCCCAATATGGATAATCCAAATCCGATTATCTTCCCCTTTAGATTTCTAACAACTAAACAGTGTTTTGATTGATTTATCCTGTTAAGAAGTAACCTACTTCTCTTACCACCAAATGCAGCTGAATCTAATTCAATAATTTCATTAATATCATTCTCACTGTATTTCTCTAAGGTAATTTCTCGATTAATAAACAATTTAGTTGGAATATAATTATCGCTTAAATACTTATGTACATAGTCGACAGTATTAAAACCCAAATTTTCATATAAGGGTTTCCCATCTTCAGTTGAAATTAACATGATTGAGGTATTTTGAGAAACATTGTCTATACAATTCTGAGTAGCTTTTTTTCCTAAGCCTAAACCTCTATATTCTTCATTAACAATAACCATTCCAATGGACGCTAGATCAGTATCATACGGTATTATTGCAGCACTGGAAACAATTTTCCCCACAGCATTTTTATGTCCGTATATTTTACCAGATGACATAACAGTTCTAATTTCAAGTCCGTCATAATCCCAGCCAACTGATGCAGATAGTTCTATTAACCCTAAAACATCGTATTTATCAAATTCCACTAATTCTAATACTGTTTTATTCTCTGTATGCATTAGAAATCCTCCCTTTTGATTTCTATTCTTATCATAATTTCCTAGCCCCCGATAAATGAACAAGGGTGTTTTTTTATTTAGATTTTGAATGTATGATTTGTGTAAGAATCATACATTCAATAAACCGCCACTTGGCAGCCTCATTCTCTATCTGAGTTCAGCTAGTTTATTATTATAGTTTAGCTTCTAACAAATTTTTAAAATGCTGTCTTTCATCCTTGTCTCTAAGCATTTTCCTAACTTTTTTTCTCGATGAAATATAATCCTTAAGCTCTCTATCTCCTTCTATCACCTTGTTGATTGCTGGCTTATTCTCCAACAATTTTTGATACCAATATTTTTCTTGTATTAAATTTAAATTGAAGGCAAACTTTCTTTCTTTTGAAAGGAAGATGTACTTAATATAAATAATAATATCTTTGATAATTTCCCATAGTGCTTCATCGTTTGTCATTTATTCACTCCTCTTTTAAAAAAGTTCTATCTCCATAATGTCAGATATATTGTAATCAAAGAATTTCATATTATTGATCTGTTGTATATAAGTAATCTTTTTCTTCAATTCGAATGTATAATTATGTTAAGAATCATACATTCAAAAGGCCGCCAATTGGCAGCCATTTTATGACGCTAACGTTACCCGTTAGTTCATTAAGAATTATTGTAGAGTTGACATAAACTTCCTTAGGTTTAATCCTAAAATACTTTAATCACCAAGTGCTACTATTAACTTGTTTTT
>NZ_AJTN02000265.1 GCF_000305495.1 Peribacillus psychrosaccharolyticus ATCC 23296 | reverse complement strand
TTAAACTTACTCCCTTCAATCACCTGTGCAACGTTAATTTCTCTCAATTTCAATTCCTCCATGTACATTGGGTTTCGTTATAGCCATGCCTATTCAGGCATTCAAGCTCTCGCAAATTTCTTGAAATGTGACAGAGATAGGCTGACTTCTAAACTGTTCGGCATTGGCATGATGAGCACAAACAGCGAGACGGTAGCCTTCTATCTTATACTGTCTGCATTCGTAATCCATAACCTGCCTATTTGTTTGCATATCCGTTATTTGAATGGATTTATTCGAATCCTTCTTTATCGAAAACCCCTTTAACGGCTTGGACAAGCCCTGCCCAACGGCCTTAATATAACTTTCTTTTAAGGTCCATATATCATAAAAAACCGTCAGGCTATCCTCATTTGCCAGCACTTCCTGATACTCGTCATGAGTAAAAAGCTCCTTAGCGAGACGCAAATCAAATGGACCTATGTATTCAATATCCACACCCACTGCATCATCGTGAACAGCACATACCACATATTCACCGGAATGGGAGATGTTATAGTGAAAAGAAGGGTACTCAGGTAAAAATGGCTTGCCATAATCATTGGTTGCTATTTTCAGTTCCCCATCTATTAAACCGTACCGTTTTTGGAAAGCAAAACGAACGAGCAAATCGCCAATTAGCGAACGGTATGTGTCATCAATCTTCACAAATCTTTTTAATCGACTCTGTCTTTCTTGTGAAACGTGAAAAAGTAATGTTTCTATAACCGTATCCTCTCTGCTTACAGGTAATTTACAACTATATACTTCAACCACCAGAATCCCTCCTTTCATTGGAACAAATAAATAGGGGCCGCTGATTTACATTCAGCAACCCACTATTCTAAACTTTCTATCGATAACTTACTCAGTCCGCCTCAATTTCTGATTTGGCAGGATACCAAGATACTTCGTTCGATTCCACACTTGCATACAAAGAGAAAGCTTAGCAGGAACCCTAAAGATGACAACCACACAAACGACTAAATTTTATCTATGCAGCTTACTTTGTACTATAAATGTTCGTAACAAGCTTTAAACTCTTAGGCTGAAGATTGATCCAGTTTGCATTGATATATTCCAAGCAGTTCTTTCTGCTTTCTTCTCCATATATGGCGGACCAGCCTTCAGGTATAGTCAAAAAGGCGGGCCAAAGGGAATGCTGACCTTCTTCATTTATTAATACTTTGTATGCAGCATCTTCATTCTCAAATGGATTGGTCATACGTTATCTCCACCTTCATTATTTATTGCGGAATTTTCATCTTCGCCAGCTTAGTTGCAATCAGCTGTCCAATTTCTGCAAGCGGCTCAGGCTGACACATATCCTTATGACGGCAATCAATATCATATTGCTCAATCAATCCGCTAATATACGGCTTCCATGTATCCGTAGAAATACCAGGGAACCATTCTGGCAGAATCGTTGATTTAAAGAATAAAACATCACCCTTGAACATTTCCGGTTCATATTCACCCATGATTCGAACAGAATTTACATAAGTCTCTTTCAAGTTAAGGATTGTCTCGCCTTCCAAACTAGCCAATGCACTTCCATCCTGACGCAAAATTTCTATCGCACCAGCATCATCCAATGGCTTGTCTCCTAAAGTATCAGGGTCATACCCTCCCAAAGCAAGCAGGGCAATCAAGGCTTCCTCGTCGTCAGGAGCTTCCGTAGACGGCAAAAATTGACTTGGATAGGCGTCTAGAATGGCCACAAGTTCGACCTCTTCTCCCTCGTTTTGCAATTGGGTAACCATAGCATGTACGACATTTCCACCCAGTGACCAACCCAATAACCGATAAGGGCCTTGCGGCTGGACTTTACGGATTTGTTCAATATAATCCTGTGCCATTTCTACTAGTGTTCCTGGATAACGCTCACGCTCAGAAATACCTCGAGCTTGCAGACCATATATCGGATAGTCCGGTCCGAGAGCTGTCATTAACCCCGCATAGCACCAGCTCAAGCCTCCCGCTGGATGAATACAAAACAGCGGGCGTTCTTTCCCACTTTTACGAAGTGGAAGCAAGACATCCAAAGCACTTTGGCTCGAACCCATTTCAAGCCTTTCCACTAGACCAGAAACTGTCGGCGCCTCGAATAAGTTTCCTATACTCAATTCAACGCCCAGCGCCTCACGTATTTTACTCATCAACTGAACGGCTAACAGGGAATGTCCCCCTAGATCAAAGAAACCGTCATCTATTCCAACATGCGAAAGATTGAGAACTTCCATGAACAGCTTACAAAGAATTTCTTCTTGGGGTGTCCTTGGTCCGCGCCCTGATACAGCTATATCGAAATCCGGAGCTGGCAATGCTTTTCGATCCAGCTTTCCATTCGCTGTCAATGGCAAATCTACCATTTGCACAAAAGCAGATGGAATCATGTAATCTGGAAGGCTAGCTGCTACATACCGACGTAATGCAGCAGAATCGAATACCGTATTGGCTGCTGGCACCACATAAGCAATTAATCTTTTATCACCTGGATGATCTTCGCGTACTATAACTGCAACCTGTTCCAGCTCAGTACACTGGGCAAGTATTGCCTCAATTTCTCCAAGTTCAATCCGGAAGCCGCGAATCTTGATCTGGTGGTCGGCCCGTCCCAGATAATCTAATGAACCATCCTCACGCCATTTGGCCAAATCTCCAGTCCGATACATTCGGCGTCCAGATGGACCAAATGGATTCGCAACAAAACGTTCAGCCGTCAAACCATGGCGTCCAAGATAACCACGGGCCAAACCAGCCCCAGAAACATACATCTCACCAGTCACTCCTGCCGGTACTGGTTGTAAACTCTCATCCAGTATATACACGCCAAGATCCGGTATCGCACAGCCTATAAGACTGTTCGCCTTCACGGAGGTAATGTCTCGATTAAGCTCAAGATAGCTTACATGAACGGTGGTTTCTGTAATGCCATACATATTAATTAACTGCGGTGCATTTTCGGGATGACGGCTATACCAATCCTCCAAACGACTAAGTTCAAGTGCTTCCCCGCCATAAATTACGTACCGTAACGCAAGATCCTGCCCAAGCTCCGGATGGTTCCGATCCGCCTGCATTAATTGATAAAAAGCAGATGGGGTCTGGTTAAGAACAGTGACTCCTTCATCCACAAGGAGCTGTAAAAACTCTTCAGGTGATCGGCTGATTGTATGTGGAACAACCACAAGCTTCCCGCCTTGAAGAAGAGCTCCCCATATCTCCCACACTGAAAAGTCAAAAGCATACGAGTGGAACATTGTCCAAACATCATCAGTGTTAAATTGGTACCATGCTTCTGTCGACCCAAAAAGCCTGGTAACATTTTGATGAGGAATAACTACCCCTTTTGGTACACCCGTTGAACCTGATGTATATATAATATAGGCTGCATTTAAAGGTGATATAGGCTGTTTCCGGTCACTGTCTAGTGGGTTTTCTGTAGAATATCGTGACAATTCTACTAGCGTGCTTGGATCATCCATAACAATTTGTTGGCTACGCAAACCTGGAAGACTGGCTGCCACACTGGAACTTGTAAGAACACAGTTTGGCTTTGCATCTTGGAGCATGAATGTTAGTCTGTCGATTGGATAGTCTGGATCTAGAGGCAAATAAGCCGCCCCAGCTTTTAGTACTGCCAGTAAACCAACAACCATATCCAATGATCTTGGTGTAGCCAGTGCTACAAACTGCTCCGCTCCTACTCCTTTATCTATCAACAGATGGGCAAGTTGATTCACCCTTTTGTTTAATTCAGCATAGGTTACGGATTCCTCTTCAAATACTGCAGCAATTTTTCCAGGATATTTACTCACTTGTTTCTCAAACAATGCAGGCAAGGTCTCTTGCTCTATCTCGTTACCATGTGGATTTGAATCAATTAGAATTTTTTGACGCTCTTCTGACGCAAGTATTTCTAGCCGGCCGATTGGCTGATCCGGTTCCGTTACAGCACCTTCCAGTAATCGTACATATCGGTTAAGCAGCTGCTCAATTGTGTTGCTTTTATATAACTCTGTACTATATTCCAGGAGCCCGTCCATACCGTCCGGTTTCCCTGTTTCATCATAATTTTCACGAATTTCAATCGTCATATCAAACTTTGAAGTTCCTACATTAACTAGCTCTAAGTTGGACTGAACGTTTGGAAGTTCCAACTTCGGCTCAGGCGTATTCTGCAGAGCAAGCATAGTTTGAAATAACGGGTGCCTAGACCTTGAACGTGGCGGGTTCAATTCTTCTACTAATCGTTCAAAAGGCAAATCTTGATGTTCATAAGCCTCTAAATCAACTGTCCGCACCCTTTCAAGAAGTTCACGGAATGTAGGATTTCCAGAAGTATCCGTACGCAGCACTAGGGTATTAATAAATAACCCAACGATATCACTCAAGGCATCGTCATTTCGCCCAGCAATCGGACTTCCAATTGGTATGTCAGTACCCGCACCAAGGCGAGTAAACAAAGACGCAAGTCCCGCCTGTAACACCATAAATAAGCTGACACCATTTTCTCGGGCCAGTTCGATTAACTTGCCATGCAGGACAGATGGAATGGTAAATCTCCATGAATCCCCCTTATAACTTGGTTCGATAGGACGCGGGAAATCCATAGGCAATTCCAATTGTTCAGGAAGATTAGCCAATGTCTCCTTCCAATAATCGAGCTGTTTAGCGACTAAGCTGTCTTCACCACTATCACGTGCCAACAACTCTTCCTGCCAAAGCGCATAATCTGCATATTGGACGGGAAGAGGAGGCAAGTTAGGCACTTCCCCACGAGTCCGTGCTTTATATGCTGCTGTTAAATCTCGTGTAAGCGGTGTGAGGGACCATCCATCAGCTACAATATGATGTAACAGTAAAACTAAAACATGCTTGTCATGTTTTACTGTGAAAAGCTGGGCGTAAATGGATGGCTCCATGGCAAGATTAAAGCTATAGCGAGTAGCGCTAGTAATCTCCGCATTTAAGTCCGACTCATTTATTCTTGTAACCAACAATTCAACTTGTGCTTCTGAAGAGTCAATGATGTATTGATGGGCATCCCCCGCGGTCACTGGAAAAATTGTCCGCAGCGTTTCATGTTGAGCAACAATGTCATTGATTGCGGCTTCGAGAGCCTTCGTATCTAAATCACCGGCTAGCTCGATTACCAGTGGAATATTATAGGTTGGACTAGGGCCTTCAAGACGGTGCAGGAACCACAATCTCCTTTGGGCAAAGGAAAGAGGTATCTTTTCAGGTTTACTCGTTTTTTTCACAGGCAATCGTGCACTTTTTCCATTAGAGAGCTGTTTAGCAAGGCTCGATACCGTCGGCGCTTCAAAAATCTTCCCTATGCCTACTTCCACTCCAAATGTACTCCGTATGCGAGCTATTAACGCTGAGGCAAGGAGTGAATGACCGCCTAAATTAAAGAAACTATCATCAATCCCTACCCTAGAAAGACCAAGAGCCTCGGCAAACAACTCACTCAAAATTTCTTCTTGTGGTGTTCTCGGTACTCGATCTGAAATCAGAGAGTAGAGATCAGGCACTGGCAATTCTTTACGATCAAGTTTCCCATTGGGTGTCAGCGGTAACTCCTGCATAACAACGATTGCGGATGGAACCATATAATCTGGGAGACTACTGCCGACAAACTCACGAAGTTTTCCTGAATCCACTGTTGAATTCCTTGAAGGGACAATGTAGGCTGTAATTCGTTTATCCCCGGGAATATCTTCACGGACAATCACTGACACTTGTTCAACCTCTGGATGATGAGCTATCTTTGCTTCAATTTCTCCAAGTTCAATTCGGAAACCACGTATTTTAATTTGATGGTCTGCCCGACTAAGATAATCAAGGCTTCCATCATCTCTCCAACGTACCAAATCGCCTGTACGGTACATCCGACTCCCGTTCGGACCATACGGGTTTGCAACAAAACGCTCAGCTGTTAAATCAGGTCGGCCTAGGTATCCACGGGCCAGCCCCATGCCGGCAATATATAATTCGCCAACGATACCTGGAGGAACTGGTTGTAATCCGCCATCAAGCACATACGCCTGTGTATTCCATAAAGGGGATCCAATAGAAGGCATGCCTGCCTGCTCAGAATTCAGTGAATTTGATGTTGACCATATCGTCGTTTCAGTAGGTCCGTAAAGATTGGTTACTTTACAGCCTAGCTCCTGTAAGTCTGTGGCTAAACTAATGGAAAGTGTCTCCCCGCCAACAAGTACCCTGAGATCCTTGATAGCATTTGGATAATTGGCTGCCATTGCGTGCCAAAGCGTCGGTGTCGCCTGCATAATTGTAATAGTATGCTGTGTCATCATTTCTGCCAATGCCTTAGGCTCTTGGACCGTCTCCTTGGAAGCCACGACGCAGCTGGCTCCATGAAGAAGCGGCAGGTAAATTTCTAAACCAGATATATCAAAAGCAATAGTAGTAACCGCCAAAAGCCTATCTTCTTGATGCAAGGAAAATTGACTTTGCATAGAAGAAAGGAAATTAATCAAGCTTTCCGATTGAATCACGACACCTTTTGGTTTCCCTGTGGAACCAGATGTATAAATCATATAAGCCGGATTAAGCGGTGATAGCTTGCCAATCCGTTTTGTGTCATCCATATTCTTATTAGGATATTGATGCAGTTCTAATTCATCCAATATAACGAGCTCAGTTGCCCCGTCAATTGGTAACTTCGAAGCAAGTTCCCTGTTTGTTATAAGGCAAATTGGCTTCGCGTCATTCAATATGTAATCGATACGATCAATTGGGTAGTCGGGATCGATTGGTAAGTATGCGGCCCCTGTTTTTAATACAGCCAGCATAACAACGACCATATTCACAGAGCGTGGTAAGGCAATCGCTGCAAATTTTTCGGGTCCTAATTCTTTTTTTACTAACAGATGGGCAAGTTGATTAGCTTGCTCATTCAATTCAGCATAACTAAGAACGGTCTTTTCATCTGCCAGGGCTGTCAGGTGCGGGGTTTTTGCTGCTTGATTTTCAAATAATTCTGGCAGACTAGCAAGAGGAATTTCTTGGTCTGTTTGATTCCACTGCTGAATAACCTTCACACGTTCTTCCGGCAACAGCACTTCGAGTTCCCCAATTAAATGGACCTCTAAAAGACCAGCCACTTTTTCGAGCAGGCTTAAGAAGCGGGTATGATGGGTGGTTAATTCCTCCAAACCATACACTTCAGGGTTCGCATCCAAATCGATTCTGAGTCCATTTCCATCTGACTTGTCATAAATATTGATTGAGAGGTCATCGACAGGTCCTGTAGATAACTTATGTGTAATCGCTTGATTACCGGCAAAATCCAACCCATAGTCAAAAGGCATAACATTGATTTGCGGACCAAATAATCGTTGATTATCACCAAGAAGCTTGAGGTCGCGGCGAAGTTCTTCATGTCTATAGTTTTGATGGCGGCGAATCGAACGCACTTCTTTTGATACTTGCTTTACTAACTCCTTCAACGTCATTTCCGGTCGAACCGTTAAACGAAGCGGTAATAAGTTCATGACCATACTTGGAATATTAATTGAAGCAGATCCTAAGCGCCCCATCATCGGCAGAGATAAGATGACATCTTCCGTCCCCGTCAGACGATGGATATACACAGCAGTGACGGCCATGGCCAATTCATGCCATGTTCCCCCATATTTATGAGCATTTTTTTTAAACGATTGTGCAGCAGCTGTTGACAAATAACCCGTTTGGCTAAGAAAACCGTTTGATGTCCTCGGAGCCCGTTCAGCCAGGCTCATGACTTCCGGTTGGTCAGCAAAGCGCTCCAGCCAAAACTGTCGATCCTCTTGAAATTCCTCTGATGCTCGATAGCCTAAATCTTCTTCCAATTGCTTAACAAAGGGGCTAAAGGCTGTTTCCTCACAGGTTCGACCTTCAACAAGTGCCGTATATAATTTCGCCACTCGCTGCGATAGCAATGAAAAGCCGAAGGCATCCATGACAATATGATGAATCCTCTGATACCAAAAATACCGATCGGGCGCGACCATAAACATGGCTTGAGAGAAGAGTCTATCCGTTTTTAGGTTAATGGGATGCTGTAGATCTTCTTTCATCCATTGCAGGGCCTTCTCTTCGGGATTATTTTGGTCACTTACATCCAAGAAACGAAAGGGTACTTCATCAGCGAATCCCATTACCTGATAGGGTCCGCTTTCATCTTCACCAAAGTGGATATGTAAACTTTCCGCTTCCTTTACAGCCCTAGTCAGTGCTTCTTCAAACTTATTAAGATCAATGTTCCCTTTAATCTCTATGTACTCACCGGTATTATAAATCGGATTATCCGGCTCTAGCTGCTGAGCAAACCATATGCCGGACTGTGCGCCGGACAATGCCCATCGCTGTTGATTCTCCATATTACTCACTTCATCTATCCCCTTTCCGCCTCGGTTCAAGCTAACACTTTTTTAGAGGACAACAGATTCCCCCAAGCAGCAATCGTTGGTTTTTCAGCTAACTGCATGAAATTTATGTCTGCCCCTTTTTCTCTTAACATTTCCACAAGGCTCATCATGCGAATAGAATCCATCCCTCTGTCGATTAAATCCTCATGATCTTCGAGACCTTCAGAAGGATCTTCGCCAAGAAGTTCAAAGATAAGCATTCTTACTTCCTCCAACGTCAGATTGGTTTCTTCCGATGATGATTGTTCAGGGGTTTCTAATTGGTCAAGCAATTGAATGGTTGAAATGGTAAACGCACATCGTTCTGCTGCATATTTTATGGCCATTTTATGCTCTTCCAAAGAAAAATCTGCTACTGCATCTGCTACTAAAAAGGATTCTATATCCTGCATAAACGCTTCACTTGCAGTTAAAAGGCAGCCGATATGAGCATATACTCCGCATATAATAAGTTGATCACGACCCTGTTCTTTCATTAATTCAAGAAGATTAGTTCTTTTAAATGCGCTGTATCTCCATTTAGTCAACACGATGTCATCGTCCGTTGGTGCAACCTCACTCACAATATTCGTTTGGTTCGGATTATTATCGAGTCCTGGTCCCCAAAAATCAGTTAAGAGCGCGCGGTCCTTAGGATTTTGCTCTCCAGGCTGGGCCGTATAAACAACCGGAATTCCTAATTCCATACAACGATTTTTAATGGTTGTTATATTCTTCAGTAATTCTGGTATGGGCGAATCACCTTTTTTATAAAAATCGATAAAATATTGCTGCATATCATGAATAAGAAGAACGGAACGTTTCGGTTCTGCTTTCCACGCTGCTTTATTTTTTGGTAAATCAGACTCAACAGGCATTGCATATGGTGTGATAGCAGGAATAGCCATCAAATCACTCCTTTATCCTCATTATTTATTTATGAATGGCCTTACGGCTTGCACGTAACTTGTCAGAAATTAGTTGACGCAATGCTTTTTTACTCACTTTTCCTAATGGAGTTTTAGGAAAGGCCTCCATAAATTCCACTCGGTCGGGAATTTTATAGGCAGCCAAACCTCTTTCTTTTAAGAATTGTTTAAGTTCTCGCGCTTTAGGCGTTTCCCCTCGAGGTATTACGAATGCACAGGATCGCTCCCCAAGATAGTCATCAGGCATGGCCACGATTGCTGCATCATGAACGGACGAACTCGCCAGCAGGTGGTTTTCCACTTCTTCTGCTGCAATTTTTTCGCCGCCTCGATTGATTTGGTCCTTATCTCGTCCTTCCACAGTCAGGTACCCTGAAGAGTTCAAACTAACCAAATCACCTGTCCGGTAAAAACCATCTTTAGTAAAGGCTTTCTCGTTATGTGCCGGTGCGTTGTAATAACCGCAAATCGTATAGGGTCCCCTGGTTAATAAAGTTCCAACTTCACCAAGTGCTACTTCCCTATCCTCTTCGTCAACCACTCGAATTTCATCCAGTTCAGACATAGGTCTTCCTTGTGTGTTCACGACAATCTCTTGGGGATCATCAAGTCTTGTATAGTTCACTAATCCTTCCGCCATCCCAAATACTTGCTGTAATACACACTGAAATACTGGACCTACACGACGTGCCGCTTCAGCACTAAACTTCGCTCCTCCAACTTGAAGGACCTGAAGACTGGATAAATCATAATTACGTGTTGAAACGGCCTCAAGCCACCTCAAAGCCAGCGGGGGTACAAGTGCTGTAATCGTTACGCCATATTTTTCAATAAGAGGGAACGCTTCATCTGGGCTTGGACCAGGTGAAAGAACAACCAGTCCACCTCCATACAGCGTACCCAGCGTACCAGGTGAGCTCATTGGAAAGTTATGAGCGATTGGAAGTACCGCAAGATAAATACTATCTTGGTTGATTCCGCAAATATCAGCACTTAGCCGTAAACTGTATATGTAATCATCATGCGTTCTTGGAATTAATTTGGATAACCCGGTACTTCCGCCGGATAATTGAAGGAACGCAACATCACTCGGTTGAACATTCGTTTCCACTAAATCGGCAGGTTCTCTATATAAACTTTTTAAACATATGAATTCCTCAGAATCTCCTGCCACAATCACATTCAATAAGGTAGCATTTTTCTTTTGCGCCCCTCTGGCTAGTGTTCTGTAATCAAATCCGCCGTGCATATCCGGAATAATATAGGCGGCCGCTTCAGTGAATTCGCAAAAGTAGTCTATTTCGTTGCTGCGATGTGATGGCAGGGCGTAAACAGGAAGAGCCCCAATTCTAAATAATGCGAAACAGACTTCAAAAAATTCAACAATATTAGGAAGCTGGATGACCACCCGGTCCATCTTTTTAATTCCAAGCTTTTGAAATCCTGCTGCTAATCGATCCACTTGAGTATCCAATTCAGCATAAGTCAGGTTTCTATCCCCGCCAGTAAGAGCCATTCGACTTCCATACTTTTTCGCACGTTCACGCAGCATACTGCCGAAAGTTTCTCCTTTCCAACAGCCTTCTTTTCTATATAAATCAGCCATGTTCTTAGGCCATGAAGTGAAACCGTTCAACATTAAAATCTCCTCCACATTACTTTGATAGCTCTGTAATTCCCATTGCACGAAGCATTGTTTGAAGTTTAGCCGTCGTTTCAGCCAGTTCTTCTTCCGGTTTTGATTCTCCGACTACTCCTGCCCCTGCAAACAACCGAAGCTCGTTTTCTTCAACCTCTGCACATCGAATCGTAACGACCCATTCACCATCTCCTAGAGCATTGCACCATCCAACCATTCCCGTAAAGAAACCTCGGTCGAAGGATTCAATGTCCAAAATGGATTCCCTCGCTCGTTCCGCCGGTGAACCGCATACGGCCGGAGTCGGATGAAGGGCAATCGCCAGTTCTAGAGAAGAAGTCTCAGGAAGGGCAAGTTCCCCCTTCACTTCTGTTGATAGATGCCACATCGTCTCTGTACTTATTAATGATGGACTATCAGGTACCTCTATCTTTTTCATGAACGGTCGAAGTGCTTCCGCAACTGCATTTACTACGACAGCATGTTCATGTAAATCTTTTGAAGACGAAAGCAATTCCTTCGACCTTCTTTGATCTTCCACTGGATCGTCACTTCGCGGCCTGGAACCCGCCAAGGGATTCGCGACTACGCGTAACCCATTCCTTGAAACAAGTAATTCTGGACTGGCTCCAATTAATGATTTATCACGAATGGATTTTCCTTCCTTATTCAAATCAACAGCGAATGTATACCCTTTTGTGTTTTGAGCAGCTAGATTATGAAGAAGTTGATGAATCCCCACATTCGCAGATGAAGTAAGATGCAGGGATCTAGCCAGTACAATTTTGTCTAGATGACCACTGGCTATCTGAGCCAGCCCTTTCTCCACGCCTTCTATATATTGAGCAGGTTCGGGAACGAATTGTATTTCATATGCAGGCGGTCTATCTGTATCTACTGTTTTGCCAACCTCATATTCTTGTAAACAAGCAGACATGTGTACCGTCTGCGGTACATGCAGATGAGCTGGCTTTTTATAATCGAAGGGTATTGCCCCTGTGACGATTGGATTACAATGTCCTTGCTTTTCTGCATACTTCAATGTCGCTGCGACCCGATCAGTGAGTCCTTCCATTTGATTATCTTGCTCCTCATTTATTGGAACAGTTATCATGGAACCTTTTCCTAATATGGTTTGGTTCGGACTTGATAGAAAGAAGTCACCAACTTGGTAATCCTTCAACATAGGTTTTTCCAAAACACCAGAGCTAGGTTCCTGTTTCATCTAATCAACAACTCCCTTTTTTAATTGAATATTCAGTTATGTAAATCCAAAAATGGCTTAAGCGCCTAGGGTCGCTCCTCCATCCACGCAGAGATTGCTCATGGTAATATGATTGGATTGATCCGATAGGAAGAAAAGAATGGCATCTACTATGTTAGAAGGTTCAGCAATTTTTTTCAGGGGAATTCCTACTTTAAATACTTCCGGAATACCATCTATTACTGTTCTCGCTCCATCATTGCCCTCCCATAAAGACCATTGCATTTCTGTATCTGTCGAACCAGGGGCAACGATGTTACATCGAATATTATATTGCGCTAACTCTAAACCTAAGCACTTAGTAAACATAGTCGCAGCTGCCTTAGATGCCGCATAAGCAGCTAAAGAAATTCTCGGAACACTCGCCGCATTGGAACCTACTGTAACAATGGATCCCTTTTTCCTAGCCACCATATGTTTACTGACGGAACGACAAACATTGAAAACGCCGGTAGAATTGACAGCAAACGTCCTTTCCCAATTAAGATCACTGCATGACTCTATTAATCCTGGGTTAAGTACTCCGGCAACATTTACCAATAATTCTATTGGACCGATCTCCCGCTCAACAGTATCAACCAGCCTATCGATAGCCAAGCTATCACTCACATCTGCTGAAAACGCATAAACGTCTAACCCTTCAGACTTCAAAGCTTCTTCATGCTTCTGTAACTTTTCAGCTTGGAAATCAACCGCCGCTACAACAACACCAAGTTTTGCCAAGGTTTGAACCACTGCACCTCCAATGCCTTGCGCTCCTCCTGTAACCAGCGCAACCTTCCCATTAAACTCCTGTGCGTACATACTTACCTCTCCCTTTCTTCATCAGAAATACTAGTTTGAATAATTCGATCTATTAAAGGCTCACTCCCATTTAATCGTGGAGATTTCCACCTGTCTCATCAATAATGAGAATCATTATCAATCAAATTCTACAGGTAATGTTATACATTTCTACCTTAACGGTCAATGGGTATTCCGTGAATTGCTAAGAAAGACCTATTCTTTATACAAGGTACATTCGTCCTTAGCATTAAAGCCAATTTTTTCATTCATTTATGAGGGAGCCTTTTTATAGGCTCCCTCATAAATGCCCATTGAACCACACCTGCAGCTCACTTTTGATTAATCGTTGATTAATTTTTATTCACGATATTCTTCACGCATGTCTATGATTTTTTTGTCTTCTCCTCAGCTAATCAATAAGAAGAAATCCCTATTCACCTCTTTTAAATCCTTTTTTACAAACATGACTAAAGACACCCAAACGAAAAAGGCTGTCGAGAGTATCGACAACCTGCAGTCATTATATTTCTACCGTTTATGATTCACAAACGGCCACCAGTTGGCTCTGCCAAATAATTTAGCCATCACTGGGATAAAGAGCGGCAGAATAAGAAGTGCATATAAAACGAGACCTATAAGAATTAGGGTCGCAATCTGCAGTAATGATAGCACCCCTGCAGGCATCATCGCAGCGAACGTTCCGCCAAGGATGATTGCTGCTGAGATAATGACCGTTCCCATCTTCCGCATAGCGAGCAGCATGGCTTCTCTTACTGGCTGTTCTTTAAATTCATTAAAGCGGTCCATTAGGAAGATGCTGTAATCAATTCCTAACGCAATAAGAATGACGAAAGCAAAAAATGGTACTGCCCAGCCAATTCCATCATAACCGAGTAGATCAACATATATTAGTTCTGTGATAGAGGCAGCTGTATAGTATGTCAAAATTAATGATAAAATCAAATAAATCGGCATGACCAACGACCGCAGCATCAGAAACAAGATAATAGCAATACCTGACAGCATTAAAAGGACTGTGCGGGAAAAATCAGCATCCGATAAATTCCCTAGGTCATGGTAGGTACTCGTTGTCCCGCCAATTGCTACTTCGGCATGTTCAAGCTTTGTATCCAATGTTGCTTGTTTAACCGCTGCTTCGAGTTCATCAATTTTATTAATCGCATCATTTGAATACGGATTGTTCTTAAAAATCACATCTAGCGTCATAATTTTATGATCTCCAGGCAGATAGGTGTCCAAAACCTGTGCAAAATCATCACTTTCTAAAAGTTCTTTTGGAATATGAACCCCCGCTATACTATCTTCAACCGCTGCAAGACCAGATAAGTAGCTTTCGGTTGAATTCAAACCATCATGCACTTGATCAAGCCCTTTAGAGCTTTTCGTCAGTCCATTTGATAGTTCATTCATTTGACCATCAAGACCGGAAAAACCAGTTAAAAGCTTCTGCTGTCCATTATTAATGCTATCTAGCCCGCCTTGGAATGAAGATAGGTTACCGATAATCTGATTTTGACCATTAGCTGCAGCATTTAAACCAGTTTGCAATTCACTAACGCCGGTAATCAGCTTTTCTATCCCAGCAGCCAATTTCGTTTGACCACCTGCAATTTCTGCTAAACTTTTATTAGCTGTACCCACACCTCCCTGGATAACAGCTAGGTTTTTGTTCAACTCCTTCATTCCAGCTGCTGCTGGAACCAATCCAGATTCAACCCCTTGAACAGTTTGTTTAATGGTTTGATAGTTTCCATTAGTTAATAGATTCGGATTACTGTTTTCGAGCCCCTTAAAAGCCGAATCTAACCTGCTGAGTGACTTAGCCATCGTAGTTAGATTGCCTTGAATCCCATCGTATTCTTTTCTAATCGTTCCTAAGCCTGAAGCTGCGTCACGGTAACCCTTAGCTAATTGATTGGTTCCTGCAGCCAATTGACGTAGATTCGTATTTATTTCCTTAAGGCCTTTATTAATTTCTTTAGAGCCCATTGATCCGTCACGTATTCCTTGCTCGATTTTTCCTAATCCAGTTTGAACCTGACCGACGCCGCCTTTCAACTCGTCAGTGCCCTTTATCAGGCTGTCAATTCCATCCGTTGCTTGCTTAAGCTGCGGACTCGATTTCGAGAGTTCACTTCCTGCTGTCTTAAGTCCATTGCTGATTTCTTCAATTCCTTTATTTCCTTTGCCGATTCCCTCCCCAAGCGTTGCCGCTTGATTTGGAACAAATAGTTCCTTGATTGGTTCACCTGTAGGTCTGGTTACTGAACGTACAGTATCAACACCATCAACTTTACTCAATGATTCACTGATTTTCTCAGCCAAGCCGATATATTCTTCAGAATTCATTTGTTCATCATTATCAATGACAATTTGAGTGGGCATCGATTGACCTGGCCCGAAACTTTCTGCGATGATATTGAAAGCCATAATGGATGGAACATCATCTCCAGCTTCCTCAAGAGAGTTATAAGAAACCTCTCCATCATAAGTCAACAAAAAAGGAACACAGATGACTGCGACAAAAGTTAACGCAATGACCGGTCGATTTAGAGAAAATGTACCGAGAAATCCCCAGAAGCGACTTTCCTTATGTTCGAGCTTTCCTTTAGACGGCCAAAACAGTTTCATACCGAACACAGCCATAAAGAACGGAACCACGGTATAAAGCGCTAATAAGAGGAATGCAACACCGATTGCTACGGCTGCCGCAGATTGATACAGTTTAAATGTGGAAAAACCAATTGCTGCAAACCCAATCATGACTGCCAGGCCGCTATAGAATACCGTTTTTCCGCCAGTACGATAAGTTTCTACAATGGCCTCTAGAATTGATTCTTGCTTTGATAATTCTTCCTTATAACGGCTTAATAGTAAGATGCAATAGTCTGTTCCGATTCCAAATAATACAGCAACTAAGAAAATTTGCGTATAAGAGGAAATGGGAAAATCAAAACGATCGACTAAGAAAGCTACCACAGACTGTGAAGCTAAGTAGCTGAAGCCTACTGTAATCAGCGGAATAATTGGCGTAACCACTGAGCGGAATACCAGCAGGAGTACGACAAGAATAAATACAACCGTAATCCCCTCTGTCTTCTTCAACCCTTCCTGCGAGTTTGTGTTCAAGTCTTCAGAAATAATCCAGTCGCCTGTATAGTAATGTTCAACTTTATTATCTTCAATCCTGTCATATAGAGCTGCTAACACTTGCTTTGGTTCACGATCTTTCATATTCATTGTCAGGGAAACCAACACGGTTTTTCCGTCTTCTGAAACAAGCTGATCTTTTAAGTCAGGCTCATTAAAATGAGTTGTAATTCCTGCAATTCCTAACTTGGTTTGATCCTTTTCAAGCGCTTGTATCCCCTGCTCAATTTCCAACAAATCAGTATCCGATAATTTCTTTTCACTCGTGAACACAAGCGCTGCTGAAGAGTCCCCTTCTTTCTGAATGTCATTCAGCAAGTCCGCAGCTAGTGAAGATGAATAGCCCTCAGGAACATCAAGATTACCTTTTTCACGGACTAAATCAGCCATTCCTGGTGCTGTAAGCAGTAATCCCGCGACAATGACAATCCAAGCAAGCAAAATGACCCATTTTACTTTTACGATTCCCCTCATTATAATTCCTCCTGTTGATTTTTCTTTAGGTCCACCAGTATCGTTGAGAGTTTTTCATAGGTGGTTATAAATGCTGATATCTCATCTTCATTAAACTCAGTTATAAAGTTTTCTAACAACAAGTGAATTCTCATTTCTGTTTCCGTAAATAAGTTCTTCCCCTTCTCCGAAAGAGTCAGATAGACCACCCTTCGATCGTCCTCATTTCGGACCCGGTTTATTAACCCTTTATCCTTAAGGCGGGAAATAATAGCCGTAATGGCACTTTTATTAACAAAAAAGGCTTCAGCAAGATTAGAAGATGTACACGTTCCTTGCTCCTGTATGTACCTCAGCATATAGAATTGGCCATTTGTCAAAGCGTCTGACAATTGATCCTTAATCAGCGACTCAGCCATCCTCTTTACAATAAAAGACACCTTTGTATAACGATGAATTAACTCAGTAACTTGATCTTTGTTCAAACCTGTTCACACCTCTCTCATTTAGTTCACGTCGTTAACTATTAACATAGTAAACTATAATATGGTAAAACTTTACTGTCAATTTTAGGTGTATTTTCTTTTTTGTTGTTTTACTAATCGACGTTTGAAAAGTGGAAAAAACGGGCAAAAACAATTATATAAAGTAAATCTATTGAGGAGGAATAATTATGTCAAAACAAATGACTACAGATAATGAAAGCAGCAGCAAGTTAATAAAAGGGATTATTATCGGAGGTATTGTAGGCGGTGCTTTGATGCTTCTTGATTCAACAACCCGTAGAAAAGTGACTGAAACAGCAGTGGATCTGAAAGATTCATCAGTCGATATGTTCACACAAGTCAAAGAAAACCCATCCGAAATTAAGGATCAAATGATTGATCGCTTTAAAACAGCTTCAGAAACCTTGAAAGAAGCAATTAGTGATGCTCAAGATTTATATGCTACAGTCAACGAGAATATCTTTGGTAAAGTGAACGAAGTAAAAGAAATATCTACAGAAGCCTTATCCAGCGCAAAAGAAGTAACTGGAGAACTCAAAGGACTTACCAGTAAAGTAGCTGAAGCTGGAACACAATTAACTGAATCTGCACAAACAGATGACTCTAACAAAAGCACATACGAAACTTCTTCTTCAAAATTATAATAGTTAAAAAATAAATAATCTCCAAGGATTGAAGAGAAGGGTACCCTTCTCTTCAATTTTTTATGATAAATACAAGGTTTTCTCTGCTTGTCCATTCCCTCTGAATGAACTGAGCTAAAAAGAGCAGAATTGTTTCACGTGGAACTTTATCCCACTAAAACAAAATGGACAGAAAAAAACGGTTTAACTTGGTTTACACCAAATTAAACCGTTTTTCTTATTCTGTTTCTGTTTCACTTTCAAGACTATTATAAATATCATAATCCTTTTGTTTCTCTGTCAGCCAAGTTGTATATTCAGTCTGTAGCTTTTCATTTTTTAATGTTGCAACAATTTCCGTTTTGCTATCTTTAAGATTAGCCTTTTTCGCTGCCTTTTTATCTGTTACTTTGATTATATGGTAGCCATAACTCGTTTTGACCGGATCACTGATTTTTCCTTTTTCAAGCGAGAAAGCAACCTTTTCAAATTCCTCAGCCATTTCTCCTTTACCGAAAAAGCCTAATTCTCCACCTTTCTCTGCACTAGCGGTATCTGTTGAGTACTCCTTAGCAAGGTCAGCAAACTTTTTCCCATCCGCTAACTTTTCAATTATATCTTTAGCTTCTGCTTTACTTTCTACGAGAATATGAGAAGCTTCCACTTGTTCTTCTTGTGCTAAAGAGTCTTTATTTTCTTTAAAGTAGGTGTTTATTTCCTCGTCTGATATCTTTATTCGCGGTTCAAGTAATTTGACCGTTTGCAGGTATTTTACGATGTCTTTTTCAAGAGTACTCTTAGTCGCACCTGTAGTCGCTAATTGCTGTTCAAATGTCTCTTCGTCACCATAGGATTCAATTAACGTTTTCATTTCTTTATCGATTTCCTTATCCGTTATCTTAATATCTTCCTTCTTAGCTTCCAAATCAACGATTTTATCGGAAATCATGGTACTTAATGCAGATGCACCATATTGACTAACTAAATTCTCATATAATTCGTCTTTCGTTATTTCTTCCCCATCAATTGTAGCTACTGCTTTTCCTTTTGCACTGCTTGTAAAAGTGATTAACAAAAAGATTAAGGCTCCTACTACAAGGATACCCGCAATCCATACATATGTACTTGGCTTTTTCCAACTGTCCTTCATTAATTTATTCACGTCCCTTTTTTCAATTAACCTAATCTTACTCCCTAATTATGAATAAACTATGAACAGGTAATGAAAGAACCATGAAGTATGTTCACAAAAAAGCACCGTCCAAGATAAGGACGGTGTTTTACTCATTTCGTATGCATTTTAAAGCGTAAGAATAACTCATTATAGTAAGCAAGATTTTTTTTGCCTAAGTTCTCATATACCTCAAGTCTCTCAGTTAGATCTGGCGCAGGATAAAATCGTTCATCATTCACAATTTCTTCAGGCAAGTAGTTCAGTGCCTCTTTATTAGGTGTTGCATAGCTGACATATTCCGTATTCTGAGCGGCAACTTCTGCATCCAGCATAAAGTCAATAAATTGATGAGCTGCTTCAACATTCTTGGCCGTTTTCGGAATAACCATATTATCAAACCATAAATTCGATCCCTCTTTTGGGACCACAAATTCGAGATCTTCGTTTTCTGCCATGATTTCAGAAGCTACCCCGGACCACACTAGACCGATCGATGCTTCTTCATTTTCAAGCAGCATTCTGCTTTCATCACCCACAATTGCTTTTACATTGGGCATTAATGAGTCGAGTTTTTTCTTTGCTTCATTCAGATGATCATGATTCAAATCATTCAACGAATAGCCTAAGCTATTAAGCCCCATTCCCATTACTTCCCTTGCACCGTCAACTAGAAGGATTTCATTTTTTAAACGCGGATCCCATAAATCCGACCAGCTGGTAATTTCGATATCACCAAGCATTTTCGAATTATAGACAATCCCGACGGTTCCCCAAAAATAAGGAATTGAATACTTATTTTTCGGATCAAACGGAAGGTCCATAAATCGTTCGTCAATATTGTTTAGATTTGACAATTTTTTATGATCAAGCGGAAGAAGTAAATCTTCTTGAATCATTTTATCAATCATATATTCAGAAGGAACAGCTATATCATAAGCGGTTCCTCCCTGTTCAATTTTGGTCATCATCGCTTCGTTTGAATCAAAGGTTTCATAGACTACTGTAATGCCCGCTTCCTTTTCAAATTGCTTAATTAAATCGGCGTCAATATAATCTCCCCAATTATAAATAGTCAACTTGTTCTTGCTTGAATAGCCCTGAGACGAATTTAAGCTTGAAATCACAAATAAAAGCACAATAGATACGATTAGAATAGGTACGAATGCTTGGAGAAGCTTCTTCATTTTTTGCCCCCCATTCCGCTTTTACTATATTGTTTTGTAATAAAGTAATAGCCAATAACCAGAAAGATCGTAGCTATAAAGATTAAGGTTGATAAAGCATTAATATTCAAGGAAACTCCACGACGAGCTAATGAATAAATTTCTACAGACAATGTTGAAAAGCCATTCCCCGTAACAAAGAACGTCACGGCAAAATCATCTAACGAATAAGTTAATGCCATAAAAAATCCTGCAAAAATACCAGGAGTAATATATGGAATGATAACCTTTGTTAGCACATTCCAGCGGCTTGCTCCTAAATCGTAAGCTGCATCCAGCAGAGTTGGGCTCATTTCCATAAGTTTTGGCAGTACCATCAGGACAACAATCGGCACACTGAAAGCGATATGCGATAGTAAAACTGAATAGAAACCAAGCTTAACGCCAGCCATAGTGAATAATATTAAAAATGAAGCACCAATGATTACATCAGGACTGACAATTAACACACTGTTTAAAGAAAGCAGGGTGTTTTTAGACCGTCTCCCTTTAACTGATTTAATGGCTATGGCCCCTAACACTCCAATAATTGTAGAAATAAGTGCGGATAGCAAAGCAACAACTACCGTATTCAAAACAATAATCAGTAAGCGTGTATCAGAGAACAGCTCTCTATACCAGTCAAGCGTAAAACTCTCGAAGTTGTACATAGTACCGCCGCTGTTAAACGAATAAAACACTAAAAAGAAAATCGGTGCGTACAAGATGAGAAACACAAGGACAAGGAAAAATGCTGACAACGGAGTTAATTTCTTTTTCAACTTACATACCCCGCTTTCTGCTGCCAGTTAAGGCAACAAACACAAACATAATAATAATTAAGAAAACAGCAATGGTGGAACCCATTCCCCAGTCTTGGGTAACAAGGAACTGTTGTTCAATGGCTGTTCCCAGCGTAATGACCCGATTACCTGATATTAATCTTGTCAGCATGAACAAAGACAATGCTGGGATAAAGACAACCTGACAGCCTGAGCGAACACCATCCAATGTTAAAGGAAAAATAACTCTACGGAAGGTTGTCCAAGCAGAAGCTCCAAGATCGTTGGCTGCATCTAGTAAAGTTGGACTCATTTCATCCAATGCATTAAAGATTGGTAAAATCATAAACGGAATAAAGATATATACCGATACAAAAATAAAACTAAAATCAGTAAACAAAATTTGCTTTGAGCCAATCCCAAGTACTTCAAGTAAGCTGTTCGCTGTACCATATGTACCGAAAATACCAAGAAAAGCATAGGCTTTTAGCAGAAGGTTTATCCAAGAAGGAACAATGATTAAAAGCAGCCATAACTGCTTGTTTTTTGTTTTAGTCAACAAGAAAGCTGTTGGATACGAAATCAATAATGTAAAGGCTGTAATTAAAAACGCATACCAAAAGGAGCTTAATGTCATTTTTAAATAAACGGGTGTGAAGAAGTTTATATAGTTTGTAAGTGATAAATTACCCTCAATGTCAAAAAACGAATAATAAAGCACGAGCACAATAGGTGCAACAACGAAAATTAGAATCCAAAGAGCATAAGGGATGGCGTAAAGATTGCGTGACAGTTTACTCTTCATTCCCGACACCATCTCCATAGGCTTCAAGTCGTTTATCGAATTCTTCTTCCGTTTCGCCAAAACGCATAACGTGAATGGCTTCTGAATCAAAGTACAATCCGATTTCGTCTCCTACGGTTGCCTTTTTAGTTGAATGAACAAGCCACTCATTTCCATCTTTATCATAACTGCTGATTTCATAATGAACCCCTCGGAACAGCTGAGAATCTACTCTAACTTGCAGTTTACCGCGTTCACGGGTAGTGATTTCCAAATCTTCTGGACGAATAACAACTTCCACCGGTTCATCTGGGTTAAGACCCTGATCGACACAGTCAAATTGTTTTCCGACAAACTCGACAAGATGGTCAGCCAGCATTTTACCTTTTACAATATTTGATTCACCAATAAAATCAGCAACAAAACGATTAATTGGCTCATCATAAATATCCGTCGGTGTTCCGCTTTGCTGAATTTTACCGCGATTAATAACAAAGATCTCATCTGACATAGCTAGTGCTTCTTCTTGGTCATGGGTAACAAATATAAAGGTAATACCCAGTCGCTGCTGTAATTCACGCAGTTCATACTGCATTTCGGTACGCAGCTTTAAATCAAGCGCAGATAGTGGTTCATCTAGAAGAATAACTTCTGGCTCATTAATGATGGCACGAGCGATAGCTACACGCTGACGCTGTCCGCCGGACATTTCACGAATCTCTCTATTCTCATATCCCTCAAGGTTTACAAATGCCAGCGCTTCATGAACTTTTTTAGCTACTTCTTCTTTTTTAGTTTTTTTAATGCGCAGTCCAAACGCCACATTTTCAAAAACGTTTAAGTGCGGAAACAAGGCGTAATCCTGAAAGACTGTATTAACTTGACGCTTATTCGCAGGCACGTTATTAATCACATTTCCATTAAAATAGATTTCTCCCTGCGTAGCCTCAGTGAATCCAGCGATTAACCGCAGTATGGTTGTTTTTCCACAGCCTGATGGCCCAAGCAGTGTATAGAACTTGCCGCGTTCAATTTCGAAGCTGACATCATTCAACACAGGTATATCTTGATCGTACTGTTTTGTTACACCTTCAAATCGAATAATAACTTGGTCTGACATTGCGACCTCTCCCTTTTACAGTGTGAAACCTTCGCTTCCTCACTATTTAATGTTCCCAAATACCTTTCAAAGGTATGAATCTGTTACCACCAGCAATAATTCCGAAAGACCTTCATGATCGTTCACTATTTGATGCTCTTCTGATGCATGAAAGTAGATAGACTCTCCTGCTTTTGCTTGGTAAAAATGTCTTCCAAGCCGAACTAGAATTCGTCCTTTTAACACATACCCAAATGTTTCAGAAAGTGAAGGTTCAAATGTTTTATGTTCTCCCTTTTCATTCAGTGTCAGTCGAATAGGTTCCATCTCTTTTTCATTAGATTCCGGAACCAGCCACTGAATTTGGTATCCGCGTTCTTCGTCTTGATAAAAGGTTTGCTCTGCCTCGTCATACACCACTTTTTGTTTTCGTTCTTCCTCATCGAAAAACTGTTTCGGTGTACAGCCAAGAACTTCTATTATGGTAAAAAAGGTTTCTATAGACGGTGAACTGAGGTCCCGTTCAATTTGAGATATATATCCTTTACTTAAATCGGTTCGTTCACCTAGTTCTTCTTGAGTTAGACCCTTTTTTAAACGTAAGTTTTTAATTTTTCGACCAATATTCATACTATTACCTTCATTCAGTTTAAGTATAGTAAACTTACAAGCAATAAAGTTCACTATTGGTAAACTTTAAGTTTAATTTTAACCAAGCTAATTATACAGGTTTTATAATAAACTGCAATATCTTTTTTCAAGAAAGATTTTCTTCCATTTTATATGAATTACACGACTCAAAAACCCCCTTTTAAAAGGGGGCCACTTTACTCATAAGGTAGTTTTTGATAGGTATATACAGGTTGAACCCGCTTATTATCATAGGATTTATGAAAAATGTGTGTAGCTGCCGGTGAGACCGGGGGAATTAACCATGTCCAATCTCCTGTAACGTCTCTATCAGCTGTTGCTTCTTGTTTTTCAAACAGCTTAAATTGCTGCGCTGCAGTATGATGATCGACAATACTAACTCCTGCTTCTTTATAGGAATATAGTACGGCTTGATTCAATTCAACAAGAGCACGATCTTTCCATAGTGAGGAATTCTTTTGAATATCAAGTCCCATTCTCTTTGCTACTGCTGGAAGCATGTTATAGCGGTCTTCATCTGCTAGATTACGTGCTCCAATCTCTGTTCCCATATACCAGCCGTTAAAAGGTGCCGCAGCATAAGAGATCCCCCCTATTTCAAGAGCCATACTCGAAATAATTGGAACCGCATACCATTTCAAATGTAGTTCTTCAAACCAATCAAATTCTGGATGACGCAATGGGACCTCAATAATTATTTCATTTGGTAAGTTAAAGAACTCCGGTGGATTACCGTTCATTTCAATGACAAGTGGAAGCAGGTCGTAGGAACCGCCTTCTCCTTTCCAGCCAAGCTTTTTACATATTTTCGTAAAATGGATTGAATCCGGATCACCAATCGTACCTTCTTCCGATTCATAACCAGCATAACGAATCAACTGATGATTCCAAATCCTTACCTGTTTTTCATTGAAGATGGATATCACTGGTTTAATTCTGCCCTGATTCGTTGCAAAACGAATATGAGTAAATAGAGCTTCTTTTACCTCTTCAATGGTCGTTAACTCTCTTTGGTCAAAAACATGCAAAGACTCCCAAAATAATCTGCCGATACAGCGGTTGCTGTTACGCCAAGCCATTCTCGCCCCATGTTTCAATTCCTCAAACGTATGCTTGTACTCACCGGTTTTTTCTATTAAAAGGCGAACTTCGTTCATACGCCGGTTTATTTCAGTTTCTGTTTTATTCATTTCTATGTAACTGGTACGAATAAATAATTCCGCTTCATGAAGCAGCTCCTGCATATTCTTTGCCTCCTTCGTGACCTAGACTTAGCTGCACAACTAAACTCATTTTCAGTTTTCTCTTCCTAATTTACCATATTCCTAACCCAGCCCCTAAGAACGTGCCTAACGAATCACGCTAATACGCACCAATCTTTTTTCTTGACCAAACGAGCATTTAAGGAGTATTCTGTAAACCTACTTACTTAAAGTAAGTGAATAAGGAGGAAATAACATGACTATGCCCACAGATCAAACCTTATCAACCATTATTAAAGAACGTCATTCTGTAAGAAAATATGATCCATCTTATAAAATTTCAAAAGAAGAATTAGAAGAGATGTTGAATGAAGCCATTCTTGCTCCATCTTCAAGTAATCTTCAGCCTTGGCGCTTCCTTGTTATTGCTGATCAGGAAGTAAAAAAAGAGTTACGCCCAATAGCCAACAACCAAGAAGCCGTTGAAACCTCTTCTGCTGTTATTGCTGTGCTTGGTGATACAGAAATGTTCAAAAATGTTGATAAAATCTATAGCATGAATGTTGATGCTGGTTTCATGGATGAAGGTACACGCGATCGTATTGTTCAAAATACATTGAACTCATACCCTCTTGCTCCCAAAACAGCTTTAGAGAGTATTGCTTCCTTCGATGCTGGCCTTATCTCCATGCAGCTGATGCTCATTGCCCGTTCAAGGGGATATGACACCGTGACAATGGGTGGCTTTAATAAACAGCAATTTAGCGAAAAATTCAAGGTGGAAGATCGTTATGTTCCGATTGTATTGATTGCGATTGGCCAGTCAGCAGGACCCTCTTTCCAATCTTCTCGCCTGCCATTGAACGAAATAGCTAAATTCATCTAACCACAAACACCCCTGCAATAAGCAGGGGTGTTATTTTAGTGTTCACATTCTTTTAATTTCGATCAAATCCTTTTCTCATGATTAAGGTCATGATATTCCCGTGAGTACCAATTACAATCTTTTTCCCCTTATACTGTTCAAGTAAGTGGTGAATTCCATCTATGCCTCTCTGTCTCGCAGTTAGGTTGGACTCACCCCCGCCCCAGTAGAAGAACTCGTTAGACCAGACCTTTCTAAGAGCATTTTCAAAGTTCTCCAGAGGTTCTTCTGAAAGCTTTCTTTCCCGAAAAGCAGGCTGCAGCTCAATATCTTTCCTGATATGGTGTGCGATTCCCTCTACGGTTTGGATCGCTCGTTTATAGGGACTAGATACAACAATATCAATCTGCTCCTTGTTCATTGCATCGCTGACCTTTCTTGCATCCTTTATCCCTTGTTCCGACAGCGGCCGATTCACTTCATCTGGGCTATATACAGAATGAGCATGTCTAACTAAATAAATTGTCGTTACCATGAGGCATCCCCCTGTACTTCTCTTAATCAATCGATTGATTAAAGTCAATATAAGCTTGATCTAGAGCCATTTATGACGTCTATAATCTCTAGTAAACCCAAATACTCACGCAGATAATGCTGACCAATTTTTTATTAATCAATCGATTGATTAAATATAATTAAGCCTGTCCCTTCAAGCTTCCGCCGCACGTTTATTTAATTAAATCATAAGAAATCATTGCAGGTTTTCCAGTACGCGGATCCGTTATAATCTCTGTATCAATATTAAAGACTTGTTTAAGTACATCTGCATTCATCACTTGTTCAGCTGTTCCCTCTTTGATAACTTTCCCTTGCTTCAGAGCAACTAGATGGTCTGCGAATCGTGCAGCGTGATTTAAATCATGAATAACCATGACGATTGTTCGTCCCTCTTCTTCATTCAGCTTTTCTAATAACTTTAGAACCTCAAGCTGATGAGCAGGATCCAAATAGGTTGTAGGTTCATCAAGCATCAGTAAATTTGTTTCTTGAGCGATAGCCATTGCAATCCAAGCCCTTTGACGCTGTCCGCCTGACAGCGTATCTACTGGCTGGTGCTGAATGGAACTCAATCCTGTTACATTAAGGGCCCACTCAATCATTTCACAATCATGTGTCGTTAATCGTGAAAACCCTGACTGATAAGGGGTACGGCCATAAGAAATCAGCTCATATATTGACAGTCCTTCTGGAGCGTCAGGAGATTGTGGTAATATAGCCATTTTCTTTGCTATTTCTTTGGAAGACGTTTTATGAATCAGTTTTCCGTCTAAATAAACTGCCCCGGAATGGCTTGGTTGAAGCCTTGCCATCGTTTTAAGAATCGTGGATTTCCCACAGCCATTCGGACCGATAATCGCAGTAATCTCTCCTGGTGAAAACTTGAGATTTAGACGGTCGACGATTACTTCGTTATCATAAGCAATCGTTAACTCCTCGGCAAATAAGTTTGTCATTATGACTCTCCAATCTTATTTTGTTTTCAACAATAAATAGATAAAATAGGGTGTGCTGATAATAGAAACAACAATCCCTGCTGGAATCTCGACAGGTGCTAATACATTTCTACCAACGGTCTCCGCAATCAGCAAAATAACCGCACCGATCAATACAGCTGCTGGAATCAGTGTTAGATGCTTCGGACCAGTTAGCCTTCGTGCAATATGAGGAGCGATTAACCCTAAGAAAGCAATCCCTCCGCCTGCCGAAACGCCAAGACCTGCAAGGGCAACGGCAAGAATAAGTAAATAGAGACGTTCCCTGTTTGTCCGAATGCCAAGACCATTGGCTACCTGAGTACCCAAATTTAATACGTTTAGGGTATGGGCCTTGTAAAGAGCATAAGGAATAAGAATTAAAAACCAAGGCAATAAAGCATAAACATATGTCCATTGGTTCGCCCATAAATCGCCTGATAACCAAACCATTGCTTTCGTGAAATCAAGCGGATCTAGTCTTAATTGCAGTGCCACCAATATGGCGCTTAAACCTGCATTTATCCCGACTCCCACTAAAACTAAGCGAATCGATTGAAAGCCGCCCTTCCAAGCGATTGCCACGATCAGCCCTGCGGTCAACAGAGCACCTAAGAATGCGCACAGCGGCAAAATAAACGTATGAGCGATGGATAAACTACCGGTTGATGTTTTAAAAAAAGTTATATATAAGACTACAGCCAGACCAGCTCCTGAGTTAATCCCTAGAATTCCAGGGTCTGCTAACTCATTACGGGTAATGCCCTGCAAAATGGTTCCAGAAACCGCCATAAACGCACCAACGAGTACGGCTAAGATCACTGTAGGCATACGAAGATCAAATAAGACCAACTTTTGTTTAGGCGTGCCATTTCCTAGAAACGTTCGCAAGACTTCTCCTGGTGAAATAGAAATAATGCCAAAGTTTAAACTTGCTAGTGCGGCTAGTATGAGAAGAACGACTAGCAGTGATATCTTCCAGATAATATGTTTAGGCACCCGATTCATGATGACCGACTCCCTTCGTTTCTCACTAAGTATAAGAAAAACGGGACACCAATTGCC
Source organism: Peribacillus psychrosaccharolyticus ATCC 23296 (assembly GCF_000305495.1). Taxonomy (GTDB): domain Bacteria; phylum Bacillota; class Bacilli; order Bacillales; family DSM-1321; genus Peribacillus; species Peribacillus psychrosaccharolyticus. Next base: position 48,018 of record NZ_AJTN02000265.1, on the reverse strand, counting down.
GCAGTTACGATGCCTACCGTCGTTTCATAGGGAGGATTAATTAATCGAGCACCAACGTCCGCTGTAACAAGCAGTACACTACCGAGTAAAGCAGATACAGGAAGGAGCAATCGATAGTCCGAGCCAACCAGCATCCGGCTGATATGTGGAACAACTAGTCCAATAAAACCAATCGCTCCAGAAACAGCAACTGAACTGCCGGTCAACAACAGCACGGCTAGAACGCCAAGAATCCTTACAATATGGAGATTAATTCCGAGTCCTTTCGTAACATCTACTCCCAATCCGAGCAAAGTAAGCGACCTTGCAAGTAAGGCGACAATGACTACGCCAACCACTCCGGCTGCACTTAGTATTTCCAATGAACTCCAGGTGATATAGGCAAGCCCGCCTGCATACCAGAAACTCATATCCTTGGCTACATTAAAATAGAGTCCTAGGCTTGATGTAAGCGAACTAAGAAACATACCAATTGCTATTCCGGCTAAAGCTAATTTAACAGGAGTAATCCCACCCTTTGCACGGGCGGTAAGCGAGAAAATAAACAGTACAGTTAATCCCGCTCCAGCCATTGCAGCAGCCGTAGTCCCTGCTAGTGAAAGCTTGGGGAAAAAAGCGAGCGTGAGGACAAGAGCAAACGCGGCACCATGTGACACTCCTAGCAAAGACGGCTCTGCCAGCGGGTTTCGGGTTAAAGCTTGCATAATTGCCCCTGATAAGGCAAGAAATGCACCAATTAGAGCTGCCCCTAGTGCTCGTGGAAATCGAATATCCATCACAATTTGATGAGCTGTTATATCTGGATTATAAGTAAAAATGGCTTGAATAATTGTTTCGATTTGAAAAGTTTTAGTACCAAGCCTTAGGGATAAAGCCATTGCTGCGATTAAACCAATCATACCAAGTAATAAAATCCACAAAGTTTTGCGTGCTTTACTACTCGGTCTTACACTTTTTTTGCCTGTAATTTTCAAAGTTCTTCAACCTTCCTGCCATTCGTTCAAAAAAATGAGAACGATTATCAATAAAACTAGTATAAAAGGAACTGAGAGATGTTGCAATGAACTAGAGAACAGATCCTATATTAGGAAAATTCAGCTAGTCCTATTGACATATCAATTGATAATGATTATCATTTAGGTAAAGGTTACTAATAAGGAGGAATTATTTTGACTAAAAAGCATTCATATAAAGCTCTAATGGGCGCGTTTCTGTGTCTATTATTACTTTTAACAGCTTGTGGTAAGGACGACGAAAAATCAGAAAAGAAATCAGAAAGTGAGCCAAAAAAAGAAATTACACTTACTGATGCAATGGGTGAGGTAAAGATTCCTGCAGATCCAAAGCGTATTCTTGCTTCCAATCTTGAGGACTCATTAGTTGCACTAGATGTAACGCCTGCCGCACAATGGGCAATCGGAACATCTGTACATGATTATTTACAGCCATATTTGAAGGATGTCCCAACCATCGAATGGAATATGCCGCTTGAACAAACCATTAATGCTGACCCTGAGTTAATTATCTTTAGCTCCCCTTCCGCGATTGAAGAAGGAAAATATGAAGAATATAAAAAGATCGCCCCTACTTATGTGTTTAAAGATGAAGATGCTGCAGACTGGCGCAAGCAGCTGCAAATAATGGGACAAATCGTTGATAAAGAAGATAAAGCTAAAGAAGTCCTTGCAGATTATGATAAAAAAGCTGAGCAAGCAGCAAAAGAACTTAAAACGTCTATTGGTGATGAATCTGTTGCTGTCATTTGGGTCATTGCTAAACAATACTATTTATTAGAAAGCAACCGCTACGCTGGTAATGTGCTGTACAATGATCTTGGTATTACCCAGCCGAAGATGATTCAAGACCTACCTCCTGCTGAAGCAAGCTGGAATCCAATCGCTTTAGAAGCACTGACTGAACTTGATGCTGACCATATCTTCCTAGCTAGTCTTCCAGGTGAAGATGGACTACAAGCATTGAAGGACAGCTCAGTATGGAAAGGCCTTCCTGCCGTAAAGAATAATCAGGTTTATGATATGGAAGATCCAAGCAACTGGACGATTAATGGGAAAATTGCTAGTGATGTGACCATTGATAACGTACTTAAAGCATTAAAATAAGAAGCTCCGGACTAAAGGCCGCATTACTCATTGAGCAATGCGGCCTTTGTTTATCTTAACTCATCAATAATTCTTTCTGCAGTCTTCTTCCCATTTGCAATACAATCAGGAATACCTACTCCGTAATACGAACAGCCTGCAAGAAAAATCCCTGGGAAAGCTTGATCCAATCTCTGTTCAAGTTTCTCTACAGACTGATGATGTTTAAGGGAATAATTCGGCATATTATCTTGCCACTTTGTTACTTGGCTTGAAACGGGCTCCGATGTAATTCCAAGACTTCGTTCGATATCTGAGAGCGCAACCTTCACTAATTCCTGCTCACTTAGATTCTTTAACTCCTCATAGGCAGGACTGGAACTTTTATAAAATAGTCGGACTAACAGCATATTGTTTTCAGAGGTATGAGACCACTTTCGACTTGTCCACGTACAAGCATTACAAGTGAGGTCACTTTCTTCAGAGGTAATATAACCTGTACCATCCGCGGGAAGTAAAGAATCAGGAATCGTAAAGCCCATATAAATACTTATAAGAGAGCTTGCCTTCAGCTGTTCAAACTCTTTAGCAAGTTCTTCATCCTGCAGTAATTTGTGTGCCGCTGAATGAGGCGTGCTTAGAATCAGATAATCGGTTACTAAATCTTCCTTATCACTGAAAGAAATTCGGTACCGGCCGTCTTCTTTACTAATTTTTTCTGCTTTTGTATTCTTCCATACTTCTGCATACTCTAATTTTTCTTCCAGATTATGGATAATCGTTTCCAGGCCGTTCTTAAAGGAAAGGAATTTCTTATTTCCAGATCCTTGAACCTGCTTTCTATTTTCTTCGATTCCCCTGATAATACTGCCATATTCATCTTTATAATCTAGGAGGTAAGGAAGTGTTGACGCGATCGTTAAGTCTTGTAGCTTACCAGAATAGACACCTGAAAGAACTGGGGCAATTTGTTTTTCAACTAGTTCCTTGCCAAGAAAAGCTTCAAGGAACGCGCCAATTGAATCATCCTTCGTGAAAGAATCATTTACTAGATAGAAGTCTTTAAGGGCCTCTACCTTTGCTTCAGCAGATACTAACTCACTTTTCGCCAGCGATTCTAGACTAGATGGTATCCCAAATACTGCATCGGCTGGAATTTGTTTAAGCACTCCTTCTGTATGGATAAACGACGTGCCTGTAGCATTATAAACGACTTCTTTACCTAAATTTAATTCTGCAAGAAAAGGAGCTACATTTTGTTTACGCGCAACAATTGAATCTGCTCCTGCTTCCATAATAAATTCACCGCTTTTGATGGTTTTAATTTTTCCACCTAACTGTTCGTCCGCTTCTATTAACACTAATTTCATATCAAGGTCTTTTTCTTTTACAGCTTTATCTAAGTAATACATGGCAGATAACCCAGTAATACCTCCGCCAATAACAACAACTGTTTTCACTCATGCCACCTCATTTATTTACTGCTTCTCTATTCACTCAATATATAAATTGTACCATAATGAATCACCTTAATGAATTGGTCGTAATACGAATCGTCACGTGTTAATCATTTGTTAACAAAAACGACAAATTCATAATAACGAACATTTTTAGGTAAATATTTCCTCAAAAAAGAGGTTTTTCTCTCTCCGTGTCTAATCCTAAGGTATATCATCCTATAAGCGAGGAGGAGCTCTGGCATGAACGATCAATTAGAGTACATCGGAAAAAAAATACAAGAGAAAAGCACAGAATTAGCATGGAGAACATGTGAGTTTTCTAAAGCAGATCATGTCTACAGCCTGAACTATACACGGTCAGAGAGCATTCATTCGATGCAGACAAGAACGTTTTACCTCCTTGGCAGCTATTTAGTATCATGTGATGAAGACACGAAGAAAACCTTACTCAGCTTTGCCGATATTTTTGCCCAGAAAGCTATTATCCGACTGTCTACTCTTGATCAAGTAATGCGCTTCGTTTATCTCTCTAGGACCATTATTTTTGATTTTCTAGAAGAGGAATTAAAACAAGGTCTCATTCAAACGGATACCGTCTTCCAAACGATGAAAATTATCGACCCTATATGTCTAAGTATTTCCAACACTTTTATCAATCATTATAACGATAAACTTTCGTCTACCAAGTTTGCTCTTGATGAATCAAATGAAGATTTAAGAATTACGCTTAAAGAGCTGACTGAATTAAAAAATGCATTAAACGAGGCAACTATTTTTTCCATTTGTGATCTACACCATCAATTTACATATGTAAATGATAAATTTTGCACTGCCTCTCAGTATTCAAAAGAAGAATTACTTGGGCAGCCTCACTCAATATTAGATTCCGCATTCCATCCCTCATTTTTTTTCGAGCAAATTGATAAAATACTTCTAAATGGACACGTTTGGAAGGGAGAAGTATTAAAGCAAGCCAAAGATGGCAGTCACTATTGGGTCGATACGACCATTGTGCCGCTTCTTGACCAATCAGGCACACCCTATCAGTTCATTTCGATTCAATACGATATTACCGAAAAAAAACGGGCGGAAGAAATGCTGCAAAAAACGGAAAAGCTTTCGATGGTTGGTGAGCTCGCTGCAGGTATCGCTCATGAAATTCGCAATCCTCTAACCACAATAAAAGGATTTGTCCAGTTGATGGGGGAATCGAAACAAGAAGATTATTTCACAGAAACCATATTGGGCGAAATTGAACGGATCAATTTTATTGTTAATGAATTTATGGTGTTTGCTAAACCTCATGATGTTCTCTTCAGTGAATGTAATCTGAGTGTACTGCTGCAAGATTTGATTAGTTTTCTCAAACCAGAGGCGCTTTTAAAAAACGTTACCATTTCTCAACACTTGCCGAAAGAGCATGTCACCATTTCTGGAGAGAAACATCAGCTTAAACAAGTCTTTTTAAATCTCATTAAAAACGCCATTGAGGCTTTACCGAACGGCGGAAATGTAACCTTAACCATGGAAACGACAAGGGAAGAAGTGATCATCTCTATTATCGATAATGGAATTGGCCTTTCATCAGACCAGCTTCAAAGAATAGGAGAACCATTTTTCACAACAAAAGCCAGTGGAAATGGACTTGGGCTCATGGTCAGCTACAAAATTATCCAAAACCATTCTGGACACATAACTGTAAAAAGTGAACCTAACAAAGGTACTACATTTAGTGTCAAATTTTCACGAGTTACCTAACCGAACCTGCTGAATAAAAAAGGAGTGAAAGTGGAAATGATCGATTTATTTAAGGATTTGTCAACCACCTGCCTTTCTGATGCAATGGAAGGAATGAATAATTTAGATTCTGCAATTAAACCCTTAAAGACTACCTACCGCTTTGCAGGCAGAGCAGTTACGATAAAAGTGCCTGTAGGTGATAATCTCTCTGTATTAGAAGGAATCCGTAAAGCTAAGCATGGAGATGTATTAATAATCGATGCCAAAGGAGATACTTACCGAGCAATAGCCGGTGATTTTGTGATTGGCATGATGCAAACAAAGGGAATCGCAGCTCTTGTGGTTGATGGAGTCATTCGTGATGTTATGCCGGTTAAAGCACTTGATTTCCCAGTATTCTGTAAAGGAACCACGGTGGCAGCTGGTGGTAAAGCAGGAGTTGGTGAAGTCAATATTCCTATTTCCTGCGGTGGAACAGCAGTAAACCCAGGAGACATTATTGTTGGGGATGCTGATGGCGTAGTGGTCATCCCCCAGGCACTAAGTGAAGTGATCCTGAAAAAAGCGCTTGAAAAGAAAAAAAGTGACGAAATCCGAGAAGAGAAAGTTTCTGGAAACCACGAAGAAATCAATAAATACTTAGACAACATGCTTCAGAATAATCTCCGTGGCCTGCCAACTAAAGAATAATGAAAAAACGTGCTAAAGGATTACTCCCCTAGCACGATTTTTTAAGATTGGTACGTTTTTTCTTCAATTAGAAATGCCTCTCGGAGGTTAATTTGCTGGCGAATTTTTTGAGCGAGTTCCCGTGTAAGTTTACCTTGCTCGTACATAGCTTGTACCTCGTCTCGTTCAGCTTGAAATGCCTTATAATGCAGCTCTTTTTCAAGCTTAAGCAATTTATCATTTGAACTTTTCAACATGTTCTCACGGTTCAGCTTCGAAATTAACCTGCGATATTCTCTAATCACGAGTAATGATGGTCCTCTATTTATTGGAGTCATATCAGCTTTAATCGCAGCAATGGCTGCCTTTGCTGTTTGTATCTTTAAATTACGTACCGCCACAACGGTTTGTATCGAAAGCTTGACCCTTTTTTCATTCTCCGGTGAAATGGATTTGAGCATTTTAAATGATGTTCGTTTCATAAAGACAACAGAGGTCATTAATCGGTACTTCATTTTATTGGTAACAGCTACTTCCATCCGATGGATAAACTGTTGTCCGATATAGGCGGTTTCACGATCCACCTTTTCTTCCTTAATTAATTCATTAATGCACCGCTTTTCCGCTACTAAGGCTTTGAACCGAATCTTTTCTTCCATATATTGATTATTAGCTGTATCCTCTGGGAGTTCCGGCAATTTCAGTCGTTCAATCAACTGCGTATATTTAGCTATGACAGCTAGTGATGCAGCCCTATTTTCCTCATTCAGTTCCGCTTCAATGCTTTGAATAGCAGCTTCCTTTACATGAATGATGGCTTTCCTTTCGAGCTCATCTTTATCTTCTTTTATCGATGGCTCTTCAGATTTAGATAGAATTGGTAAGCAAATACTCGCTACAATCAGTGTTAGTAAGATGACCCCTGCAGCAATAAAAATAAATAATGACCGTTCTGGAAAAGGACTACCATCATTCAAAACGTAAGGGATAGAAAAAGCACCTGCTAAAGTAACCGCTCCTCTTACCCCTGATACAGTTGTAATGAGTGCTGTCCTTTGTTTGAGCTTAAACAATTCCATTTTTCTCATCTTCCCTCCCAGCCACCACGATAGATTGAGCCAGATATATCGAAGAGCAAGAAGCGCACCCGTAATAATGACAATGTACCAAATAACTTGAGAATTATTGAATTCTGGATTTGAGAAAATGGTTTTGGACACACTTGGTAATTGTAAACCCAACAAAACAAAGACTAGGCCATTTAAAATATAGAGGATAACGGACCAAGTACTTGTCGACACAATTTTGAGCTTCATTGTCGGTGATTCTTCTCGGTCCCTTTCTATTGCATGTACAATACCAGCAGCCACTACGGCTAAGATCCCAGAAACACCAAAATGTTCAGCAATCAAAAAGATGATAAATGGAGTTAATAGTTGGATAAGCATATGGATTGTGACATCTTCCATCCCCCAACGCCTAATCAACATGCGCAGTCTAATTATGATATAAGAGAGAATAACACCTGCAATCATACCGCCTAAGGCAATCAAGACAAAACTGATCGTTGCTTGTCCTAACGAGAATACACCCGTTACAGTTGCCGCTACTGCAAACTTAAAAGCAACGAGTCCGGAGGCATCATTCATCAGCCCTTCCCCTTCAAGGAGATGCTTAATTCCTGAAGGCAATTTAGATCGACTGGAAATAGCACTCACTGCCACCACATCTGTTGGTGAGAGAATCGCCGCAAGTGCAAATGCAGCAGGCAATGGAATCGAGGGAATTAACCAATGTATTAAATAACCAATAACAAAAACGGTTACGAACACTAAACCTAATGCAAGCAATAAAATCGGCTTACGTAATTCCCAAAGAGCACTTCTCGGAACATTTTTCCCATCATGGAATAATAAAGGTGCAATAAATAAGACGAGAAAAAGCTCTGTTTCCATAGGCACATGAAAACCCAATGGTAGTAAAGCCAACAGTGCTCCAAGGGCTATTTGGATTAAAGGTACTGGAATAAAAGGGATAAAGTGATTAACCATATTAGAAATCCCAATTAATAACAACAAAACAAGGACAATAAGAAACATTTCCATACACGTAAGATCCTCCGATATATTTTACAAAGTTATCTGTTAGGGTACCATAATATCTTCTTCCCCATTACATTTCTATTGAGAGGATGATTAATAAGAGGAAGTATGTACTGATATTAATGGATTCTCTTCTCCCGTTTCCTTCAACTGCCAAAAAATTAGTATAAAAAACATCTTGAGCAGGCTGCTCAAGATGTGTTAATTATTTATTCAGCAGTAACGGTTTCTTCAATAACTTTGAGTCTTTCTGCTACTTCTGCTTCGGACAGATTTTGTTCTTTGACATATAAGTTCCGAGGGGTTACTCGACACTCATGTGTACAACCACGTAAGTACTTATGTTCACTTTCTTCCGTCGCAATAATTTGCTTATTACATTCTGGATTTGCACAATTTACATAGCGTTCACAAGGTTCCCCTGTGAAATAATCACGGGCAACAATCACATGCTCTTTACGATTGACAGGAACGGTAATACGCTCGTCAAAAACATAAAGCTGTCCATCCCAAAGCTCGCCTTGAACTTCAGAATCTTTCCCGTAAGTAGCAATCCCGCCATGCAGCTGTGATACATCTTCAAACCCTTCTTTAACAAGCCAGCCTGAAAACTTCTCACAACGAATACCGCCTGTACAATAAGTTAGGATTTTCTTTCCTTCAAGCATTTCCTTATTTTCACGAACCCATTCTGGAAGTTCACGGAAGGATTTAATATCCGGCTTAATTGAATTACGGAAATGTCCTACTTCATATTCATAATCATTTCTAGCATCTAGAATGACTGTGTCGTCATCTTGCATTTTTTCATAAAATTCTTTCGGGCTTAAATAACGGCCAGTTAGTTCGTTCGGATTAATATCATCCTCTAAACGAAGAGTAACAAGCTCATTACGTGGACGAACATGCATTTTCTTAAACGCATGATGGTCAGCCTCATCTATTTTGAATACCATTTCACTAAATTTTGGATCAGCGTTCATCATTTCCATGTACATATCCGTTTGTTCTATGGTACCCGAAACAGTACCATTAATCCCTTCAGCTGCTACAAGGATACGGCCTTTAAGTCCAATTTCCTTACAATAAGCTAGATGCTTTTTGGCAAACACCTCAGGATTTTCAATTGGTACATACATATAGTACAGCAACACTCTGTACGGCTTACTTTCAGACATTCTTGTTACCACCTATCAAGTTATATTTGCAAGATATAGTATAGGGATGGTGATCCTGTTCTCTTACAGTCATTTATTATACCAAATTTCGAAGAGAAATAGCAGGGGTTTTTCTGTAAACTCCAATTATGCTCATGCATGAATTCTACTTTGGAACAATAACATTTAGATGCTGGTTAAGAATTCGGGCTCTAAAAGGGAGTGGTACCCCTTCATCACCATCAATATTTACAGCTAGTTCTTCATCAGAACTAACGTCTAATAAGGAAGTCTGAAAATATTCTACTTGGTCATGCTTTTTTAGTTCGCCCCAAAGCAGACTCGGAATAATTTTCATAATATTAGGAAGCGAGAGATCCTTGATTATGAGTACATGTATCTTTCCATCATTTATCTGTGCATCAGGTGCTACTGCATTAAATCCGCCTACTGAATTCGTTAAAGCAGCCACCATTAGATAGGCTTCTCCCTGCCATTTCCCCAAATCGTGGTTTACCGTTAGCTTAAAAGGCGTCTTCTTAACAAGTGCTTTGCCGCCCTCTATTAAATAAGCCAATGGCCCGAGAAGCGTCTTTTGCTTGACGCTCACATTATAAGTTGCTTCAGCTACTGCCCCCACAGCTAAAACATTCATAAAAAACCGGTTGTTTATTTTCCCGATATCAGCTGCCTTCGTACGTTGTGATGACAACACGCTCGCTGCTTCTTCCGGATCAAGGGGAATAGAAAGCGCTCTGGCAAAATCATTGACAGTCCCAAGCGGAATTAGCCCAAATACCGGACGATGATGCTGTTCTGCTAATCCGTTTATGGTTTCACTGACCGTTCCATCTCCCCCCATAGAAATAACAGCATCATATTGTTGGTCACACGCATCATGAGCAAAAGTAACAGCATCCCCTTCTTGTTTTGTTTCCCGTACATACACTTCATCGTAGACTTCTTTCAGATTAGAAATCGCCCTTGGCAGGAGGTCTCTTGCTTTTTCCTTACCAGCAGACGGATTACAGATTATCATCGCTTTTGTCATCTTATCCTCCAGAGATTTCCGGCATTCTTTCCTATTTAAAAGATACCTCGGTTTCCCTTGTACTAAACCCCCTCCTTATGAGTTAGAATTTATTTCTCCACCAAGGAAAAAGGCACAGGTCTCGGACTCACCGTATGTTTTAAAATCATGAAGTACAACCATGGATCACTCAACTTTTAACAGTAAAAAAATTTAGGAACGGTTTTAGACCTGAATCTTCTATCTTTAAAATAATAAAGATAGATATTTTAATAGTTTAAAACCCTTATATATCAAGGTTCCAGTTAGTACCTATTTTTTGTAATAATATTGTAATCTTCCTGTTACTAATATGTTACCCCTTTTGGTTTATAGTAGGTTTAGCATTCACATCAGGGGGAATAAATATATGTTAAAGAAAATGATCGCTGCCTTGTCTATTGCCGCTATTTTCAGCTTTATTGCACCATCTATGAGTGAGGCTGCTACTTATCATAAACAAGCCATTTCAACAGCTAAGAAAAATATAGGCGTTAAATATACATACGGAGGCCTTTCACCAAAAGGCTTTGATTGTTCAGGACTAGTCAAATATTCATATAAAAAAGCCGGCAAAACATTACCTCGTACTGCAGCGGATATGTACAAAAAGGGTAAAAAAGTAAGCAAGAGCAAACTAACAACAGGTGATTTGCTATTCTTTGCACCAAATAAAGCAACTAGACCTACACATGTAGCCATCTATATGGGCTCTAGCAAAATGATTCACGCCGCTTCTTCTAAAGGCGTATCCATTGCAAGCACAAACAATAGTTATTGGAAACCAAAATATATTGGTGCAAAACGCATCTAACGATAGAGATAAAGAAAGGAGCCTCCTAGCAGGCTCTTTTTTTTGATTTAAAATGATCAGTCTTTTTTCACTGTTATTTCACAATTATTGTTTATACTAGTTAATAGTTAACTATCTACTGTCCAAACCTATCCTATTTGCTCACTAAGGGGGCTTGAATTATGAAACGGATGATTTGGCTGATGGTCTGTTTAATCGGCCTGATGTCACTACCGGAAATGACGTCTGCCCATGCCTATCTTAAACAGTCAAATCCTTCAGTAAATACAGAGCTTGAAACATCACCCAAGAATATCAGCTTAGTATTCAGTGAACCGATACAACCAGCTTTTCATCATATTGAAATTTTCGGTGAGGATGGAAATGCTGAATTACATGAAAGCTTTATTCCAGAGGACGATGAAACAAAGCTGATTGCTAAGTTGAAACAAGACCTTGGTAAAGGTACCTATACTATAAAATGGCGTGTGATTTCTAGTGACGGACACCCAATTGAAGGCACCATCCCCTTCACAATTGGCCAAGAGGCAGTTACTAAAGCTGCTGCAGAAGATCATTCTTCTGTTTATTTTCCTGGACTTGATAAAATACTTATACAAGGCATGCAATATCTTAGTTTTTCTTTACTAATTGGTTTTTATTTTCCATTTATGGCTGTTTCCTCGAAAAAAAACGTTCTATAGCTCTCAATTTTCGGGCATTATTTGGATAGCTTTTACGTTGCTGGCACTTAGTATATTGCTTAGCCTCCCGCTTCAGACAACTACTGATGCTGCCGTAGGCTGGAACAGTGTGTTCAAGGTTTCCTTATTAAAACAAACCGTCTTTCATACAACCTTCGGAACGATTTGGATGATAGAAATGGCTTTACTTGTCATTCTTTTTAGTAGTCTTCTACTAACTAAAAAAGTATTCCCTGCTGCCTATGGATCATTTCTACTTATTGCTGCATTAATGCTATGCAAGGCATCTATCGGTCATACAGCTGCAGTCAATAACCAAGTGCTCGCTGTGATTATGGATTTTTTCCATTTGTTAGGGATGTCCTTATGGCTGGGCAATTTATTGGCCTTGGTGCTTCTGCTGCCAGGAGAATCTAAAAAAGAAAAAGACAACTCAATCTATTGGCAAACCATACAGCGTTTTTCAACGTTTGCCATTGTTTTTGTCCTTATACTGCTAGTTACTGGTATCTATGCAAGTGTTCAGCATGTTTCCTCCATACAGTCATTAGTAAACACACTGTATGGAAAGGTACTCATTGGTAAAGTACTGTTAATGCTGATTATGATTGGAATGGGAGCTTACCATTTCTTTAGAGGTAAATTTAAAGAAAAAAATTAGGACCAAGTGTCCTGATTGAATTTTCAATAGGCCTGATTATTATTATCTTGGCAGCACTTCTGACAAACCTGCCACCTGCCGATTCTCATGAAATAGATAACTCACAAGTAATAACCATAGAAAACTACCAGGTTTCCCTTGAACTAACGCCATCTCAAACAGGCTTAAACGAATTGATGGTCCAAGTGTCAGAGAAAAATGGGACTATACCTGATATTGAACAAATCACTGGCACCCTTGTGTCATTGGATATGAACATGGGTGAAGGGAATGTAGTGCTTAAGAAAAAAGAGTCTGGAACCTATACCGCCGCACCTATTATCTCTATGGACGGTTCTTGGAAACTTTCCATTCATGTGCTAACCAAAGAATATGAATCCGTTGATGCAGACTTCCCCATCACAATCAGCAAGCCAAAATAAACACTAGGAGATAACAAGAATGAAAAAAATAGTCAGCACTTTTTCAAAAGTGATCATTGCCTCATTTACAGGAATGTTTTTATTTGCAGGAGCAGCAAGTGCCCACGTTTCCATTCAGCCAGCTGTATCAACACCTTCCGCCTGGGAAACTTACACCTTAAAGGTACCGGTTGAAAAAGACGTTCCAACGACCAAAGTCGTTGTAAAAATACCCGATGGTGTAACGTTCGTCAATTACCAGAAAGTGCCAGAATGGAAGGTAACGCTGGATAAAGGTCCATCAAACAATGTCCAAACAGTTTCTTGGACCGCAACAGGTGAAGGAATCCTAGCTGGGCAATTTCAACAATTTACATTCGTAGCGAAAAATCCAGAGAGTGAAACTGATATTGCCTGGGATGCTTTTCAGTATTACAAAGATGGCAGCATTGTTGAGTGGAATGGAAAAGAAGGTTCGGCAACACCTCACTCAGTAACAAAGGTAAGTACGGCCAGTACGGCGCCCGAACAACAGGATAGTCACCATGAACACGATGCTGTAGAAACAGAACAGGCGGCACCTGACAAAGGGACAGGGACAGACTCAAACAAAGCCGGTGAGGAAGATACTAATCCTCCAAGCCAGACTGCCCCTCTCATCCTTTCCATTGCCTCGTTGATTCTTTCTATTGCCGCCATTATTCTTGCCATTCGGAAGAAAAAATAAAAAGTAAAAAACAAAAAGGGCTTGCCTCACGGCAAGTCCTTTTACATACTTATAAATTATCTGATTTTTTTAATTTTTTTCTTATAAAAACCTATACATTTCCAAATAACGGGTATATACTGTATTATAACAAGAAACATAAATTATAAACTGTACTATAAAAAAGGGAGGGAAACTTACCATGCAAACTAAAAACCCAATGGAATTTTTCAGAAACTTACCGTCTAAACAATGTCCGGAATGCGGTGATGTGGTCCATGAACAAGCCGAATCCTACCTAATGGAATGTGACCGTTGCTTAGCAAAAAAAGAAGATTAATCGTCTATCGAGGAGGAAACTACTATGCAAACAATTAAACCTATGGAGTTCTTCAGAAATCTTCCGCCTAAACAATGTCCCGAATGTGGTATTGAAATTAGTGAGCAAGCTGAATCTTACTTAATGGAATGCGATCACTGTTTGTCTAAACGCGAAGATTGAAACGAACCCATACTAAGGAGGAATAAAAAATGCAAATCATTAAACCTAAAGAATTCTTTAGAAACCTGCCGTCCAAACAATGCCCCGAATGCGGAACTCATATCAATGAACAGGTTGAATCCTATCTAATGGAATGTGATCACTGTTTATCTAAACGAGACGAATAAAAAACAACCCCTGGTTTCAGGGGTTGTTTAATGTTGCACATATTTTTTTGAATAGCTTGATTCTGGCTTAGATAACCCTAAATATTCACGCAGTGTCGACCCCTGGTAATCTTTCCTGAATACTCCTCGTTCCTGAAGTATCGGTACGACCAGATCAACGAAGTCCTCTAATGCATCCGGGAAGGTAGGCATCATTAAGTTAAAGCCATCCGCTCCCCCTTTGTCTATCCACTCTTCCAATTGGTCAGCAATTTGCTCAGGATTCCCAAAGATGATTCGATGACCTCTTGATCCTGCTACCTTTTGATATAACTGCCTAATAGTTAGTTTTTCTCTTCTTGCTAAATCAATAATCAATTGTCTGCGGCTTTGGTTGCCATTTGTTTCAGGAATATATTCTGGAAGCCTATCATCAAGAGAATAATTGGAAAAATCAAGTCCCCCTAAATAATCACTCAAAAAGGCGAGACCTATTTCTGGAACAATCAACTCCTGCAGCTGTTGATACTTTTCTCTGGCTTCTTTTTCCGTACGCCCTACAATTGGAGATACTCCAGGCATTATTTTAATTTGATCTGGCAATCTCCCATATTCTATTGCTTTATTTTTTACCATTGCATAAAAGGCTTGAGCTTCTTCAAGTGTTTGCTGTGCCGTAAAAATCACATCCGCAGTTTTGGCAGCAAGGGAAGTTCCCGCATCTGAAGATCCAGCTTGGATAATGACCGGTCTCCCCTGGGGTGAACGAGAGGAATTCAGCGGCCCTTCGACTGAAAAATAGTTCCCCTTATGGTTTAAAGCATGCAATTTTTCATTATCAAAATAAACACCTGTTTCTTTATTACGGACAAGGGCATCTTCCTCCCAAGAGTCCCATAAACCCTTTACGACTTCAACAAATTCAAAGGCTTTATCATAGCGAACCGAATGATCCAAATGGTTATCTCGATTAAAATTACCAGCCTCTGATTCATAATAAGATGTCACTACATTCCAAGCAGTCCGGCCATCATTCAAATGGTCAAGCGAGGAAAATTTCCTTGCAATGTGGAAAGGCTCATTATAGGTTGTTGAAGCCGTCGCAGCTAGACCAATTTGGGTTGTCACTGCCGACAAATAGCCAAGTAAAGTAAACGGTTCGAATCGGACCAATTCTGCTGGATGTGATAATCCGTTAAACGACAATCCATCACTTAAAAACAGCATATCAAACTTGCCTCTTTCAGCGATGCTTGCTAAATTTTGAAAAAACCGAATGTCTTCACTGCCGTCTGCAGGGACATTCTTATGCCGCCAAGATGCAATATGATGACCCGTTCCCATTAGAAACAATCCTAAACTCATTTGTTTCCCCATCATCAATCCTCATTTCTTTTGATAGACCGGATTCCATTTTAATAAAAGTTGTTCAAGCAGTTTTGCCAGAGAATCCGCGAGTTTACCAAGCAAGGCATATAGTATGATTGCCAGAACAACAATGTCCAATTGCATGAACTCCCTTGCATTCATCGCCATATATCCGATTCCTGAACTCGCAGCTACCGTCTCAGCGACTATCAGTGTTAGCCACATCATACCTAAAGCGTAGCGAAGCCCGACCAGAATTGAAGAAAGAGCCCCAGGGAACACAATATTCGTAAACAATTTCCACTTTGACAACCCATACACCTTGCCCATTTCAATTAAGTCACTATCAACCGAACGTATTCCATGATACGTATTAATATAGATTGGAAAAAAGACACCGATAATAACCAAGAATATTTTTGCCTCCTCACCCACTCCAAACCATAAAATCACAATTGGGATTAAAGCTAGATGAGGAATGTTTCGCAGCATTTGAATGGTTGAATCTAAGTACTTTTCAGCATTCTTTGAAATACCATTCACTAAGCCGAATAGTAAGCCTAAACCACCGCCGATTAGAAAACCGCTGAAGGCACGCGTAAAACTAACACCAATATGGGTGAATAACTCGCCACTTTGAACTAAAACAATTCCAGCTTTTATTACATCTACTGGTGAGGGCAGCACCTTCCCTGAAATCCAGCCAAATTGGGAGAACAATTGCCAAAAGGTTAGCAGCAAAATGGGGATGAACCAAGGAGCGGCTTGATCATAAACCTTTCTCTTTCTAATGTTCATCAAGAATCACCTCTTCGAATGATTATTTGCTTTTCGGCTCCCAGACATGATCCTTTATAGTAACTGCCTTATTAATAAGCCCAATATCGAGCAAATCATCAGCTTCTGCTTGAAGATCATTTATCGCTTCATCCTCAATAAATGAAACATCTGACTTTTTCCGTCCAAGCACTTTGCTCCAAATATCCTTAGCAATATTCGTTTCCTTTTGTAATAGGTCAGCTGCTTCAGCTGGATCTTCATCGATTGATCCTCCAACCTTTGAGACATTCTTAACATACGATTCAACTATTTCAGGGTGTTCATCCGCAAACTTCGAGGTACTAAAGTAGAAAGATCGAAAAGGAACAATTCCCTCAGCATCCCGCAAGACAATATTCCCTTTACTCTCAGCTACCGTCATATAAGGATCCCATACGACCCAAGCATCTACATCCCCCTTTTCAAAGGCTATGCTTGCATCAGGAGGATTCAAAAAAACCGGTTCTACATCATCAATGGTTAAACCTACTGATTTAAGAGCCTGGGTAAGCAAATACTGAGAAATAGATGCTTTATTAAAGGCAATTTTCTTTCCCTTTAGTTCTTCAAGAGACTTAATCCCAGATTCTTTACTTACCAGAATCCCCTCAGCATTTGTGGCAGATGCTTCACCAGCAATGTACACAAAATCCATCCCCTTAGAAAGCGCCATTATCGACGGTGCATCTCCACCATTAGCTATGTCGATGCTTCCAGCATTCAGTGCTTCTAAAATAGAGCTCGCAGTACTGAATTCAGACCATTTTATTGAATAGCCGCCTTCTCCAAGCTCCTTTTCCAATACTTTCTTTGCTTTAAGCGTCAGTGTAGTTCCATTTTTTTGATAGCCTATGTTGATGTCTTCCTTTTTACCTGCCCCTCCATTGTCTCCGCAGGCAGTTAGTAAGAAGAGCATCAAAAACAAGGGAAGTACACGTATTTTCTTACCATTCATTCTTAAGCCTCCCAGTCTAACATTCATTTATAAATCACTTGTTTGGCGAGCTTAGCTTTTACTCTTGGAATAACAGAAGCTCCTATTTGTTTAATTGTTTCTAAATGTGGAAATCCCCTGAGCAGTACCTTATCAAAACCGAGCTCCACAAATTCAACCACGCGATCCGCTACTTGTTCAGGTGTACCAACAAGGGCAATTGAATTTCCTGATAATACTTGTGTTAACCCTGCCCATAAATTAGGCCCAATTCGGAAATTATTCTCTTTGCCGTTTTCCATCAATTGATGTAGCCGCTTCACCCCATCCGAATCACCTTTAGCGGTAAGCTCGCCTTTCTTTTCTAGAAGATTAGCTCCTGATTTACTAAGAAGTCGATTCGCGTTATCCCATGCTTCTTCCTCTGTATCACCGAGAACAACTTGAAAGGATACGCTGTAACTTAATTCACGATTTTTATCTGCTGCTCTTTTTTTCATTTCGTCGATTCGCAGCTTTATATTCTCGAGCGTTTCCCCCCACATCATGTAAACGTCTGAAACATCAGCGGCAACTTCCTTTCCAACTTCAGATGCACCACCAAAATAAATAGCCGGAACAGAAGCAGGTTTCGGAAATAGTTCCGCATTCTTCAACGTATAAAACTCTCCTTCATAATCGAAAGTCTCTCCCTCGAATAATTTCTTTAGAACAGTGATGAACTCATGTGTTCGACGATATCGAGTATCGTGGTCTAAAAAGTCACCGTCTTTTGCTAGTTCGACCGGCGAACCGCCTGTCACAATATTAATAAGCGCCCGACCATTCGACCAATAATCAATCGTGGCAAATTGCTTTGCAAAGGTCGCAGGAGCAGTGAAACCAGGACGAACGGCAAATAAAAATTTTAAGGTTTCCGTATAGCTTGTGAGCATAGCTGCAACTGTCACTGAATCAAGGCATCCCGTCCCAGTCGGCAACAAAAGGGATGAAAAACCACCTTCTTCTGCTGCCTGTGCAATAGCTTTAATATAGTCCAGTGTCGGGAGACGTTCCGCACTTTCATCCGTTCCTGTCCAGCTCTCCACCGGCTTAGAGTTTGGGTTAGGAACACCTACGAACTCACCATCTCCTGAAGTTGGAGCCATTGTAATAAATTCGACCATTATTCATTCCTCCTCAACTATTTTTATGAAACGCTCGCAGCTGCTTTCAATTTAGTACGTTTGGATTCCTGTTTTCCAAGGACTTGATTCAGCACTTTACTCTCTAATTCATTAAAGATAGGATTTTCCCTGCTGCGCGGCCGCTCTAACGGTATCTGAAGATCCAGTTTGATTTCACCTTCCTCGATCAGGATCACTCGATCAGCCAGCATAATGGCTTCACTGACATCATGGGTGACCAAAAGAACGGTAAAGGATTGCTGCTGCCATAGTTTCTCGATAAGCGCCTGCATCTCGATTCTTGTCAAAGCATCAAGTGCCCCAAGAGGCTCATCAAGTAATAATAGTTGAGGCTGTGCGGCGAGTGCCCTGGCAAGAGCCACCCTTTGCTTTTGCCCGCCTGAAAGGACAGATGGCCATTCACCTTCGCGATCCTGCAGGCTGACTTGTTCAAGCGCCCATGCAGCGCGATTCTTCCAGTCATTCTTTAAGCCGATGCCAATCCCCACATTTTCAAGGACTGATTTCCATGGCAGCAGACGAGCATCTTGGAACATTACACGTGCTTTCCTATTCAAGCCGACAATCGGCTTTTTATCCTGTATAATCTCACCCTCCGTTGCCTCTTCAAGCCCGGCTAAGTGTCGGAGTAAAGTACTTTTACCACAACCGCTTTTTCCTACTATCGCTACAAATTCCCCTTGGCGTATCTTCAAATTAACTCCTCGAAGTACCTGGAGACTGCCAAATGATTTCTTCAAGTGATTAATACCTAACTCCACACCACTACTCATGTTCATCACCTCTTCATTTCATTTGCTCGGAACAACAACTTCAGCAGGTAGCTCTTTTTGGGTACGAACACTCTGTGTTTTAACAAGCTCTTGAAATTCTTTAAAGGGTAACTCTCTTTCAAGTTGAAAAAATAGCACCTGATCATACTGGGCCTTTTGATAAGACAATTCACAGAATGTCTGTGGCGGCGATGCGAATACGGTTGCTCCTTTTTCTTCAGCAAAACGTAAAGCTGCACCGCGTCTGCCTTCCTTTAGGTCTGCTGCTGGATTAGGATAATCCTTGAATTGATTTGCTTCTGTGTCGAATATACGAATAGAACTTCCTTCAATGATTGGCAAGATGATTTCATTTTCATCAATAACAGCAGCTACTAGCATGCATAATCCTCCTCTTCTACCTATCCACATGTTTTAATCCTGACTAAAACGGTGTGATTAGTAAGTAAAACCACTATATCGCAGTTCAGAGTATTTGCATAATTGAAAAAATTGAAGAGAAGATTCAAGATTATTGAAGTGTAGTTAACTAATAACTAATCGTTTTATGATTGGAGAGATTATCTCGAATAAGTTCTAGTAGATATTCCACGGATCCATGGTTGAATCGTTCTGCTCTGCGAACAATGCCGACTGTTAACCCTCTCTCGAAATCAGAGATTGGTCGGATAACCAGGCCGGATGGCGGCGGGGTGACGGTAACTAGAGGTACTACAGCAATTCCAAATCCTGCTTGAACATAATATTTTGCAGCTAGCATATTACTTACTTCCATTTCATACCGGGGATTAATTCCTGCTTCAAGCATCTGTCGTTCAAGATTATTTCGAAAAGGACAAAAGCTGCTCGTTGCTATTAGTGACTCGTTCTGTAAATCCCTTATAGAAACCTTCTCTTTATGGGAAATCGGATGGTTAATGGGCAGTAACAAAACGACCTCCTCAGAAAAAAGCGGCTCGAATACCATCCCGGATGCTGTATCCGGGGCGGCACACAAAGCCAAATCAATCTCATCCTGAGTAATCATGTCACTAATTGCTTTGCTGCTATGAATTTGAACACTTAATTGAACCTTTGGATACTTAACCGTAAAAGGAACAAGGAGTTCTGGGAATCGGTAGCTCGCTGTCGGCTCCATAACACCGATGCGAATCATACCTGATTCACCTTGAACTAAGTCTGACATTGCATTTTCCAGATTTTCAAAGCCTTTTAGAAGCAAATCTCCTTTTTCATTTAATAATCTCCCTGCCTCAGTTAGCTGCAGTTTTTTTCCACGTTCTAATAAAATAACGCCCAGATCTGCTTCAAGATTTTTTATATGGGTGGTAATTGTCGATTGAGCATACATCAATTCCTCAGCTGCTTTTTGAAAACTGCCGCATTTCACAATGGTTTTAAATGTTTTGATTGTCCTCAAATCCATAGAAGAGTCCCTCCCTCTCCTTCATTACTTGCTCGCTTCACTATATTTAACAGCAGCTTCAAGTGCTTGGTCAATATCATTAATAATGTCCTCAATATCCTCAAGACCAATGGACAGTCTGATTTGTTCAGGTGTAACCCCCGCTTCAACTTGTTCTTCTGGAAGCAGCCT
Organism: Peribacillus psychrosaccharolyticus ATCC 23296; assembly: GCF_000305495.1. Lineage (GTDB taxonomy): Bacteria > Bacillota > Bacilli > Bacillales > DSM-1321 > Peribacillus > Peribacillus psychrosaccharolyticus. Next base: position 27,131 of record NZ_AJTN02000265.1, on the reverse strand, counting down.
CGAATGAGTTGTACTCGCCGGATGGATGACCAATGTCTTGGAATCACCCACATTGGCAACATGTGAAAGTAGGTTAACCGAATTAATGAACCTCTTCCCTGCTTCTAGTCCGCCCTTTATTCCGAAGGTGAAAATGGAACCTGCCCCCTTCGGCAGATAGGTTTTAGCAAGCTCGTATTGTGGATTGTCTTTTAGGGTCGGATAATTAACCCATGCCACGTGCTCATTGGCAGCAAGAAAAGCAGCCACTTTTTCCGCATTGCTCACATGCTGGCGAACTCTGAGTGATAATGACTCGAGTCCCTGAATGAATAACCAGCCGTTAAATGGCGAAAGTGAAGCTCCCAAATCATGCCCCAACTCAAAACGTGCCTTTACAATCAATGCATTCGAACCGCCCACTTCCAAATATGAACGATTATTAAGACTCGGCTTTTTCACTGTAAATTCAGGATACTTACCGTTATCCCATGGGAACTTTCCAGAATCAATGATAGCTCCCCCAATTGAAGTCCCATGACCGCCGACAAACTTTGTAATAGAATGAACAACGATATCTGCCCCGAATTCAAGCGGTTTTTGAAGGTATGGAGTGGTAAATGTACTGTCAACGACCAGCGGAATTCCTTGTTCATGGGCAATTTCTGAAAGAACCTTTAAATCAGCAATTTGAAGTCCCGGATTACCAATCGTTTCAGTAAATACGGCTTTTGTCTTATCCGTAATAGCTGAGGCAACAGCGGCTGGATCTCTTCCATCAACAAATTTCACCTTAACCCCAAACCGTGGAAAGGTAACCGAAAATAAATTATATGTACCTCCATACAGCGCATTTGTAGCTACAATTTCATCACCTGCCTTAGCAAGGGTTAATAGTGCTATAGAAATGGCCGCCTGGCCCGAGGATACGGCAAAGGCTCCATTTCCCCCTTCAAGCTGGGCAAGCCTTTTTTCCAGTACCGCATTTGTCGGGTTCGCATTACGCGAATAGACGTAACCTTCCTTCTCCATTTTGAAGAGTGAAGCCGCATGCTCTGTATCCTCAAAACCATAAGACGTTGTTTGATACAATGGTACAGCCCTTGAACGTGTTACCGAATCCATCACTTGGCCGCCATGTAAAGCGATTGTGTCAAAATTTAATGTCGTCTCTTCTTTTTTTGTCATTTTTATGTCTCCTTTTATTTGGACTTGAAAACAAAAAAACTCTTCTTACCAATAGATAAGAAGAGTTTTGTACATAAATAGACTACAAGGGTCTCTTCTTATCTCTCGAACAATTTCGCGTTCGCTGGAATTGGCACAGTACTCATAAAGAGCCTTTTGCCGAGACTTCACAGGACCAGTTCCTCCATCTCTCTTGATAAGAATTTCATTATTTAATTGTAAAGCGTACTTATTCGATGTGGATTAATCATACTTATTATTCAGAATATTGTCAATTATATTTACTAGTGAATCTTTACTAATTTCTCTACATGAATGTTTTATATAACAAGAAGGCATTCAGTACAATCACAATCCCTGCAATAATCCAAGCAAGTATAGTCGTCAGCTTTCGATTAACCAGACTCCCCATTAGTGACTTATTACTTGTGAAGATAATAAGAGGAACTAAAGCGAAGGCAATACCGAACGAAAGAATAACTTGGCTTGCTACAAGTGCTTTCGTTGCATTAATTCCACCGATAATAATAATGAGCGGTGGAAGCATCGTAATCGCCCTGCGAAGATATAAATTAATTCGTTTATTAATAAATCCTTGCATTACTACATCTCCCGCCATCGTTCCCACAGATGAACTAGAAAGACCTGCAATTAAAAGGCCAAGGCCAAAACAAAGAGCTGCAGCTGGGCCTAAATAGACGCCAAACATTTCATAAGCAACACTTAGATCATCGGTAACCATATCTTTCTTGAAAAAAAGTGCTGCTGATACAATGAGCATCGCCATATTAATAGCCCCCGCAAAAATCATAGCAACCACAATATCAATACGCTCATATTTGTATATTTTTTGTTTCTGTAAATCATTCACACCAACAATTCGATTCTGAGTCAAAGAAGAATGAAGATAAATAGCATGCGGCATCACGGTCGCTCCGAGTATCCCTGCAGCCAGCAAAATACTATCTGTCCCCTCAAATCGTGGAATGAACATACCACTTACAACTTCTGCAGCATCCGGCTTCGCTAGGAAAGTTTGAACGGCGAAAGCCAAGACAACCATCAATACCATTCCGGTGATAACCGTCTCAAAAGTTCGGTACCCTCTTCTTTGTAATTCGAGAATCGCAAATGAGCAAACTGCTGTGATCAACGCAGCAGGCAGCATAGGGATACCAAAAATCAAATATAACCCAAGAGCTGCACCGATAAACTCAGCAAGATCAGTGGCGATGATGACGAGCTCACTCTGAATCCATAAAAGAACGGAAGCAGGCTTTGAAAAGCGGTCGCGTGCTACCTCTGGCAAGTTTTTTCCTGTCGCGATTCCTAACTTTGCTGACAAGGATTGAATCAACACGGCCATGATATTAGCTACAACAATCACCCATAGCAGCAAATATCCATACGTCGAGCCCGCTGTTATATTCGTCGCGAAATTCCCTGGGTCAATATACGCTACTGCAGCAATAAAGGCAGGTCCCATAAACGGCAGAATTCTTTTCCAGCCTTTTACCTTTCCATCTAAAACTGCTTGAGCTGCTTTACTATTTTCTTTAAGTGGAATTAATGGTGGTTTTGTTTCTTTCATCTCGATGTTCCCTCCTAACAAAACAAAGTCTTACAACAAAAAAAGTTTACCTTGCGAAACTTTTTGAATGGTTATAGTGTATGCCTATCCGCACAATTTGTAAACCAATTGAGCTCGATGAAATCTGAAAAGAAACTACAAAAAAACTGTCGAGAGATTCTCGACAGTTTGACTAAACAGGACCTGCTTTTCACTTAGCGTGCAGGAGTAAGTTCTTCACTAAGTACGGTCTCAATTTCTTTGAAACGCTTAGAAATAGTGGATGCTCCTACGCCATATTTCTCGGCAAGCTTCCCTTGAGAAAGACCAAATTCACCAGATGAAATCTGTTTAACAGCATATTCCATAGCAGCTGCAAATGCTTCCGGCTTACGAATGACAGGTGATTCTTGCAGACAGAATGTGTTCCAAAGTTTCTGAGTTAGCTCGATAAGCTCCTCTGGATACTCCTCCTGCTCCATTCCCTTTTGCAGAATACGTGCAGTTTCTTCTTGCTTCTCATTTCCCCAATCCAGCCCAGCAGATTCAGAAAGTTCATTTCCTTTAACTACTGCAAACAGTGCATTCAAGACCTCAGGGAATTGTTTTACCATAAACTCTTCAGCTTGTCCGTTAAAAGCAGACAATTGCTCTTTCATTGCTTCAAGAATTTTTTTGGTATGCTGCATTTCAATACTAATAAATGGTGTAAAGAAGCTCATGACTTCTTCCATTTCAACAGGATAGCCAAGAATTAAGCTATCGCCATCCATATTCTGTTCCCGATAGCCATCCATCGGAAGCAAATAGGCTTTCTTCGTAACAATATCCTCTAGAGACAATACGTCCTCATTGATTCCTTGGATCATTAGCAATGAAGGAGCCGTATTTAACCATGACTCAACGATTTCTTTCGTTTTTGTCCGGATGATTGAGTCACCCTGTTCAATTAAATACTCTTCTAGTATCGTGTGGCCATTGACAAGTGGTTGAGACAGCATGCCCCACATTCTAAAGTTAAATAAATATAAATCTTGTGTTTCCTCATCCAAAGTAGAATAAATCGGCTGTTTTTCCGCAAGTTTGACAATCTCATCTTGATACTGTTTTTCCGTATAATCGATAAGATCTTTCTGGATTTGTCTAGCTTCCTCGTAGTTAATCATTACAGGAATCTCCGTTACCTTACGTTCACAGCATTTCTTATACTTTTTCCCGCTTCCGCATGGACAAGGATCATTTCTATTTGCTTTAATCATGTTGTTAGTAACCTCCAAAATAGTGCTATACACCATTGTACCAGAAATACAGCAATTAGATAAGAACGGAAGAATCCGGAAGCCGCTGGAAATTCACTTAAAAGAGGCAGTTCACGGTATTCTTACACTCTATTCATTGCTTATACCTGCTTAACATGGTTGTATAAAGTTATTTACTGTTTTCGAAATAAATAAGGCACAGAGTCTTTTAATAAACTTAAAACCCCTCCAGGATGATAGGGCATGAGCTGATTCGCCGCTTTTACCTTTACCCACTTGACCTCAGAAATTTCCGTCATATTTTGTATACCTAAAACAAACATACGTTCTTATTTATATATCCATCTTATACAATTCCACTTGTACTTTCAACTTTTAACTAAAAAAGATAGTCATCTATCATAATAGACTGACTATCCTATAATAAAGAGGTCTCTATTGCAGCAACACCTATTTTAAGGGAGACACTATGGGATTCGGGTTATTAATCCAAAAGCCATTTTCCTGATAATCAATTTCTGTCTGATTAATATAACGAGTATCGGCAGTATGAATCAGCACATGAATATCGTTAATGATTAGGAGTTCTTCTTGATCAGATTTATCTCTTGCCAGGGTTAAGGAATAGTGCATTTCGTTACAGCACTCACTTCTTACTCCAAATCGTAAAAACCTGCTTTCCTCATCGTTCTCCTGAATTTCTCTAATTTTTTCTTTCGCTCTATCTGTAATTTTAATCATTCTCCACACTCCTTGCCCGTTTTGAACTAATAAACCTACTTTAGCACGTTATACTTATTTATAGGTACGAACTAGTTTTAAAGAAACTGTTAACCATTCAAATTTAATTAAACGATTGATTAATAAATTTCTATCTGCTTGCTATAAGTACAAAAACAAAGAGGACCCTTTGCTATAAACGGTCCTCTGTTCTCTCTCTATCAAGCTTTACAGCATTTAATCAATCGATTGATTAATAAAATTCATTCCTCTTCGAGAACCACTTCCAGATGATGCGTGCAATTAAACAGTTCACAATCCCATTGATCCGCTGTCAATAGAATTTTCGTAACCGAGGTATTGTTTAGTGGTCCATGACCCTCATTAACGGGAACCAGCTTATTCAACAGATGCCGATTAAAGGCGCCATGACTGACGAGTAAGATATTCTGACCAGGATGTTTTTTGAGCATTTCTTCAATTGCAGGCAGACCACGGGCTTCAACACTTTCTTTAGTTTCCCTTTTTAAATCAAGATTTCGCCAATCACTGCCCCACTTTTCTATTCGTTCGGCTTCCGTTGTTCCTTCCATTAACCCTCCGCCAGCCTCCCGCAAACGCTCATCAAAGAAGATGGGTATATCTCCTAGTTTTTTATGAACGGCTTCAGCTGTTTGTCTAGCCCTTGTTAAATCACTTGAATAAATAACGTCCCACTGCTCTTTACTTAAACGCTCTGCAAGCTTCTGTGCCTGGTTCACACCCTCCTCATCCAGCGGGATATTCGTGTGCCCCTGTGCCCTTCCTGCCTTATTCCAAGCCGTACTGCCATGTCTGATAAATCCGATTCTAGTCATACTCACTCTCCCATTCACTAAACTTATTTTATCTCTTCCTGCAGACATACACCATATTTGTTGCATCTTTAGTCAATGCTGTTTTACGCCAATCCTGATATCTATGGACGACAGAGAACCCGTGACTTGCTAATAGCCTGTCCATTTCTGCTGGATAGACATACCGTAATGAAATCTTAGATTCTGTCTTCAAGATACTGCCATCACTCTCTTGAAATCTTCGAATAGTCACATAGGACTGAACCTGTGTTACTGCCTGATAAACCGCTATTGTCGATACATCAACCTTTCTGCCGAGATGATCTGTAAAGGAACGCCAATATTCCTCTGTCTCCGGCTGCAGAAGTTCCTCTTTAGAGGGAAAACGCGTATCAAAGATGAACACGCCCTTTGCATTCAAATGGGCATGAACACTCTGTAAAAGCTGATCTTGATCTTCATTTGTCAGGAAATGCTGAAATGAATTTCCAACCATATATATAAATTGGCTGGTGACATCCAGCTTTAACTTTTTTAAATCTTGTTTGATCCAGCTAATCATAGAGTTTTTCGTCTTCTTTTCTGCTCGAGTCAGCATCCCTTCATGGTTATCCACCCCAATCATCCTATAGCCTTTTTCAGCAAAAGGAATGGTGACCCTGCCAGTACCGCAGGCTAAATCAATATTAAGCCCATTCGAATCTGCGTATTCTTCAAGTAGTGCAAGATCGTGTAAGGAATCATTTTCTACATCATAAAGCTCAGGTATGTTATATTCTCGCGAGTTATCTTCCATTAATTTCATAACCTCCATTATATTTCCTACCCTCATTATTAATATATTGGTAGAAATAGGATTCTATCAAGTATATTATTAAATTATTACTACGTAACATCTAAGAATCTCTAAGGCGGAGGCATCATGAAACCAAATTATAAACGTATTTTTATTTTAGTATTTTGTTTAGTACTACTAGGAGCTACTGCAACAATAGCGATTAAGAGCAATAAGAAAAAACAATATGACACAAGGTATCCAGATGTAGTCGTTAAAACACTTACTAATAAAACAGATGGTTTTACAGTAAACTACCCTTCTCTGGACATCCCTAAGATTGATGTCATTCTTTCATCCTATGCAGCAGGAAAATTAGCTGATCATATTACTAAACACCCATCCAAACCAAACTCACAAAAAATTTCCTATGAGATTAAGCATTTCAGTGAACAGACTGTTTCTATTCTTTTTAAAGAAGACAACACGACTGCTTTTCAACTCCTTACCTTTGATATTCCGTCACAAAAGATGATGACAATCAATGATTTATTCATAAAAGAGACTGATTACCTTGAAACCCTCTCGAATATTGCAAACGGAGAACACATCCAAACAAGGGGTAAACAAACGGATTTCAATCAATTTATAGTGCTGGGTGATACCTTACTTTTTTATATGCAAGCAGAGCAAAATTCATCTAGAAAACCAAAAGTAATGGCCATAAAAAAAAGTCTGTTTAATGACAGTCTTGTACATACATACAAAGAAAAGAACGTGAATAAAGATCAACTACTAGACAAAGTTCCAACGCGCGTCATCAGCAAGCTTCCGGACCAGATGAAAGTCGACCCAAAGTCCAGAGTAATTGCCTTAACGTTTGATGATGGTCCCTCTGTGGAATCAACTAATATAATTTTGGAATCATTAAAGAAGTTTAATGCTCATGCAACATTTTTTGTGCTGGGAAGCAGGGTTGAATCTCACCCTGAAATCGTCAAAAAGATGACCGCATTAGGAAATGAAGTTGGAAACCACTCTTGGGATCATTCACAATTAACTAAGCTAAGCCCTAAAAAAATAGCCGTACAAGTAAACAAAACCCAACAGATCATTAAAGACTCTAGTAATTATGAGCCTACGCTCCTCCGCCCACCTTATGGAGCCTTTGATCATAAAGTCATTGCTTCATGTAAAAGTATGGACATTGCTCTTTGGGACATCGATCCCGAGGATTGGAAGATTCGAAATAAAGAAAAGATTATCCATAAGGTAATGAGTAAAGCGGATGATGGTAAAGTTATTCTCCTGCATGATATCTATCGAACAAGTGCCGAAGCAGCTGAAGAGATTATCCGATTACTCAGTGAACAACACTATCAACTCGTGACCGTGTCCGAACTGAAAGAAGTGCAGAAACAACGAAACCATTCAGTCGCGTCATCCTAAACAAAAGGCTTTCTTTAGGAGCCTTTTTTGTTGCCTAAAAGACAAAAAAGCCATTTCAGGAAAATGGCTTTGCTGCACTTACACATTTATATCTTTTTAACAAATTCAGATTTTAATTTCATTGCGCCAAAGCCATCAATCTTACAATCAATATTATGATCGCCCTCTACTAAACGAATACTCTTTACTTTAGTACCCATTTTTAAAACGGATGAGCTTCCTTTTACCTTAAGATCTTTAATGATTGTCACGGCATCACCATCATTTAGTTTGTTTCCGTTAGTATCCTTGATTATTGCTTGTTCTTCCGTCTCTGTACCTATTTTCCACTCATGGCTGCATTCTGGGCAAACCAATAGAGATCCATCTTCATATGTATATTCTGAACTACACTTCGGGCATTCCGGCAATTCCGCCATCAGGTTTCCTTCCTCCATTACAAATTACAATTTTAAAAACCAACGTCCATATATGCCTATACTGCCACGTCCCTCTCCTATTGACAAACTACTTTCACCTTTTTCTAGTGCTTGCCTCAAGTAATTTCAATGCATAAAAAACTATCGTTTGAATAAAGACCAAACGATAGCTTTCTTTTAAAAGTTTTAGAGTTCCTTATTCTACGAACTCACCAGTTAGTTCTTGAAAACAATTTGAAGCTTTCCTTTTACTTTGCCAGAAGAATATCCATCTTTCACATCAACATAGTATTTACCTATTTTCATACCTGTAAATAATGCCTTTCCATCCGCTAAACTATGATAGCCTGTGGACTTTCCAGTACGAGCATTGACAAGACGAACGCTTACGTTACTATAATTAGTCAATTTCTTACTTCCAGAAGAAGTCTTTAAATAAATGGGAGAAACTAGTTCTACCTCTAAGTCACTATGTTTGTTAGGATTACCAATTTCGCCATCCCATTTTCCATCTTCTGTTTGAAAAGAGTACTGAGGAACACTTGCTTGAGCAGAAGAAGTACCTGCTGCCAATCCGCATGCCAGAACTAACACAAAGGTACTAAAGAATAAAAATAAATTTTTCATGTTATTTCCTCCTCCATTCTTTATACATCATAATAACAGAATATACTGAATATCAAAGTGGAAATAAATGGATTGTGTTCGTTTTAATCTATTTAAATGTGAAAAATACCACAGAAAAACTTAGTGCTTATTCAACTAAATATCCCGTTAGTGCCCTTGATTATTTTATAAAAAAGGTAATTTTCAGGTTATACTAATAATCACACTTATTATTTGGGAGGGAACTTGAAATGACACGATTACAAGATAAGGTAGCCATTATTACAGGTAGTGCAAATGGAATCGGTAAAGCAATTGCCGTTCGCTATGCACAAGAAGGGGCAAAAATAGTCATTGCGGATTTCAATGAAGAGGCATTAAATAGTACGGTCGATATGTTAAAAGGCCAAGGTGTACAAGCTGTTGGAGTGAAAGTAAATGTAGCAGTTGAAGAAGACATTCAGAGAATGATCGATGATTCTGTCGCAGCTTTCGGGCGGATTGATATTTTAGTGAATTGTGCGGGTGTGTTAGATAAAATGCAGGCTGCTCATAATGTAGAGGATGATGTTTGGCAGCGTGTTATGGACATCAATGTTGGCGGGGTTATGCGCAGCACACGTAAAATCTTACCACTATTTCAAGCACAAGGAAGCGGTGTGATCGTTAACCTTTCATCTATTGCTGGTTTAACTGGGGGACGTGGAGGCTTCACGTATACAGCCGCTAAACATGCAGTAACGGGTATGACAAAAAACATAGCTTCGCATTATGGTCCGCAAGGAATTCGTTGTAACGCAATCGCTCCAGCACAAGTAGAAACAGGGTTAGTAGCTTCAATGGAAGGCATGGACATGGAAGGTATAAAGTATGCAACACGTGGGGTAAACATGATGCCGCGTGCCGGCCAACCTGAAGAAATTGCAGATATTGCTCTATTCTTAGCTAGTAACGAATCCTCCTACGTTAACGGCGTAGTTATGGCTGCCGATGCTGGATGGTCCGCTTACTAAACACATATTGTTTAGAAATGAATCCATTTTTAAAATGGATTCTTTCTTATTTATTCCCCAATTGGTTTTGAGGATTATTCGAATAAGCGCTTCTATTTTGAAAAATCCAGTACAGCTCTTCAAAACAGAAATTCCGTATAATCATATGAATGAATAGGCTGCGTAGCAACGAGTAGACGGTGAAGGCACCTAACCTTTTGCATTGATGACCTTGAATGCCAGCCTGCTTTATATAAGAAAAAACACCTCCATTGGAGGTGTTTTTTCCGATATCCTACGTCAACATACTTCGCTTATTGTACGTAATAGCCGCCGCCCTCAGAGGAAATAACATAATCTGGTTTTGGTGGTTTGCCGCCATGTTCAGCGATTTTCTTTTTGTGGCCTTCAATATGCTCTGGGCTCTTTTCCCAAGCTTTCCAAGCCTCTTCTGATTCCCAGCGAATCAATACGATTACTTCTTCATCGCCACGACGTGTTTTTTTCACTAACACTTCGCGATCAATATAGCCTTCACGTTGTTCAACTTTCGATGGTCTTTCTGGATTTTTCTTAAAACGCTCAACAACCTTATGTGCATTACCTTCTGTTACTACAGTCCGACGCATTTGAACAAACATAAACATACTCCTTTTATAAAAAAAGCATGCCCTAATTGAGACATGCTCCTTATGTGAATTATTTTAATTCATCTAGAATTTCTTGCATTTTTTCTACTTCAGTAGTGATACCGTTAGAAGAGAAGTACCAATTTGTTCCATCAAGATAGACGATTTTGTCTTCTTTGTAAGCACGTGTTTTCTTAATGATATCATTTTCAATTTGGCCCTTAAGTACGTCAACCGATTCAACACCACGATCAATTACTAATAATACTTCTGGATCAACTTTCAAGATTGACTCATAAGAGAAGTCAGAACCGTGCGATCCAGTTTCGATATTAGTTGTTGCTGGTTTGAAGCCGAAATCATTGTATACATAAGCGAAACGAGACTCTTTCCCATCATCAAAACCAGAAATTGCCTTATCGTTATACATCGCTACTAATGCGTTTCCGTAACCAGCAGCTTTTTCTTTAACTTCAGCTACTTTAGCTGATAAGTTATCATTCAATGCTTTAGCTTCATCTTCTTTGTCAAAGATTTTAGCAGCTAAATCAACTGATTCCTTAACACCACCGATGTAGTCCGTGTTATCAGAACCGATAAAAACTACATTTGGTGTGATTTCTTTTAACTCTTCATAGTATGAAGTTTGACGACCAGAAATGAAAATGGCATCTGGCTCAGCTGCGGCTATTGCTTCTAAATTTAGTTCTTTTAAAGATCCAACGTCAGTAACGTCATCATTTATGTATTTTTCTTTTAAATGTTCAGGCATATTCCCTTTACCACCATTAGCAGCAATTCCAACGATCCCTTCAACCCCTAAAGCGTCAAGGGTATCTAAGAAACCGTAATCTAATGTTACGATGCGTTTAGGTTGTTCTTTGAAAGTGACATCTTCAAATACAGTTGAGCTTCCTGATTCACGATCTTCACTACTTGCCGTTAATGATTCAACTGTCATTGGGAATGCTGCATTTGATTCAGCTGAAGTTTCTTTATCAGTTGAAGTCTGCTCTGTTTTACCTGAAGATTTTTCCTTAGTCTCGTCCGTACCACAAGCACCCAACATTAAAGTCAACGCTGCAGTTGCAGCCAAAATACCCCACTTTTTCATTTTCAAATTCTCCTCCTAGAAATTTACACCATTTGTAATTGAGAGTGATTATCTTTATCAATTAGATACCTCAATCTTAGCTGACTTTCTTTCCCATTGTCAATACAATTTTCCCAGAAAATTATTGTGACTGGAAATAAACACAGATTCGGCATCCATCTTGCTCTTGAACCGGGATGTGCATATCATACACGTCACGAAGCGATTCCGAGTTAATGATTTCACTCGTTAAGCCGTCTTTTATGAGACGACCATCTTTAAGCGCAACGATGCGATCTGAATAAACAGAGGCAAAGTTAATATCGTGCAATACAATAACAACCGTCTTACCTAACTCATCAACGAGCTTACGTAATATTTTCATGATTTGAACAGAGTGCTTCATATCTAGATTATTCAACGGTTCATCCAATAGAATATATTCGGTATCTTGCGCAATCACCATTGAAATAAACGCACGTTGCTTTTGTCCACCAGATAATTCATCTAAAAATTTATCCTGCATATCGATTAAATTCATATACGATAAAGCTTCGTCTACTTTAGCATTATCTTCTTTTGTTAAACGTCCCTTTGAATAAGGGTAACGACCAAATGCCACAAGTTCACGAATCGTTAGACGCACGTTAATAAAGTTTGATTGCTTCAAGATTGCCACACGTTTTGCGAAATCTTGAGACTTCATCTTTTTCACATTGTTATTGTCTAATAACACTTCACCAGTATCTGAATCTAGTAAGCGACTAACCATTGATAATAATGTCGATTTACCAGCACCATTTGGCCCGATAAATGACGTGATTTTCCCCGTTTCAATCTTCACTGACACATCTTCTACAACAGGTTTTTTACCAAAAAACTTTGTTAATCCTTTAATTTCAATCATCCTGCTGCCCTACTTTCTTTAAGTAATAAGTAAATGAAGTATAGTCCACCGATAAAGTTGATAATAACACTAAGTGTCGTATTTAAATGGAATACGTGCTGTACAAGGAACTGACCACCAACAAGTGCAATGATACTAATTAAACTTGCTCCCAGGATTAGAACAGAATGCTTGTATGTAACTAAAAATTGATAAGCCAGGTTCGATACGATTAGTCCTAAGAAGGTAATCGGACCCACTAGGGCTGTTGATGTTGCCAGTAAAATCGATGCCAAAACAAGTACATTCAACACGATTTTATCGTAATTCACACCTAAGTTAATCGCAGTTTCACGACCTAAATTCATAACATCTAAATCACGCATCATTCGACTACCATAAATGAAGCAAGCAAGTAAAATAATTGCGGAAATCCCAACAAGTTCAGATTTCACATTGGTAAAGCTTGCAAATAAACGACTTTGAAGACTTAAATATTCTATTGGATCGATGATGACTTGTAAAAATGTCACTAAGCTTCCTAGCAATGTACCGATAATCATCCCAGCCAATAGCAGAAGGAAAATTGGATACTTATCTGCACGGAATAAAAAACGATACAATAGTAATGCGAAGATAACCATCACCACTATTGCTGTACCAAAGTTTACATAACGGTCAACAACGAATACTGATGCTGATCCTAAGAAGAAATAAAGCACCGTTTGGACTACTTCATACATCGAATCTACACCAATAATGGATGGTGTTAAAATTCGGTTACGTGTTACCGTTTGAAACATAACTGTCGCATAAGCAATCGCAACTCCTGTAATAACCATCGCACAAACTCGTACTACACGTTTCGGAAAGGCATAGCTAAAGCCGCCTTGAATGTTGTAAAACAAGAAGCCAATAATTGAAAGAATCGCAATAACTGCTAAAATTAAGATTTTTATTGTATTATGCTTCTTCACACTACTTTGCATATGCTTTCCCCCTAAGTAACATGATTAAGAAGATTGCACTACCGATAACCGCTACCGTTGTATTAACCGGAATTTCATATGGAGCTACAACAATACGGCTCAGAATATCACACACAAGGAGGAATACGGCACCAAGCACAATAGTATGAGGAATTGTTTTACGTAAATTATCCCCTAGATACAGCGACACGATATTAGGAACAATCAATCCTAAGAATGGGATAACGCCTACTGTTAAAACAACTGTCGTTGAAATAACTGCGATTAAAACGAGGCCGATATTCAATACCGTTTTATAACTCAAACCTAGGTTCTTCGCAAAATCCTCGCCCATCCCTGCAACCATGAACTTATTTGCAAAAATATAAGCAAGAATGATTGCTGGTACTGCTACATAAAGTAACTCATAGCGCCCTGAAACAACTAACGTGAAGCTGCCTAGGAAGAATGCACTCACGTTTTGTAATATATCTGCTTCATAGCCTAAGAAGGTTGTCACTGATGAAATGATATTTCCGTACATAATACCGATTAGTGGTACGAAAATAACATCTTTGAATTTAATGCGTTCTAATAGACGCATAAAGATAAACGTTCCGATTAAGGCAAAAGCAAAACCAAAAATAATTTTCTGCATGTACGTTACATTCGTGAAAAAAATCATTGCAATAACAATACCTAATTTTGCCGCATCTAACGTACCTGCTGTTGTAGGAGATACAAATTTATTGCGGCTCAACGATTGCATAATCAAACCGGCAATACTCATACCTGCACCAGCTAAGATAATAGCCATTAATCGTGGTAAACGACTTACCAGAAAAATTTGAACTTCATCTGATTGGAAATCCAATAAATCAGTTGGCTTAATATCTATGGCTCCTATAAACAGTGAGACGAAAGATAAGATAACAGCGGCAACCACTAACATCCATAATCTCATTTCGTAATCCCCATTTATTCTATTTTCTATATTTATAATGATTCTCTTATTGAAAATGATTATCATTACATACAAGATTCATTATATACTGACTCTTTCTGTATTTCCAACCCGATTATCCAATTAAGGATATTATTATCTAAATTAAAGTAATCTTCTATTAGGGGCGTGTCTCACAGTTCTTTTAGTTTAGACATCAAAAAGACTCCAGAACATGTGTACATGTTTTGGAGTCTCTTTGATGCTTAGTTTGGTTGTTTTCCTTGCTCTGTACCGACACGCTTTAAGAAAAGTGACACGATAAAAGCGATAATTGAGATAATCAATCCAAATAAAATTGAATTTTGTACCCCTTCAACTAACCCAACAACAGGATTGTCATAGCCTTTTTGTGTAATGGACATAATGGTAACCGCCACCGCTGTACCAATTGCACCGGCTACTTGTTGTAAGGTATTCATAACCGCTGAACCATCTGTATATAACTCACGTGGTAACTCATTTAACCCGTTCGTTTGAGCAGGCATCATAATAAATGAAATTCCAATCAGCAAAATAACATGCATGATTATAATATAGATACTTGATGTATTCAGATCAACCATACGTAAAAAGAGTAAACTGATAATGGCCAGCAGCATTCCGCTTAATACCATCCATTTTGGCCCGAATTTATCAAATAAATTTCCAGCCACAACGGACATTAAGGCATTGACCACACCACCTGGAAGCAAAAGTAAGCCAGCGGCCATTGGAGCCAGTATCAGCGCATTTTGCAAATAAATTGGCAGTAACACCATGACAGACAATAACGTCATCATAACCGCCAAGATGATGACAACACCTAAAGTGAACATAGGATATTTAAAGACACGGACATTTAACATTGGTGTTTCCAATTTAAGTTGACGAATGATAAAGATTATAAGTGCGGCAAGACCAATCCCTACAGCAATATATACTTCTGTTGTTAAAAATGTCCCTCGTTCACCTGAAATACTGAAGCCGTACACGACGCCGCCAAAACCAATTGACGAAAGTAAAAAAGAGATGACATCAAGCTTGGTCGGACGTACTTCACTCACGTTTTCAATAAAACGCATACCAACGAATAAGGCAATCATCAGGAATGGTACAGTCACCCAAAAGATAAAGTGCCATGAAAGCTGCTCTAAAATAATTCCCGAAAGTGTTGGCCCTATCGCTGGTGCAAATACAATAACTAAACCGATTTTCCCCATTGCAGCTCCTCGTTTTGCAGCGGGATAAACGAGTAAAACAACGGTTGTCATGAGAGGTAAAACAATAGCAGTACCAAGTGCCTGCACAACCCGGGCAATCATCAATACAGAAAAGTTTGGTGCAATAGCTGCAATAAACGTTCCAATCACTGATAAGGTTAGGGAAGCTGCGAATAACTGGCGTGTTGTAAAGCGCTGCATTAAGAAAGACGAAACGGGAACAAAAATACCCAGTACTAATAAATAGCCAGTTGTAAGCCATTGTACGGTTGATGGTTCAATTCCAAAGTCTTTAGCAATCTCAACAAACGCCATATTTAAAGCTGTTTCATTAAATAGACCGAAAAAAGCCGCGATTAAAAATGGAAGCACAATTTGATTGCGCTTTTCATATAAATTACTCATAAATCCTCCATCAATTCTGTTTCTATAGTAGTATTTACTCTCTTTCCCCTATGCGTGTAAAAGACCTTTATTTATACAAGCTTTATGCATGATCTTGTGAACTTGGTTTCAATATTAGTAACTTAATGTAACAACCTCCCAAAATAATAGTTTCTATAATATAACAATTAGCTACTTATATTAACACTTTATTCCTTTATCTTCAACAATAGCAAGCCTTAATGTATTCAATGATTCTCTTACACTTAAACATTTCTCATTTACACTAAAAAAGACAATAAGTGAAAGCCTATTGTCATTCTCCATTATTAACGTCTGCCGATTGTACGATACTTGAGGCCTATCGTACTTTCTTGTTTCAAAATGATATTGAACGTAACAGAGTTATCAATTAGTTTATGTTCCTGTAGTTAAGTACTATTCCTCTTTTTATTCCTTACGTTTAAAAATGGTCTATCCAATTTCGATAGGCCACTACATGCATATTATTAGTTTGATAATGCGATTTTTATATGAGCTAAGTGATGCTCTTCGTGCCAAGCTAATTTCGCAAATTTTTTTGCAACTGTTACTTCGCCATTTACCTGATGAGTAAAAGTTCGCTCTAATTGCGCTTCAGTTAAACTGTATCCTAAAGCAACAATACGCTCATTTAAACCTTCCAGCATTTTAATAGAACTTTCTATTGGAAGTTTTGTATCCGGTTGAACAGCCCACTTTTCTTCGTCAAAAGCTGGTACGGTAGGATTCTCGTCAGTTAAAGCTAGCTTCAACCGTTGATACATGTTCAGCTGAGAATCTGCAATATGATGAACAAGCTGACGAACTGTCCAGCTGCCTTCACGATATGTTTTGCTTAATTCCTCATCACTTAGTGAATTAACCGTTTCCCTTAATTTAATTACGTAAGATTCAATTTCCTGTAGCCATCCTTGAATACTTTCTACTGTAACATTTTCAGGAACTTGTAAACTCCCAATTGGAAACCGTACATCCATTATCATTCACCTTTTCCCTATTTTTTTCTTTCATCTCTTTATAGTTTAACATACATAATCCCACTCCTTTATTACGTATTATTCAAGAAAATGGAACTTTTAGATATAAGAAAAACCGAAATCCCCTACTTAATAGAATAGGAAATTCCGGTTGTTCTCTTTTATATAGTTCTTACTCGACAGTTACACTCTTTGCCAGGTTACGCGGCTTATCAACGTCACATTCGCGTTGCAGGGCTGCATAATAAGCAATCAATTGAAGCGGTATTACTGAGACAAGAGGTGATAAGAGTTCATGAACTTCTGGAATGACAAAACGATCGTCTTCTTCTTCCAGACCTTTCATGGTAATAATACATGGATTCGCACCACGAGCTACGACTTCTTTTACGTTGCCTCGTATGCTAAGGTTTACCTCGTTTTGAGTGGATAGTGCAATAATTGGAGTTCCTTCTTCAATCAGCGCAATTGTACCATGTTTGAGTTCTCCACCAGCAAATCCTTCTGCTTGGATGTACGAGATCTCTTTAAGCTTTAG
Organism: Peribacillus psychrosaccharolyticus ATCC 23296; assembly: GCF_000305495.1. Taxonomy (GTDB): domain Bacteria; phylum Bacillota; class Bacilli; order Bacillales; family DSM-1321; genus Peribacillus; species Peribacillus psychrosaccharolyticus. The sequence continues at coordinate 9,616 of NZ_AJTN02000265.1, read as the reverse complement.
TGCCCCTTCTAAGCCAACATAATAATCAAGAGAGCGGCCGATAAAGAAACAGTTCCGTGTTACAGCAAGATACTCACGAGCAATTTCCTCAAACTGTTCCTTTGAATCACATAGCGCTTCCATAACCGTAGCGATAATCCCTAGTTCTTTGACTAAATCAAAATCAACTTGTTGCTCACGGAATTCTGCAACTACGTTAGCAAGGATACCAAGTACAGCAATTTGAGCTGTATATGCTTTTGTAGATGCTACAGCTATTTCTGGACCTGCATGCAGCAGCATTGTAAAGTCTGCTTCTCGAGAAAGCGTAGAACCCTGTACGTTCGTAATTGTTAATGATTTATAACCAAGTTCTTTAATCGCTACAAGCACGGCACGGCTGTCTGCAGTTTCTCCACTTTGAGAAATAAAGATGAACAGCGGCTTTTCCGAAAGTATCGGCATGTTGTAAACAAATTCAGATGCCACATGAACCTCAACTGGAATCTTAGCCATTTTTTCAATGAACTGCTTACCGATTAAACCAGCATGGTAACTAGTTCCGCACGCAACAATATACACGCGGTCAGCTTCACTAACAGCTTCTGAAATATTATAATCAATAGTCAGCTTGCCTTCCTCATTTTGATACGCTTGAACAATTTTACGAATAACCAGCGGCTGTTCGTCAATTTCTTTCAACATATAATGCGGATATGTGCCTTTTTCGATATCACTAGCATCGATTTCAGCTGTATATGGTGCACGGAGAATTTCTTCCCCTTCTAGGTTTTTAATTGTTACCTTTTCTTTTGAAACGAAAACCATTTCTTTATCCATGATTTCCAGATACTGATCAGTCACTTGTATCATTGCCATCGCATCGGAAGCTACTACGTTAAAATCAGAACCGACACCTACTAATAATGGACTCTTATTCTTAGCAACGAAGATGACATCTTCATTTTGATTATCCAATAAAGCGAGTGCATAGGATCCTTTTAACAGCATTAACGTTTTACGGAAAGCCGCTTCAACTTCAAGGCCGTCATTAACAAACTTCTCAATTAGCTGAACGATGATTTCAGTATCTGTATCACTAACGAACGTAACGTCCTCTAAATACTCACGTTTAAGACCTAAATAGTTTTCGATTACACCATTATGCACCAACGTCAAACGACCTGATGTACTCTGATGCGGATGTGCATTGTTATGGCTTGGCACACCATGAGTTGCCCATCTAGTATGGCCAATTCCCGTGTGAGCTAGAACCGTTTCATCTACAACACTGCGAAGATCAGCAATCCGGCCTTTTTCCTTAAATACTTGAACACCAGATTCAGTTACAACTGCTATTCCTGCAGAATCGTATCCTCTATATTCTAGCTTTTCCAATCCTTTTAACAAAATTTCCTTTGCATCCGTATTACCGATATATCCAACAATTCCACACATAAATCCGTTCCTCCGTCTAAGCAAGGGAACAGGAATGCACGGGGGCACTCCTGCCCCCTTGTCTCTTATATTTTTTATATGTGTATCCCTCACCCTTTGTGCAGCACGTTGCCACGCTGTTTTAAGGTCAAGGTTCCTGCGGCTGTACACGTTCAGCCGGGAGGTATCCGCCGAAATATCGATAAACCTCCTCCTCGTCAACTAAGCTTATAACACCGTACGCTTAGTTCAGGCGCTTTGAATGAATCTACTACTTGCCCTTCCTTTCTATTTAAATACCCATTTCTTGAAAAAATGGGTGTTAAAACAGAATTATCATAACCCATAATGTTCTTTCCGTCAATTTAATATTCCTTTATTATATCAAATCAGTAAAAACTGATCTGGTTATAAAAATATGCAAAAGAGGAAAAAAGCGTTCCTCTTTTGCATATTTGTTTTTTATATCAGGTCTTTTTTTACTCAGCTAAACCCATTTCTTCTTTTACAACAGAAGCAATACGCTCAACATATGTCTCACATTGCTCGGCAGTTGGAGCTTCTGCCATCACTCGTACTAATGGTTCTGTTCCTGAAGGACGAACCAAAATTCGGCCATTTCCATTCATTTCAGCTTCCACCTCACTGATAATCGCATGAACCTTTTCGTTTTCAGTTACACCATGTTTATCTGTGACACGAATATTCACAAGCTTTTGCGGGAATTTTTTCATTTCGCTTGCAAGCTCTGATAATGATTTTTTCGTCATATTCATGATATTCACCAACTGTAAACCAGTTAACAGACCGTCACCAGTAGTGATGTGATCAAGGAAAATAATATGGCCTGATTGCTCGCCGCCTAGATTATATCCGCCTTTTTTCATTTCTTCTACTACATAACGATCACCGACTGCAGTTTGGATACTCTTAATTCCATGCTCCTCAGTTCCCTTATAGAAGCCAAGGTTACTCATTACAGTTGATACGACCGTTCCATGCTTAAGAAGGTTATGATCGTTCATATAACGTGCACAGATGTACATGATTTGGTCACCATCTACAATTTGTCCTTTTTCATCAATCGCAATTAACCGGTCGCCATCACCATCAAATGCTAAACCGATACTGGCCCCTTTTTCTAGTAAAAAGGCTGCCAGTGCTTCAGGATGTGTTGACCCGACGCCTTTATTGATGTTCAATCCATTTGGAGATGCTCCCATGGTTGAGATATCTGCATCCAAGTCAGCAAATAAATGTGTTGCCAAGGATGAAGTTGCTCCGTGTGCACAATCAAGAGCTATATGTATACCTGTGAAGTCCTCATCAACTGTTTGTTTTAGATATTGCAAATATTTCTGGCCGCCTTCAAAATAATCATTTACGTGGCCAAGGTTTTCTCCCACTGGTCTTGGAAGTGTATCATCTGATAAATCCATTAACGCTTCAATTTCATTCTCTTGTGCATCTGACAACTTGAAGCCGTCTGGACCAAAGAATTTAATCCCATTATCTTCAACTGGATTATGCGATGCTGAAATCATAACACCCGCTTCGGAACTTAGCGCCTTAGTAAGATAAGCAACACCTGGTGTAGAAATAACACCTAAGCGCATGACTTCTGCTCCGATTGATAAAAGACCAGCAACAAGGGCTCCTTCAAGCATATGACCGGAAATTCGGGTATCCCTGCCAATTAAAACTTTAGGACGCTGTGTATCCTTTGTTAGTACGTAACCGCCGAAACGTCCTAGTTTAAAAGCCAATTCTGGTGTCAACTCGCTGTTGGCAACCCCTCTTACCCCGTCAGTACCAAAATATTTACCCATTTTCATAATCGCTCCTTTTTCGAATTGTTCCGTTAAACGTTAGGAAGTCTCTTCCTCATTATCAGTAATAGAAATTGTGACCATTCTTGAATCAAGTTCCCAATTTGTGTTATCCGGCGCCTTAACTTGCACAGCGACATCATGAGTCCCTGCTTCCAACTGATTTACATTAACAGATAACTGTATATTCGCCTCTTTAAGTTTATTCAACTCGGCTCTAGTGCCCTTAAACGTAATACCCATAGAACCCATTGAAGGATTTACAAACTTCATCGAACGGTCTTTGTCCAGTCCAACCGTTTGAATCTTAAGATTGGAGAATTTCTTGGTTTGAATGCTTACATCTTCATCTTTATCGGTATCTTTATCCTCTGTCGGTTTATCTACAGGTTTATCTGTATCGTTTGTATCTTCAGGTAAAGAAGCCTCAGAATCGGGATCTGTATCGTTATCCGTATCGGTGTCAGCCTCCGAATCAGGATCCGCTTTTTCTGTCTTAATGTTCACCTTCACAGTATCCTTCGAAACTTTTTTTACATCATCTGGAACACTAATCGGAAGTTCGTACACAGCATCCCCTGTAATATTAGAAATGTTGACTGGGACAGTAACTTCGTTGATGTTCTCAAGAATTGCTTCTTTTCCATAAATCGTTACTTCTTTATCATCCGTGGTCAAACTTTTTATCTTTAATCCGCTCTTTAGCTTGCCTGACTGTATTGGCCTAATCGGAACTGTTTTAGAAGGAATATTCACTTTTAATGAGACATTCACCACTGCTGGTTCAATCGTCACGTTCAGCTTATTCAAGTCTCGATCCAGCGCTTTAACGGTTGCTTCACGATTGACTGATTCATCCATTCCTTTTGTTAAACCAAGTGTCGCTTTTACAAAAGAAATTTGATCAATGACATCTTTGGCTCCTGTGATCTTAACCGTTTGAGGATTACTCGTTGGATTTTCAGCTGTGTATCCCTCTTCTAATAACGAACGATTGTAATCAACATCTACTGAAAAATCTTTTGTCACCTTTTCCTGAACCATAACGGTTGCATACGCAGGTGAGAGGGTAGCTGTTAATTTTTCATTAAGATTACGGATTTTTAACGGCACCTTTTTCTCTCCCAATGTAATTTCAGGATCAGAAAGGTCAATATAGACTTGAAATTCTCTTTGAGTTTTAGCCGGGAGTAACAAACTTTTAACCCCTTCAAGGGTAATCTTCACTGTTTCCGGGGCACCTGTAACGACCAAGTTTTCTTGATCATAATCTATTTCAACTGGAACATCTTCTATTACTTCTTGAGAAACCTTACCAGGCGTATTAAAACCCAAGGAACCATTTTCATTTTTGGATTCGAAATTAACAGATGTAAATAGAAGAGCAGCTATTGCCAAAGCAACCAACCTTGAAAACCAGACGCTATTTGTATATTTATCCATTTTTCTTCCCCCTCCAATTCCAGAGTGTCGAGGAAGCTTGTTTGTTATCTAAGATTAGTTCTTTTGATAACATACTCTTAAATGTTTCTAGATCCAAATCACGATAAAGCTCGCTGTTTTTCGTCAGGGATATACTCCCTGTTTCCTCCGATACAATAATCGTTAGACAATCAGTCGCCTCACTAACCCCCATAGCAGCTCTATGTCTAGTACCAAGTTCTTTTGAAATAAACGGACTTTCCGATAACGGCAAATAACACGCAGCTGCAGCTATCTGATTATTTCGAAGAATAACTGCTCCATCATGAAGCGGTGTATTTGGTATAAAAATATTGATCAATAGTTCTGAGGAAATGTGTGATTCAATAGGTATGCCTGTTTCTATGTAATCACTTAAATCTGTTTCCTTTTCAATTGAGATTAAAGCGCCAATTCTACGCTTAGCCATATAAGATGTTGCTTTCACTATACTTTCAACTAACCTATCCTGCTCATCTTCTTCCTGTCCAACGGTTGTCCTCGTGAACAACTGCCCTCTTCCTAACTGTTCAAGAGCACGGCGTAATTCAGGCTGGAAGATGATAATAACAGCGAGGACTCCCCAGTTCATTACTTGCTGCATTAGCCAGCCCAGTGTATTAAAGCCGATTAAGCTGCTTAGACTCCGGACAATCACAATTACGAAAATCCCCTTTAATAGTTGAATGGCTTTTGTACCTCGTATAATGACGAGCAATTTATATAAAACAAACCATACAAGGAGGATATCTATTAAATTGATTACATAATCAATGAATGGAAGATTGGATAATGTGGATAATGACATGGTTTTTCCTCCAATCAGTAAAACGTTTACGCTAAATCGTAACTTAACCATTATACCACTAATGTTCTTATTCTTCTAAAGTTAGTATACCTAGTAAGCATGAAAAAAACACAATCCTTTTGTATTTGCAAACCAAACAAGCCTGCACCCATAGGGCAAAGGCTCTCCTTCATTATACAAGTAAAAGTCTGATATTTATTCGTTCTCATCTCCCTTAAATAAAGCTTTACCTGTACTTTTCACTTTAAACCAGAGCCATTCAAACATTTCATCAATCACAACAATTTGTCCCGTTACCTTACCGGCATAAGCCATATACTGCTCCCCATTTATAACCGTTACATCGCCATTTACTTCACCTTCAATACGTATATCGCCGTTCTTAACTACTACGTCCCCCTTAACCACTTTCCCGGCAGGTATAATGACCATTTCATTTTCAACTACAATGTTTTCTTGCTTTGACACTGCAAAATTTTGTTCTTCACCCCAAGTTGAGAAAATTGACCCTCCCATTAAGACAATAAATAATGAAGCTGCTGTTAACAGAGGGTGATTTCTCAAATAGCGTTTCATCCCTATATTTTTCTTTTCTTTCGGAATACTTGCCATCACTCGTGCTGTAAAATCATCTGGTGCTTTAATTCTAGCCGTACTCTGCACTAGAGCTATTGCCTTTTTCATATCATGAAAATAGGAACGACACTCTGCACAACTATGCAAATGTTCTCGCAAACGTTCTTTGTTTTCTTCTGTTATCGATTCATCTAAATAATCATGCATATAGTCAACGATATCCTCGTGGCAACTCATCGTTTTATTCACCTTCTTTTTAAAAATTACTCAACTGTTTTCTCAATGCTTCACGGCCTCTGTGAATTCTCGTTTTGACCGTTCCGATTGGCAGATCCAGAATATCACTTATTTCTTTTAGGGATAATTCCTCAATGTATTTTAAGACAATCACCGATCGGTATTTCTCTGGCAGCTTTAGAATCTCGTCTTGTATGGTCTCCTGAAGCTCTAATGACTCTACCTCATCTTCTGGTAAAGCACTGTCATCAGCAATTAATGAATACATATTTAAACCTTCTGTCCCAGCTACTTCAGCATCCAAGAAGTAATCTGGCTTCTTTTTACGGATTCGGTCAATACATAAATTTGTTGCAATTCGGTATAACCACGTAGAAAACTTCATTTGAATATTAAAACGGTGAATATTAACATATGCACGAACGAATGCCTCTTGTGCCATATCTTCGGCCTCATGACGGTTTCCAAGCATTCTAAAGCACAATTGAAAAACCTTATCCTTATACAATTCAACAATTTCCCCAAACGCATTTTGGTCTCCCTTTAAGACCTGATTAATCCTCTGTTTAATGATGACTTCCATTTTGTGTATTACCCCCGCTCATGCGGCTATACGATACTTACGAATCGCACGCTAAAAGGTTTCAAAAATAATTACTTTAATTTTATCAAATTTTAACATTTTTTGTTTAATTAAATTAATATTGGGTAAATTGTTTAAAAATACAAAATAAAGCGAGGATGTCTTTACTATGATAGCAGAACAACTGTTAACCAGAATAGAAGAATATAGAGAAAGAATGATTCATTTGGCAGGGCATTCCTCGATGAGAGATAGTCGCGTAGTAGAGGTCAGCGCAGAGCTGGATACTTTAATCATTCAATATATCCATCTAACCAAAAAACAGTAACGGGGGAGGTTACTGTTTTAATTGTCTTTCATTATGTAAAAGCAGCGTAACTTACTTTACACTAGCTTCTCACCAAACAAAGAACCCATTAAGGCAACAGCAACCGTCGCTGTTTTATTCTTATCATCTAGGATAGGATTCACTTCTACAAACTCAGCAGAAGTCACAATACCTGACTCTGAAAGCATTTCCATCGCCAGATGACTTTCTCTGTAAGTAATCCCCCCTAACACTGGTGTTCCAACTCCTGGAGCATCAATAGGATCTAACGCATCCATATCTACTGATAAATGGACACCGTCTGTTTTTTCATTAAAGAAAGCAATCGTTTCTTCTATTACTGCTGCCATCCCGCGTCTATCAATTTCATGCATAGAAAATACTTTAATCTCTTTCGCTGTTATTAATTTTCTTTCCCCTTCATCTAAAGAACGCGCACCAATAATGACCACATTTTCAGGTTTAATTTTAGGTGAATATCCATGGATGTTTACAAGTTCATCGTTTCCCAGCCCTAGACTAACGGCTAGCGACATCCCATGAATATTACCAGAAGGTGTCGTCTCATCTGTATTTAGATCGCCATGAGCATCAAACCAAATCACACCCAGATTCTCATAATGTTTTGACGCTCCTGCTAATGTTCCGATGGCAATTGAATGATCGCCCCCTAATACAAGTGGAAATGAGTTCTTACCAAGAATAGCGTCGACTTTTTCTGCCAGTAGCCTGCTCCCGATAGTGACCTCTTTCAAGTTATTCAGCTTCGTTTCTGAAGTGTCCAACTGTGCGGGCCTTCCAATCATAATGTCTCCTGAATCCTCAACATCAAACCCTAAACTATCAAGTCTCTCTACTACCTCAGCGTACCTGATTGCGCTTGGTCCCATATCTACCCCACGTCTATTTTGACCGAGATCCATAGGAAGACCAATGATTGTTATTTTCTCTATCTTCAAATCCTCATCCCCTTTAAACCATTTTATACCAATATAGGTACCTGGTTCAACAAAGCAAAAGGTTGTATAAAGATACAAAAAAACCTTAAACCATAGAATGGCTTAAGGTTTCAGTATGGAGCCTAGCGGGATCGAACCGCTGACCTCCTGCGTGCAAGGCAGGCGCTCTCCCAGCTGAGCTAAGGCCCCTCTTGTACAGTAATGTACGATTAAGCTGGAGCGGAAGACGGGGTTCGAACCCGCGACCCCAACCTTGGCAAGGTTGTATTCTACCGCTGAACTACTTCCGCAAAAAAAGTGAGCCATGTAGGATTCGAACCTACGACCCTCTGATTAAAAGTCAGATGCTCTACCAACTGAGCTAATGGCTCATATTAATTAACAAAATAAAAAGTCAGATGTTTATGTTTACTAGTTCAAACGTAAACTCACAACTGAGCACTTAATACTTTATAATAATATGGCTGGGCTAGCAGGATTTGAACCTACGCATGACGGAGTCAAAGTCCGTTGCCTTACCGCTTGGCTATAGCCCAATATATTGTATACCTGACAAAAAAATAGGTGGTAATCATATATTTCCCTTAAAGAGAAAATATATAACTGTCCACTAATTGATTTTATAAATGGTGGAGGGGGGCAGATTCGAACTGCCGAACCCTAAGGAGCGGATTTACAGTCCGCCGCGTTTAGCCACTTCGCTACCCCTCCAGAAAAACAGTGCCGGCAAGAGGACTTGAACCCCCAACCTACTGATTACAAGTCAGTTGCTCTACCAGTTGAGCTACACCGGCAAGTGTAAAATAAAACATGGTGGAGGATGACGGGATCGAACCGCCGACCCTCTGCTTGTAAGGCAGATGCTCTCCCAGCTGAGCTAATCCTCCATATATAAAGTGGTGACCCCTACGGGATTCGAACCCGTGTTACCGCCGTGAAAGGGCGGTGTCTTAACCGCTTGACCAAGGGGCCTAACTAATTTTCATTTCAATTCCAAGTAAACTAGTAAGCTCCCAAGCGGATTCGAACCGCTGACCTCTTCCTTACCATGGAAGTGCTCTACCTACTGAGCTATGGAAGCATGGCTCCGCAGGTAGGACTCGAACCTACGACCGTTCGGTTAACAGCCGAATGCTCTACCACTGAGCTACTGCGGAATGGTATAATGTTTCCTAAAACTCTTCGATAGAAAAAAATTAAAAGTGAATCTGCCTGGCAATGTCCTACTCTCACAGGGGGAGACCCCCAACTACCATCGGCGCTGAAGAGCTTAACTTCCGTGTTCGGAATGGGAACGGGTGTGGCCTCTTCGCCATCATTACCAGACATTATTCATTTATCAAAGACATTTATTATTATAATATCTTTTTATGGATTTTTCAAGAACAAATTTCTTGTTCCTTCAAAACTAGATAATAA